>NC_015559.1:2985000-3289980 GCF_000214215.1 Marinomonas posidonica IVIA-Po-181
AACCACTTAAAGATTTTGACATGGTCACAATATCAGGCTGAATATCAGCATCTTCGAAGCTAAAGAAAGTACCAGTACGACCACAACCGGCTTGAATATCATCAATAATCAATAACACATCGTGTTTTTTACAAACAGCTTCTAGGTTTTGTAACCAATTAAAGCTTGCGGCATTAATGCCTCCCTCACCCTGAACGGTTTCCACTATCACCGCAGCCGGAATGTCCACACCACTACTGGAATCTGAAAAAACCTTGTCTAAATATTCCGTCGTTTCGATACCGTCTCCCAAGTAACCATCAAAAGGAACCGTTGACACTCCAGCGCCAAGGTTAGTCCCAGCAGCACCACGGTGATGGGAATTACCGGTAACAGATAACGCTCCCAAACTGCAACCATGGAAACCGTTCGTAAAACTCACTATGTTTTCGCGCCCCGTTACATTACGAGCCAGCTTCAATGCGGCTTCAACGGCATTAGTACCTGTTGGACCTGTAAACTGCATAACATACTCTAGACCACGAGGCTCTAAAATGTGCTTTTTAAAACTTTGCAAAAACTCACCTTTCGCCTTGGTGTGCATATCAAGGCCGTGAGTGATGCCATCTTCTAGAATGTACTCAACTAATTTTTTCTTAAAAATTGGATTGTTGTGGCCATAATTCAAGGTGCCAGCTCCCGCCAAAAAGTCCAGATACTTATTACCTTCTTGATCAAATAGGTGAGCCCCTAGTGCGCGATGAAAAACACGTGGAAATGAACGAGCATAGGACTGAACTTCGGATTCAATCTCAGCAAATATTTTCATAGTAAGCTTCCTTTTTTATTCAAATAATATATAACGTAATCCGTCGCTAAATTAGCGACGGATCGGACCGATCTCAGCCAAAAACTCAGTGTCGTGTTGACCGTTAAAATGCAACTCTTGATCAAACTGAATAGACTCTTTAAAGTCAGTCTCCAGCTGTTTAGATAAGCCTCTGAATAACGCCCAAGATGCTTGATTCGATTTAGTAATGGTCGTGTGTATAAATTTGACCTCGACACACGACTGCCGTGTTAGTAGGTTCACAACCATCTTTTTCGCCAAGCCTTCTCCACGAGCTGATTCACTGACAGCGACCTGCCATATAAATAACGTACTAGGATCATTTGGTAAGACATACCCAGACACAAAGCCAACCAACTCTTGAGTATCATTGCGTTTCGCCGCCACACAGGTATCTGCAAAGTGCGACGTTTGCAGAAGGTTGCAATAAACTGAATTAGCATCCAAAGGCGGGCATTTTTTGACCAACCCATACACATTTGCACCATCTTCTGGCACAGGCTTTTTGAGAACAATATTACTGACTGACATAATCCCTCTTAATTTAATTTGATCTCAAAGTAAAAGCACAAAACAACCCTAAAAAAATGACGAAAAAAAGCATAAAATCCCCCTAAATGACGGAATATATAGAAAACAAAGGGTATTTAATTTGATGCCTAATTATTATACATGGAATGTTTTATCAATCCACAAATAATTAGATGTCTAACTATATGGCTTTTTTAATAATTCAAAAATGAAACCAAAGATGCACAACAAAGAGACAAAAAATAAACAAAGTGACAAGAAAAGAGCATTTTATGTTGCAAATGGCCGTTAAAATTCGGAAAATCCGCCCCCTAATCGAAGATGGCATGATGAATAGTAAGGCCCCCAAGTCAAAATAAGAACTTACCAAGGCCTCTTAATATGTTCACTTCGATCTCGTTTTACGGTTTCAACAAATAGAGATAACTATGAATAATAAAACATCAATCCAAGGCTCTTGGGCTAGCCGATGGATTTTCATTCTAGCGGCAACAGGCTCAGCTGTAGGTCTGGGTAACATCTGGAAATTTCCTTACATAACAGGTGAAAACGGTGGCGGTGCATTCGTACTGGTTTACCTAGCTTGTATTCTATTAGTCGGCATTCCAATCATGATGGCAGAAGTCTTTATTGGACGCCGAGCTCGTAAGAACCCAATTAATGCATTAAAAGATGTCGCGGAAGAGTCAGAAGGCTCAAAATCGTGGAGCATCATCGGCCTAATGGGGATGCTAGCTGGCGTCTTGATCTTCTCTTTCTACTCTGTCGTTGGTGGCTGGGTACTGCATTACATCAAAATCATGCTAACGGGGGAGATGCTTGGGGTAACTTCTGACCAAGCGGGCGCCGCATTTGGCGGTTTGCTTGAAGATCCAAGCACTTTATTATTTTGGCACACTCTATTTAGCATTATGACGGTGGCCGTGGTGGCTGCAGGTGTCAACAAAGGCATTGAAACCGTAACGCGCGTTATGATGCCAGCCTTATTTGTTCTATTGTTGATCCTACTAGGTTACGCAATGACAACTGGTAGCTTCGGTGAAGGCTGGGACTTCATGTTCAAAGTCGATTTCAGTGCCTTGACTTGGAATTCTGCTCTGATTGCCCTAGGTCATTCATTCTTCACCCTATCATTGGGCATGGGAACCATCATGGCATACGGTTCTTATATGACGAAGCAAGCGTCAATCGGTAAAACTGTCTTGACCATAGGTGCTTTGGATACCTTGGTCGCACTAGTCGCTGGTCTAGCCATTTTCCCAATCATTTTTGCGAATAACATGGATCCAGGTGCAGGCCCAGGTTTGATGTTCATTTCTCTGCCTGTTGCATTCGGTCAAATGCCATTTGGCCAACTGTTCGGTACTCTATTCTTCGTACTCGTTGGCGTGGCGGCTTGGACATCTGCAATTTCACTACTTGAACCTACCGTAGCTTTCTTGGTAGAGAAATTCAAAATAAAACGCATTACCGCTTCAATCGCACTTGGCATTGTTGTGTGGGCTCTTGGTATTGCTTGTCTAGGTTCTTTCAGCTTCCTGTCAGATGTTACCTTCTTCGGTAAAAACACCTTTGACTTCCTAGACTATATTACCGCTAATATTATGCTGCCATTAGGTGGTATCTTGATTTCATTGTTTGCTGGCTGGGTTGTTAAAGACAAGTTTGCACAAGATGAATTACAACTTTCGAACGGCATGTTCAAACTTTGGAACCTCTCTATGAAGTTCACAGCACCGATTGCTGTTGCCATCGTTCTGTACTTCTTGATCAATCCTCTAAGCTAATTAGTCGCTTGATCAAAGCAATGCCGCTGATCTGTATAGACAGCGGCATTTTTTATGCTTGAAAGATTGCATCTAAATAGAACGTAACGCATAGCTTTCACCAGCATTTTGGATGGATTGTTTAATCTCCATTGTGGCATTCGATTTTGACATTTTAATCCAAATTTTTTCATGGAAGTAAAAAGCCACCGTGTTGATCGCAGGTTCCACAATGGCGACTAAACCTCCCACCAAAAAACTCCCCGTTATTAAATACGCCACAGTGAACGCAATGGAAAAGTGCATCACAGCAAAAGTCATTGTTTTAATCATTGTCTATCTCCCCTCTTGATTTAATATTTATATTAGCGAAGAAAGATAAATTGCTAAAATTTATAATATAGATAAGGTTGATAGTTTTTCTTATGCCTTTTGGATATTGGGTACTATTTACTTAGCTCATAGATACAAGCTTGTATGCCTTCCATGCTGTCCGACATCACGCTGACTTGCCCCACTTTAGTTTTTGACAACTCATTCGCCGCCAGCCAAAAACTCGCCCCGACGGCCACAGTAGTGGTTTGCCAAGCGGTCATATTATCCAATACATTGTCCACTCGACTGGCCAACTCGTTTTCACAAAACACCAACACCGCATTAAGATTTAAATGACGAACCAATGCGTGCCAATCTTCATAATGTTGCGGCGTCATAATCAACTGACAACGAATACCTTTATCTAAAAACATAGCCGCAGCCATATGTGCTGACAACAAACGTTGACAAGACAAGCCTGTAATCAACACCTCTTTGTCTGCTGCTTTCTGTTGCACCTTCCAACTGCTTATTCGATTACTCAAACAAGCTAACAAAACAGACTCTGCAAAAGCCAATTGCGCTCCCTTGGGAAGCATCTCTAAGCTAGGCATTAACCAGTCACGTATAGCAATTTCAGCTGGGTATTGAGAAAAAATTTGCTGATAAAGTTGCTCTATTTTAGTTTCTTGATATCGCTTTGCAGCATCCACTAAATCCTCACGCCATTGCAGCCATTCATTATTCGATTGGGTATCAGCAACCATTCCCTCTTGTTCATTACTTTGATCAAGCAGTGCACGCACTTTACTCACCGCGACACCTTGTTGAATCCATTTCATAATAGCGTCAACTCGAACTACATCCGCCTGATCATAGAGTCGATGACCTTTTCCTGTTCGCTTTGGTTTTAGCAAACCGTAACGTCTTTCCCAAGCTCTTAACGTAACGGAATTCACGCCTGTTTTCAGAGACAGTTCTCGAATAGGGAACAAGTTAGGTGTAGATAAATCCCCTAATTCGTTGTCTTGATGCGTTTTTTCAGAAAAGCCTTGCTCTACTTTATTCATATCTATTTCCAATCATTCAATATTGACTTTATTCCCATCACGTAACACTTCCTTGAGGCAATCTATTCATAGTGGTCTAAACTTAAAACACCCATAAAAACTATACAAATATTTTTTTGTACAATTTTATTGATTTTCTTATACAAAGTTCTATATTGTATAAGAATGCAATTTGCAGAGGCAAAAAATCATGAAGACATCAACCACAATACAACAAGACATTCCGACATTTGATGTTGCCATTATTGGTGCTGGACTGGCTGGTAGTTTGTGTGCGAAACAGCTGTCCTCTGCAGGGTTCTCAGTTTGTGTGATTGATAAAAGTCGTGGCTCTGGTGGTCGCGCGGGCAGCAAAAAACTTAGTGACACTAGCAGCTGTGAATTAGGCACACCGTACATTTTTGCTAGTCACCCAGAAACAAAATCTCTGTTTAAAAGTTTAGCTAAGCAAGGCATTGCTGCACAGTGGAAACAAATTAGCAGCAAAAAAGCTCTTGGCTTTGTGGGCACGCCAAAAATGAGCAGCATTACTCGTCACTGGCTTGATCAAATACCATTCATGACCTCAACAAAAGTACAGCAGATGGACCATCTCACAAATAAAGAAGGTCAATCATTTTGGCTACTGCGAAATGATCAATATCAAGTATGCGCAAAAGCTGGCAAGGTCATCATTGCAACGCCAGCTCATCAAGCTGCCATGTTACTGGCAACACACGCTGATCTAGCGGTTTTATTGCTGAGAGCCAATCAAGCCTGCAAACAATATCAATCACAATGGGCGATGTGGCTAGAAACTCAACCAAGCGACTTAAATGCCATCATTGAGCTTAAAGATTCGCCTATTCAGCGCATGATAAAAGACAACTACAAACCGGGTAGAGAAGGTTTAGAAGTGGACCGCTGGGTCATACAAACCTCACCAGAATGGACTGCTCAACATCTCGAACAAGACAAACAATGGATAGCACAAACCCTACAACAGGCGTTTGCTGAACACACAGAACAAAGAGTACGACAACATGGGGAACCTCACCGCTGGCTTTTTAGCCGTTACGCCGAGAACCGTGGTAATAAAACCTACGCTTGGGCTCCTGAACATCAAGTGGGTCTAGCAGCAGATTGGTTATGTCAAGGAGACGCAGAAGGTGCTCTTATCAGTGCATTGACGCTAACGGACTGGATCATAAATAACCCAGCAAGCCTATAAACAGAGTTTTAAGGAGATAGTTATGCCTCATTCTAAATACACTCCAGACCAGTTAGAACGTAAAATTCCGATTGGTATCAGTGCTTGTCTACTCGGGGATAATGTCCGTTTTAATGGCGGCCATAGCCACTCAAATTACTGCGATCATGTTCTGAGCGATTACTTTGACTATCAAAAGTTCTGTCCGGAAGTCGCGGCTGGTTTTGGCACGCCAAGACCGACACTACGTTTAGAAGGGGACCCAACCGATCCAATCATGACATTCAGCAAAAAAACCGGTGAAGATTTAACGGATCGATTCCACTCAGGAAGCGCTGACTATCTTGATACCTTAGCACATCTAGATGGCTACATTGTGATGAAGAACTCCCCTAGCTGCGGCATGGAGCGAATTAAGGTGTACCAGGAAAATGGGCATCCGCATATGCAGCGCACGGCAGGCCTGTTCACAAAGAAACTAATGGAACGTTATCCATTACTGCCCGTAGAGGAAGATGGTCGCTTGAATGACCCAAATCTAAGAGAAAACTTCTTATTACGGGTTTTCACACATCATGATTTCCGTCATAGCGTTCCTGAAGAACCTAAATTGAAAGACTTAATTGAGTTCCACAGTCGTTATAAATACCTTGTTATGGCACATTCTCAGCCTATCTATCGCGAGTTAGGAAGACTGCTGTCTGGCAACGACCCAAGGTCTATCAAAGCATTAAAAGAAGCATATTTTAAAACACTCATGACCTGTTTATCCAAGCCAGCCAAACGCAAAAATCATTGTAATGTCCTAATGCATTTAGTGGGCTACTTAAAAAATGCGGTCGACGTATCAGTACGTAAAGACATTCTGGATGTAGTAGAACAGTATCGTCGAGGCGAAGTGAATTTAGTAACACCAATGACCTTGCTGCATCATTACTTAAAACATCATGGCAGTGAATACATCAATCAGCAAAGTTACTTTACCCCTTATCCAAGTCCACTTGGCATTCGTAATACCGTATAAAGAGAATCACGTGCAGTATGAACATCAAACACCTAGTATGGCTTCGAAATGATTTAAGATGGGCAGACAACCCAGCTCTCTACCATGCGTCTCAACAAGGTTATATTGCCGTGCTATTCACCATTACCGAGACGCAATGGCAAGAACACAAAGAATCAGATGCTAAAACAGGATTAAGATTTGGATTAATGCGAAGCCTCTGCAAGTCCCTTGCAGGGCTTGGTATTCCTGTCCATTTTATTATAGAAGACCGATTTTCTGCTTTACCTAATGCCATTCATGATTTCTGCATCAAACATCAGATTCAACACCTCTGGTTCAATGAAGAGCTGCCAACCCATGAACGAAAACGGGATCAAGCGGTACACTCTCAGCTGACGCAAAATAACATCGCCTGCCATATTGAAGACGCGGACCTCATAGTCGCGAAACCAGTATTTAGCCAACAGCAAACCCCCTTTAAAGTCTTTACCCCTTACTTCAAACGCTGGCTAGATCTATTGTCACAACAAGACCCAACACCATTACCAGCGCCTGAACCTCAGTCAACACCTCTGCCTGAGACAACTTTACCTGCTCACCCAGACCACTCACATCGCGAGGACCTTTGGCCCGCGGATCAAACCATCGCTCGACAAAAGCTTTGGCAATTCTGTCACCACAAAGAAAAACATTACCACGAGGATCGAGATTATCCTGCCCAGCCTGCTACCAGCACTTTATCACCCTATCTGGCCCTTGGGGCGTTAGGCCCAAGACAATGCTTAGAAGCGATTCATTACACTTGCCGTCAGGAAGACAAACCATGGCAGGACAGTGTCTGGTTAAAAGAACTCGCATGGCGGGACTTCTATCGTCAGTTAATGGTGCATTTTCCCTCGTTATCAAAGGGGTGCCCATTTAAGCCCGAAACCAATGCACTGAACTGGCGGCACAATCAAGCCGAAATTGACGCTTGGCAACAAGGCAAAACTGGTTTTCCTATCGTTGATGCCGCTATGCGACAGCTCAATCAAACAGGTTGGATGCACAATAGATTACGGATGATTACGGCCAGCTTTTTTTGCAAACTGATGTTTGCTGACTGGCGCCATGGGGAAGCCTATTTTATGAGCAAGTTGATCGATGGTGAATATGCGGCGAACAATGGTGGCTGGCAATGGAGCGCTTCAACCGGTTGTGATGCGGCCCCCTATTTCAGAGTATTCAACCCCATAAGGCAGTCCGAAACCTACGATAAGCAAGGCGAATTTATTCGACGCTTTGTACCCGAGCTAACGGCGTTAGACAATAAGTCTATTCACAACCCAACGACACAACAAAGACAAGATTGTCAGTATCCAATGCCGATCCTTGATTATAAACCAGCCAGAGCTGCAGCCATTGCCGCATTTGATGCACTAAAAGGGCTTAAATAGCCCTTTTAATTCGACCCTCATTGCCATTACAATTCTTTTCTTTCGCAATTCCAACTCAACTTCTATACTTTGAGCTGTAATAATTTTAAACTTGGCTTTCATAGGGATTGCCAAACCTCTATAATCCGCTAATTTTTCTGGGCCCGAAATTGTTATGTCGACACCACAACACCTTCACGATGTTCTCGTTCACCTAAGACGCATTATCCGTGCGACGGATTTACAATCTAAGCGTGTCGTAAAAGCATGTGGACTAACGATTCCTCAAATTATGGTTTTACGGTCTATTGAAGAATTGGGCGATGTCACGGTTCGACGTATTTCAGATAGCGTGTCTCTCAGTCAAGCCACCGTAACAACCATTCTGAATCGCTTAGAAGACCGCAAATATGTAGAGCGTGTCAGAGGCCAAAAAGACAAACGCATAGTCAATGCACGACTGACCAACTTAGGCATGCAAATTCTTGAAACAACGCCACCTTTACTACACGAAAAATTCATTAATGAATTCGATGCGTTAGAAGGTTGGGAGCAAACTCAAGTATTGTCTTCGTTGCAGCGCATTGCCATGATGATGGATGCAGAATCTCTTGATGCTGCTCCGTTACTAGTGATCAATTCTCCAGACGCTCAATAGTAAGCTGACGAATTATTTCAACACAAACAATAAAAAAGCCACCTTGGAAGCAAGGTGGCTTTTTTCATTTTAAATGCAAATGTAGGTTACTTTAAATTCAGTACATCTTGCATGTCATACATTCCAGCTTGCTTCCCTTCTAACCAGCTTGCCGCTCGCACAGCGCCTTTTGCAAAGGTCATTCGACTGCTAGCTTTGTGAACAATCTCAATACGCTCACCTTCTGTCGCAAACCAAACACTGTGCTCACCAACCACATCACCCGCGCGGATGGTTTCAAAGCCAATCTCTTTTTGTGTTCTTGGACCAATCTGCCCTTCACGTCCATACACTGCACATTCTTTTAAATCTCGGCCCAGGGCATCCGCCACCACTTCTCCCATACGCAATGCTGTCCCAGAAGGAGAATCCACTTTGTGACGATGGTGCGCTTCGACTATCTCAACATCATAATCGTCGCCCAAAATTTCAGCCGCTGTCGCCAGCAGTTTCAAGGTTAGGTTTACCCCAACACTCATGTTCGGAGCGAAAACCACTGGTGATTGCTTAGCAAAACCTTCTAGCTGAACTTTTTCATCGTCGTTTAAACCTGTTGTCCCCACTACTATGGCTTTTGCATATTGCGCACAAAACGCCGCATTTTGAAGTGTTAAAGCGGGTGTCGTAAAGTCAATTAAGACATCAAAGTCGTCGATGCAATCTTCTAAGCTAGCCACTGCAGGAACGCCTAATTTACCTATACCGGCAATTTCACCTGCATCTGCACCAAGTAAACTGCTACCAGGTTTTAGGATAGCGGCACCAAGAGACACACCTTGCATGTCTGAAATGGCCATTATTAAGTTTTTCCCCATGCGCCCAGATGCGCCAATCACTGCTACTCGCATTTAATCTATCCTCAAATTTCTTTGCGTAAACCATAGCAAAAAAACCTAAAAAACTCAGCCTTTCTAGTGGATAAAAGCATAAAAAAGGGGAGCAAGCGCCCCCCTTTAAAGTCAGTTCTATTAGAATATTTCATCCGGTGCTAAATCGTCCAACATAGACCGATCAAACTCAATCACCCCATCAGAAGGAATCTCATCAAGACTGTCGCGAACCGGCGGCCGTACATCATTTTGTTTAATCACAATCTCCACTCGACGATTAGTGGCTCGATTTGCCACACTGTCATTCGCAACCAAAGGCCTGGTATCTGCGAAACCGGTTACTGAGAAGCGATTCTGGCTAAGCTGCCCAGTCGCAAAAAGCTCCTCCGCTACTGAAATTGCCCGCGCTGCGGACAGCTGCCAGTTGGAACGAAATTGACGGCTTTGAATGGGTAAGTTATCTGTGTGACCTTCAACCGAAATGGTACCTTGAATCCCCACCAATACATCCCTAATCAAATCAATCACAGGGATAAAGTCATAGTTAAGTTCCGACGAACCTGACTCAAACGAGCCTTGATCTTTAATACGAATAGTGATGGTTTCTTCTTTGGTTTCGATCTCAACCGTACCCTTGGAAATTTCTTCTCTCATTACTGACGCAATCTGTTGCGCATCGCCTTCCGTCTCTTGAATTTTCTTTTCACGTTCGATGTCCGCTTGAGACTTATCAACGAAGGTTACCGGAGATGGAGAACCTGATTCTTGACGCTCTTTCAGTTCAGCCGTATCCGGCTTACAAAGCACTTCCAAGGTATTCTCAGGCGTAGTATCGACTTTTTGACGCACCTCATTAATGGGCGTCGGCTCTGGTTTCGCTGGACTGAATTCTTGGGCAATAACCGAGGTTCCCATAGGAATCGCATCGGCTTTGATTTCACGCTGAACACCAAATGCCACTTTTAATGAACCAGCAATT
This sequence comes from Marinomonas posidonica IVIA-Po-181, assembly GCF_000214215.1. NCBI lineage: Bacteria > Pseudomonadati > Pseudomonadota > Gammaproteobacteria > Oceanospirillales > Oceanospirillaceae > Marinomonas > Marinomonas posidonica. Next base: position 2,995,628 of record NC_015559.1, read on the forward strand.
TGTTTGAATTTAATCACATCCATTTCTGCAAACGAAAGCAGAAGCACGAAGAAACACATCAACAAAGACATTAAGTCCGCAAAGGTCCCCATATAGGCGGGCAGGCCTTCTTCGCATTCAGGACAATCTTGTTCTTCTTGATCACTCATGTGGATAATCCGCTAACAACTTTAATTTTACTCGCGCTCAGCACGCTTACCTTCGGCAATGTAGGTTTTCAGTGCGCCATCCAAAATACGCGGATTTTGCCCTGATTGAATCGCTAACAGCGCATCCATAATCATTTGTTGACACAGCAACTCTTCATCAGCACGTGTCATCAATTTAGCCTGAATCGGTAAGCACACCATGTTGGCCAACATAGCGCCATAAAGAGTGGTTAAGAGGGCAACCGCCATAGCCGGTCCAATGGCTTTTGGATCATCCATATTGGCCAGCATCTGTACCAAACCAACAAGAGTACCAATCATGCCCATGGCCGGACCAACATCACCAAACGCCTTAAATACTTTGGCCCCTTTAGTATGTCGGTAGTAGGACTGGTTCATTTCTTTACTGAGCTGACTTTTGACCACGTTACCATCATGACCATCCACTAGCATTTGAATGCCTTTAGATAAAAAGGGATGACTCACCTCTTTACCTTCTAGCGACAGCAATCCCCCCTTTCGAGCTTCATCTGCTAAGCCATACACTTCGTCGATCAAGGTATCTAGTGGCACGCTTTTAAACATAAAGGCCTTAGCCGCGACCTTACCTGCACCTAGAAATTGTGCAAGTGGATATTGCATTAGCACCACAAAGGTTGAGCCAACCAACACAATCAAGGTTGATGCTACATCGATGAACATTCCGGCTGAACCACCAACAAAAATGGCGGCAATAACAACTGCAAAGGAACCAACTAGTCCTATTAACGTTGCGATATCCACATACGTCTCCTAACAAAAAGCGTTTTTCTCACTGAAACATCTGATGATTCTATACGAAAGACTGACCCATCATCGCAACTTCTTGCATGATTTTTGTAATTTTCATCAATTCTCACTCGAACAGTAAGCTTTTTTCTGTTAAAAAACGTAGGTTTTATCAAGAGTAACTAACATGTCACGTAAAAACAGTGTCCGTCACTTCGAAGAAAACCTTGGCGAATTAGATACCCTAGTCGCTCAACTGGAGTCTAACCAACTTTCTCTAGAAGAAGCTCTAAAAGCTTTCGAGAAAGGTGTTAAACTAAGTCAAGAATGTCAATCCGTTCTCACCCAAGCCGAACAAAAAGTTCAAATACTGCTTGAAAAGCAAGATGGTGAGCATTTAGAACCTTTTGACCCGGAATCTAATTCGTGACCCTAGACGATTTTTCACAATTTGCCCGCCGTCGAGTTGATCATTACCTCACGCAAAATTTAGATCAATATGTGCCTGCCAATCATCTTCAAGAAGCCATGGCATACAGTCTTTTCAATGGCGGTAAACGTGTCCGCCCTATGTTGACCTATGCGACAGCCAGCTTATTTGATGACATTAACGAACTCACAGACGCTTGTGCAGCTGCCATCGAATCTATTCATGCTTATTCACTCATTCACGATGACTTACCAGCAATGGATGACGATGATTTGCGTCGTGGCAAACCAACCTGCCACATTCAATACAATGAAGCCACAGCCATTCTGGCTGGTGACGCGCTCCAAACATTTGCCTTCGAACTACTAAGTCAATCACACCATACCAACGCTAGCTTGAAACTTCAATTAATTCAAGAGCTTATTCATGCATCAGGTCGTCATGGTATGGTAACAGGCCAAATGATTGACTTGACCAATGTCGGTCATGACATTAACCAACAGGCACTCCAACAAATGCATCAACATAAAACTGGCGCATTAATTCGTGCCAGTGTGCGAATGGGCGCCATCAGTGTGGGCATGTTGGACAGAAATAACCTGACGCAACTCGATCGTTATGCCAATGCCATTGGCCTAGCTTTCCAAGTACAAGATGACATCATTGACATCACCAGTGATACCAATACCCTTGGTAAGAACCAATTTTCTGACGAAGCGGCGAACAAACCGACTTATCCAAAGTTGCTTGGTCTTGAAGGTGCTCAGGAGTTTGCACAAACGCTTCACCAACAGGCAATTGATGCTATTAAGCCATTTGGTGACCCTGCGCAACCATTAGTTGAGCTTGCTAACTATATTATTGGTCGCAACCACTGATATACTTACCCGCCTTTTTAGATTAATACTATGTGACCAAACCTGTGCCCATGTTTGAAGAAATACCTACAGCGCGACCTGCTACGCCATTACTAGACCAAGTCAATACACCTGAAGACTTGCGCGCCTTTAATAAAGAGCAATTGCCTAGCCTTGTCCGCGAATTACGAGAATTTATGCTGTACAGTGTCGGTCAAACAGGCGGACACTTTGGCGCTGGATTAGGGGTTGTTGAACTCACCGTTGCCCTTCACTACATCTATAACACTCCTGAAGATCGCATTGTTTGGGATGTTGGCCACCAAGCTTATCCTCATAAAATCCTTACAGGACGACGTGAAGCCCTACTAAAAATTCGCCAAGAAGATGGCATTTCAGGTTTCCCAAAACGAGAAGAAAGTCCGTTTGATAACTTTGGTGTGGGTCATTCCAGTACTTCAATCGGCGCGGCACTAGGAATGGCCCTAGCCGCACGACAGTTTAACACTGGCCGCAAATCGGTCGCCGTAATTGGTGATGGTGCTATGTCAGCTGGTATGGCTTTTGAAGCCCTCAATCATGCAGGTCATGTTAAAGCTGATATGCTGGTCATTCTAAATGACAATGAAATGTCCATTTCCAAACCGGTTGGCGCTTTGTCGAGTTACTTTGCCAGAATTTGGGCCAGTAAAACCTATGACAGTATTCGTAAAGGCGGCCAGAAAGTCTTTTCAGGTCTACCTTCTGCATTAGAATTGGCTCGTAAAGCCGAAGAACACATGAAAGGCATGGTCTCACCAGGCATGATGTTCGAAGAGTTAGGCTTTAATTACATAGGACCAATTGATGGTCATGACATTGAGCATCTACTCACGACCATTGCCAACCTCAAAGATCGTGAAGGCCCACAATTTCTTCATGTGATCACTAAAAAAGGCAAAGGCTTTGAACCAGCAGAAGGCGATCCTATTGGCTATCACGCCATTAATAAAGTTGAGCCTGATCCAGTCCCAGCCAAACCGCAGAATAAGCAGCCTAAATATTGTAATATTTTTGGACAATGGGTATGTGACGCTGCTGAGCAAGACGCTAGATTAGCGGCCATCACACCGGCAATGAAAGAAGGCTCTGATCTTATCGAGTTTGCCGAACGTTTTCCGGATCGTTACTTTGATGTGGCCATCGCTGAACAACATGCGGTGACACTGGCCGCCGGTATGGCATGCGATGGCATCAAACCTGTGGTCGCAATTTACTCAACTTTTTTACAACGTGGTTATGACCAATTAATTCATGATGTGGCATTACAGAATCTTGATGTCTTGTTTGCCATAGATCGCGCTGGACTAGTCGGAGAAGACGGTCCTACCCACGCGGGCGTTTATGATTTGAGCTATTTACGCTGCATCCCCAATATGGTGGTAATGGCACCTTCCGATGAAGACGAATGTCGTAAGATGCTACAGACAGGCTACATTTACCAAGGCCCAGCGGCAGTTCGTTATCCTCGAGGTAATGGTCCTGGCATAACGATCGACAAAACACTTTCAAGCCTTGAGATAGGCAAATCCAGATCTTTACGAGAAGGCCACTCTGGCATTGTGATTTGCAGCTTTGGCCGACCAACCTATGATGCCCTGCAAGCTGCTGATGCACTGGATGCCAGTTTGCTCGACATGCGCTTTGTCAAACCGTTAGATGAGCAAGCCTTATTAGAAAACAAAGGCGCTAAACTGATTGTGACAGTAGAAGAAAACGCCATTATGGGTGGTGCTGGCTCTGCGGTCAGTGAATTCCTTATAGCAAATAACATTCTAGTGCCCACATTACACCTTGGTCTTCCTGACCAATATGAAGAGCATGCCAGTCATAACGCTATGCTGAAACGTGTTGGACTCGATTCACAAGGCATTTTAAGCAGCATCCAAGAAAAACTAAAAAGCCTTTACGGATAATTCATGACTTTCGTTTTTCCTCCGGCCTCTTCATAAGGCCGGATTGCTCAAGCATTTTGCATCACAAACTGACAGCTAAGCTGTGACGGCTTCGCTGCAGAACCACGAAAGATGTGATAAAAATTCATCACATCTTTCCACTTCCACTCTTCTCAGCGAAACGCTTATTTTCACCTTTACGCTGAACATCAGACCCCTTGCCATCACATGTAAACCAATAGTTTAAAACCAAATTCATAATGGTTTAAAGTATCGTTACTGCAAACTCTAGGCAAGAGGACTTGTTCGCACCTTCCCTAGCTTATGAGCTCTACTTTGCTATGCATAACTGGCCTTCAATCACAGACACCTTAAATAGTTTCGCGAAGAAATAACTTGAATTATTCTACATATGAATGATAATTATTTCTATTATCATAATTAAATAGGCCTGTGACTTGCTTTCAAATCAAATGACCCTCAATCGCGCTGCACAAGCGATACACATCAATAAGCGAGGTTTCATACCACTTGCAGTCCTAATGCTCTGGCTCATTCCCAGCCTACAAAACATGGTTACTAGCGTATTATCGGATGCTTTTTTGCAAGTCTCTGCTTTTGTCGCCGCGACGCTGGCACTGTACTACGGCTTAAGTCATCACTTAGACACCTCAGGCCTACAACGGTGGATGAGTCATAAGCGCTATAGAGAAGTGATTTTTGCTGGTGTGATGGGAGTTTTACCCGGCTGTGGTGGCGCAATTGTCATTATCACCCAGTATACACAAGGCAAAATTGGCTTCGGCGCGGTAGTTGCGGTACTAACCAGCACCATGGGAGACGCTGCTTTTTTATTAATTAGTCAACGGCCTGAAGACGCTATGATCGTCTTGCCAATTAGCATTTTGGTGGGAATAGCATCGGGATTGTTCACCTCTTGGTTTTTACCCAGCCCTCAACTTGAAACACCTCAACACACAATAGAACCAATGAAACAGCTCAAGATACCCAGTAAATTTGATATTTGGGTCAGCCGCATTAATATTGCTTTTTGGTGCCTACTGATTGTACCTGTGAGTATTGTCGCCTTGCTAATGGCTATGCAATACGATGTTAATCAGTTACTTGGATTACCAGATCAATTAATCGAGACTCTGGGCGCAATTGCAGGCTTTGCCTGTTTGCTTCTATGGGCACTGTCGGCAAAAAGTGATCGCTTTTCTGAATTAGCAAAAGAAAATGATAACATCTTGCCCAAGCACTGGATTCGCAAAGTAGCACAAGATACTCAGTTTGTTACCAGCTGGGTCGTGGTGGCTTTTCTTTGCTTTGAACTAGTGTTGCTCGCAACTGGTGACGGCTTACTTGATGCCTTACAACAATGGGGAGCCAGCAGTATTCTCATTGCTACTGCCATAGGTCTATTACCTGGTTGTGGCCCCCAAATTATGGTCACAAGTCTGTATTTACAAGGAGCGATACCTCTATCTGCACAGCTGGCAAACGCTATCAGCAATGATGGTGACGCTCTTTTTCCTGCGATTGCTCTTGCTCCAAAAGCGGCCATGCTAGCCACTCTGTATTCCACAATACCCGCCTTAATAACAGGTTACGCATACTATTGGTTAGTGGAGATATAAACTCTATCAAGGATCATATTAACCTGAACTTTGGAGCTCGTAATACGGTGGAAAATGATCATTCTCGGCTTTGTGGCCAGCCACCCCTCTTACGCCACATCCTAAAGCTTGCGGCCTTCACATTCGCTCTCATCACGCCCAAAAACCATGCCTTAAATGCCAACTCATCAAACTGATAATACAAATACCTCTCGGATTAAGAGGACAGTAAAACATCTGAAAACACCGAGACAAAACAATTTACACCTCTAATCTAGGCATGCATTTTTAAAATCAATAAGGTAGCTTTTTCGTTTAAAGAGTAATCAAACTAAGCGTTTTAGATACATTAAGTCACAACTAAAACCGCTAAACATTTGATATATAATGATTAGAGATGTAAATTAATAGTCAGTTCCCTATAAAAACAAACTAAAAAGATTGATAGAAATCATCACTAAAGGACACTATTATGAAAAGTAAATTACTGCTTTCTGTCGCCCTTACCCTAGGTGCTTCAAGCGCATTCGCAGCTCATCATGAATGCGGCAAAGTAACCATTGCTGACATGAACTGGAGCTCAGCTTCGTTGATTGCCAACATTGATAAATTCATTCTAACCAATGGCTTTGGTTGTGATGCAGAATTGGTACCTGGCGATACAATGCCAACTGGTACGTCAATGATTGAAAAAGGCCAACCAGACATCGCACCTGAACTTTGGACAAACTCTTTCAATGCCGTATTGAACCAAGGTGTTGATGAAGGTCGTTTAAAACTGGCCGGCAAATCTCTATCTGACGGAGGTGAAGAAGGCTTCTGGGTTCCAGCTTACATGGTAGAAGAAGACCCTGAACTTGCCACTATCGAAGGGGTAATCAAACACGTAAAAGAATTTCCACATCCTGAAGACAACAGCGTCTCGGGATTCTACGGTTGCCCTGCAGGCTGGGGCTGCCAGATTTCCAGTGCCAATTTATTCCGTGCAATGAAACTGGACGAAGCAGGATTTGAATTGATTGATCCAGGTTCTGGTGCGGGTCTAGCCGGCTCAATCGCCAAAGCTTATGAACGTAAAGCACCTTGGTTTGGCTACTATTGGGCGCCAACAGCCGTGCTGGGTAAGTACAAAATGGTTAAAGTAGACTTTGGTTCAGGCGTTAACAAAGACGAATTCATAAATTGCATTTCAGTAGCCGACTGTTTAGAGCCAACCGTGTCTATGTACCCACCTTCTCCGGTCTATACTATCACCACGGATAAGTTTGCTAACAAATCGCCAGAAGCTTATGACTACCTAGGCAAACGCTCTTTCACCAACGAGCAAATGAATGGCTTGCTTGCTTGGATCGAAGAAAACCAAGCGGATGGACAATATGCCGCTGAAAACTTTATGTTTGAATATGAGGATGTCTGGTCTAAATGGGTCAGCAAGGATGTTAAAAACAAACTTATGGACGCACTAGATAACTTATAAGTTTGCGGTATCACAATCACATCACGAGCAGGCCGACTCCTTGCTCGTGATTTTTTCCTATCCGATATGACCGAAAGAAAATACTATGGCTGATCAATCTTGGCTCACTGAATTTCCCGATATGAGCCGCAGAGAACTTCTGGGAATACGAAAAACACTTGATGGTGCATACCGTGATTTTTCACGCGCCTATGGTGATCAAATCGAAGCTTTCTTCGACCCTCTACTGAGTTTCCTAGTGTGGTTTGAAAACTTGCTATTAAATACACCTTGGTGGTTAGTTTTGGGGGTTTTAGCTGGCTTAGTCTATTTCATGAGCCGCTCTTGGAAACTTTGTGTTGGTGTCTCACTTTCCTTATTAGCCATTGGCTATTTTGGCATGTGGGATAACACCATGCGAACCCTCAGTATTATTACCGTTTGTACTTTCTTGGCAATCATCATAGGTATCCCGGTGGGAATTATGATGGCGCGCTCAAATCGAACGCAATCTATCATCACCCCCTTCTTAGACATAATGCAGACTATGCCAGCCTTCGTCTATTTGATTCCTGTCGTGATGCTATTGGGTATCGGCAAAATTCCCGGCGTCATTGCCGTGGTAATTTACGCTATTCCACCCGTTATCCGCTTAACCAATTTAGGCATACGCTTAGTACCGCATGAAACATTAGAAGCGGCAACAGCATATGGTGCAACGCCAAAACAACGTTTGTTTGGAGTACAGCTACCACTGGCCATGCCAACCATTATGGCCGGCATCAACCAAACCATTATGATGGCGCTCGCTATGGTCGTTATCGCTTCGATGATTGGCGTAAAAGGTCTCGGGCAGCCTGTTTTAAAATCCATCACGAATCAATATTTCACACTAGGCTTATTGAATGGGTTGGCCATTGTCGCTCTCGCCATCATGTTTGACCGCGTCTCTCAAAGCTATGCAAAACGCACACAGAAACACCTTGGAGGCGACCAAAATGGACAATAATTCAACACCACTTATTGAAATTGAATCTCTCACTCAAATTTTTGGTAACACGCCTGAAAAGGTATTGCCAAAAGTAAACAAGGGTATGTGCAAAAGTGATGTGCTCGCTGAAACGGGTCACACAGTTGGTTTACGCGACATTAATCTATCGGTTAATCGTGGTGAGATTTTTGTCATCATGGGACTATCAGGATCTGGCAAATCCACCTTAATTCGCCATTTTAACCGCTTGATCGACCCAACAGCCGGAAAGATAAAGGTGGAAGGCGACGACATTCTTACCCTAAGTCCAAAAGAATTAATTGAATTTCGTCGTCATAAAATGTCCATGGTCTTCCAACATTTTGGCTTGATGCCTCACCACTGTGTCCTCGACAATGTCGGTTATGGCCTATCGATCCAAGGGGAGAAGCCTAACGTTTGGAAAAACAAAGCCAAAGAATGGCTCGAAGTCGTAGGCCTAGAAGGCTATGAAGATCAATATCCTTCCCAATTATCTGGTGGTCAGCAACAGCGAGTCGGTTTAGCAAGAGCTCTGTGTACAGACGCTGAAATACTTTTAATGGACGAAGCTTTTTCAGCACTTGATCCACTGATCCGCTATGAAATGCAGACTCAGTTGATTGAACTGCAAGGCAAACTGCAAAAAACCATCATTTTCATCACCCATGATCTAGATGAAGCATTACGATTAGGTGATCGCATTGCTGTTCTGAAAGACGGTGAAATGGTTCAAGTCGGTACACCTGAAGACATAATTCTAAATCCAGTAGATGATTATGTAAGAGACTTTGCCAAAGACGTAAACCGCGCCAAGGCATTAAAAGTAAAACACATTATGGATAGAAGCAAAGACAGAATCATAGATTGCGATTCCGCAGAAGACCTAAGCGAGGCTTTCAACAAGCATGACACCTTAATCTGGACAAAAAACAGTCAACTACAAGGTGTAGTAAGTAAAAACCGCTTAGCGGCTTACCAAGCAGATCAAATCGATTCGCCTCTTTTACATCAAACCAGTGTAAAAAAGAAAGACTACTTACAAACCGTATTACCATTCGCGCTGTTAACAGACCATCATTTGTTGCCAGTGCTCGACAATGATAATCAAGTCATTGGCAGCCTTTCAAATAATGCCCTTGCAGAGGTATTAAGTCCAAGCTTTGACGCGGCTTGAACTTGGGGACAAGCTTTCACTAAAAAAGGCGGTATCGATTACCGCCTTTTTATTATTAGGGTCAATGAAGTTAAAAAAAAAAGCACAAGGTATTCGCATAAAGCGTTCACCATTATTGTGATTAGCTTAGATTAATACCAATTACACGATCTATTAGCATGACCAAATACATACTTACATTATGCGCTGCGTACTCTTTTGATAACCCTGTCTAGATAACCGCCAAACAATGCCTGCCAAGAGTAATACTGAATGAAAACCAACCAACAATAGATAGGCATCACCAAATCGTGTATCCGCGGCAGCTAGACTCGAGCTTAAAAAAGAGGCATTGATAATATTAATACCAAAGGTAATGGCCGATATAGTGGGGTGAGACCGAAACGCCACTGCAGCCATTAGACTGCTCAACATAGCGATAAGAATCCCACCCATTGGTAAAAAGATGGAAAGCGTCCCAGAAATCAGCGCCAAAAAAGATAAAGTACTCATAGTTATTCGTCCCTATATCTTACTTCTGCTTCTCATTATATTAATGTTCGTACTTAATATTCTTAATCAAGATCATTTAATTTGTCAGAAAAGCTTGATTATCTAACACTTAAAAATCCCTTAATTCAAACTGTTCAAAATTTATACTAGCGCTATAAATTAATATTTGCAACTTTAATTCATATATAAATCTTAAAAGCAATATACAGATACATTAAATTACTAAGTTTTCTACGTTGCCTTACATTATTTCATAAAACCTATAAACACATTAAACGAGTGATTCAATAACTATCGGGGGTAGAGGCATCCATATTTCCCTCCCACTAAACTAAAATGAATTTAGAGCGCCGTTAATACTGCCACCAATGCCTGCATTTCTTCATCGGTACCAATAGTAATACGCAAATAATTAGCAATACGTGGCTTATTGCCAAAATAGCGCACCAATATGCCCTGCTCTTTTAATCTTATATACACTTCTTCCGCTGACTTTTCTGGATGAGTTACAAAAACAAAGTTGGTTGCCGAAGGTAATAATTCATAACCCAAATTAGTGAGCGCTTTCACTGTCGCTTCCCGAGTTTTAATGGTTTTATCGCAAATATTCTTTAAATAAGCGGCATCTTCTACAGCAACGGTCGCCCCCACAAGCGCAATGCGATCGATAGGATAGGAATTAAAAGAGTTCTTCAACCTCTCCAAACCTTCAATTAAATCTGGGTGTCCAAAAGCATAGCCAACACGGATACCTGCCAAAGCTCGCGACTTAGACAAGGTTTGCACAACCAATAAATTCGGATATTGGTTGACCAAGGTCACCGCACTTTGTGCTCCGAAGTCCACATAGGCTTCGTCCACCAGCACAACAACCTCTGGATTGGACTGCAAAATGACTTCAATGTCCGCAAGAGGTAAGGCCTTTCCGGTTGGCGCATTAGGATTCGTCACAACCACACCCGATACGTCTAAGTTCTGATAATCCTCAGCGGCAATATCAAATTCCTCCGTCAAAGGAATGAGCTCAGGGGTAATGCCGTAGAGAGCAGCGTACACCTTATAAAAGCTGTAAGTGATGTCCGCAAAAGCCAAAGGCTTACCATTGCTAAAATAGCCCATGAAAGCCAACGCCAGTACTTCATCAGAGCCATTGCCGACAAACACCTGATTGGTATTCAATTGATATTGACTAGCCAAAGCCGTTTTCAGAGTCATAGCATTAGGATCAGGATACAAACGTAGACTTTCCGAGACTTCTGCCGCCATCGCTTGCAATGCTTTTGGAGAAGGCGAATAAGGGCTTTCGTTAGTATTGAGCTTGATGTATTGCTTATCTTGAGGTTGCTCGCCTGGCACATAAGGATCAAGCGATGCAATTTTATCGGTCCAAAAACGACTCATGGAATGCTCCGTGGTATTTCATCAAAAATAGAGTGTAAAAACAAAATAAGGCCTCAATTGAGGCCTTATACATACAAAACGATTTGTCAGTGACAATATCCGGCCTAGGATCAGTCCTGAGGCTTCATATGAGGGAACAAAAGCACATCGCGAATCGAAGGTGCATCTGTGAATAGCATCACCAAACGGTCGATACCAATCCCCTCACCTGCGGTTGGCGGCAAGCCGTATTCCAATGCGTTAATATAGTCGGCATCATAATGCATGGCTTCGTCGTCACCAGCATCTTTTTCAGCCACTTGACGCTTGAAGCGTTCTGCCTGGTCTTCTGGATCATTTAACTCCGAGAAGCCATTCGCAATTTCACGACCACCGACAAAGAATTCAAAGCGATCAGTAATAAAATCGTTATCGTCATTACGGCGTGCCAATGGCGATACTTCGGCTGGGTATTCTGTAATAAAGGTCGGTTGATCCAACTTATGCTCAGCAGTTTCTTCAAAGATTTCAGTCCAAAGCTTACCCAAGCCCCAAATCGGCTTAACATCAATTTTCAAGCTCTTTGCGACCGCTGTGGCTTTTTCTAAGGTGCTAAGGTCATCTTCTGTCAGTTCTGGGTTGTAATGTAAGATTGACTCCAACATCGTCATGCGAACAAACGGCGCGCCAAAGTCATATTCAGAACCTTGATAAGTAACCGTCGTGGTGTCCAGCACCTTCTCAGCAACGTCACGCAACATGGCTTCAGTCAGATCCATCAAATCTTTGTAATCCGCGTAGGCTTGGTAGAATTCGATCATAGTGAATTCTGGGTTATGTCGAGTTGATGTGCCTTCATTACGGAAGTTACGGTTGATCTCAAAAACACGTTCAAAACCACCGACAACCAAGCGCTTTAAGTAAAGCTCAGGCGCGATACGCAAATACATGCTCATGTCCATAGCATTGTGATGCGTGACGAATGGACGCGCGGTTGCTCCACCAGGAATGGTCTGCAACATAGGTGTTTCGACTTCCATGAATCGACGATCTTCTAAGAAGCGACGAATCGTAGAAATGATTTTAGAGCGAATCTGGAAAGTATCACGAGACTCTTCATTTACAATCAAGTCTACGTAACGCTGACGGTAGCGCATTTCCATATCTGACAAACCATGGTGCTTATCTGGAAGAGGGCGCAAGGATTTCGTCAATAATTGCGCTTCTTGCATATCAATGTACAAGTCACCTTTGCCAGACTTATGAACGGGCCCAGTGATTCCAATGATGTCACCTAGATCCCAAGTTTTTTGTTCGGCTAGCAGTTCAGGACTCAGCGCTTTGCGATTAATGTAAGCCTGAATCTGGCCTGACATGTCTTGTAGCAACATAAAAGCACCACGGTTACGTACGATACGCCCCGCAATGCTGACTTTGTGATCTTTCTCTTCAAGTTCCGCTTTTTCTAACTCACCAAATTCTGCTTGTAAATCCGCGGCATACGCATCACGACGAAATTGATTTGGAAAAGCATTACGTTGCTCACGAATCGCTGCTAATTTGCCACGACGCTCCGCCACAAGACGGTTATCTTCTGATTGTAAACTTGTTTCTGTATTGTCGTTTGCCATGATATTGGTATCTACTCTTTAATCTTTTCTAAAATAAGGAATGGCGCTTTACAGGCCTTGTTTTAAACTTGCGACGATAAATTGGTCTAAATTACCGTCCAACACTGCTCCTGTATTGGAGCTTTCTACGCCAGTCCGCAAATCTTTTATACGAGAAGAGTCCAGTACGTAAGAACGAATCTGACTCCCCCAGCCAATATCTGACTTGCTGTCTTCCACGGCTTGTGCTGCTTCTGTTCGCTTCATCATTTCCAATTCATATAACTTGGCACGCAGCTGTTTCATCGCAAAATCACGGTTAGCATGCTGTGAACGCTGGTTCTGACACTGAACAACGATACCACTCGGTAAGTGCGTAATACGCACCGCAGAGTCAGTTGTATTAACGTGCTGACCACCTGCTCCCGAAGAACGATACGTATCGGTACGCAAATCCGCAGGATTAATGTCAATCTCGACGTTGTCATCGATCTCAGGAGAAACAAAGACAGAAGCAAACGAGGTATGGCGACGATTGCCTGAATCAAATGGCGATTTACGCACCAAACGATGCACCCCAGTTTCGGTTCTCAACCAGCCAAAGGCATACTCACCTTCAAAACGAATGGTAGCCGATTTAATACCCGCCACTTCACCTGCTGACACTTCCACCAAGTCGACCTTAAAGCCTTTATCCTCACCCCAACGCAAATACATGCGCAATAAGATATTGGCCCAGTCTTGCGCCTCAGTACCACCAGAGCCAGACTGAATATCTAAGAAGGCACTGTTTTCGTCCATCTCTTTCGAGAACATACGACGGAATTCCAGTTTCGCCAGCAAGCCTTCCAACTCATCAAGTTCAAGCTGAACCGCTTCGACAGAGTCTTCATCGTTTTCTTCGACGGCGATATCAAGTAACTCTTTGGCATCAGCTAGACCGTTGTCCATACCGTCTAAGGTATCAACAACCGCTTCGAGTGCTGAACGCTCTTTACCTAGTTTTTGGGCATAATCTGGATCGTTCCAGACATTAGAGTCTTCCAATTCTCGGTTTACTTCTTCTAAGCGCTCTTTCTTTGAATCGTAGTCAAAGATACCCCCGAAGGGTAAGAGCACGTTCTGATAGATCTTTTATTTGCGAAAGTATCGGGTTTATTTCCATATTGGCGTCAATTTGCTATAAACAGTGTGGATAAAATTAATTCGGAATTGTAACGAATTTACTCGCAGCATAAAATGCCATTCGCTACTCAATGATGGAAAAACTGACCATTTTTTGTGGGCCTTGCTATCAAATGGAGTCTATATGGATAAGCCAACCGTTTCAGTCGCAATACTGGGGCAAACTTACAACATACATTGTCCTAAAGGACATGAAGCTGAATTGAAAGAATCAGCGGAATATTTGGATACCCAAATGCGTGAGATTAAAGCCAGCGGTAAAATCGTTGGACTAGAAAAAATTGCCGTCCTCGCGGCATTGAATATTACTCACGATATGCTTTCAGGACGAAAATTTGCTCGTTCTAACGAACAACAACTGCGAGAATTGACGTCTCAGCTAGACGCCGCACTGACACATGATACAAAACAGGCTAACGAATAAACACGCTCTTGTTCAATCTGTAGACGATTTAACAAGATGTAAGGAATAAAAACAAATTTTCTTCATACAGACAAGAAAATGAACAGGTTTCATCAGTGATTTTTAGCTGCAGTTACTCTATACTTCACTCGTTTCCTGGGTTGTACGTAGCGGCTTAACGCCCTTGAGCCTATGAGTAATACCCCGGAAAAGGCCTGTTGGTTTGGTGTGCATGTCCGTGCGTCGGAAAGCCTAAAGAGTCACAGCTTTTTCCACCTTGAACCACTGGGTTCAAGGCCAATAGTCGAAACGGCAACTTGGGAAACCCTTTTCATGACACACCCACAACTCGATCGTCAAAGCCTACGAAAAACCTTACGTCATGCCAGACGTCAGCTCTCTGAACAAGAGCAACAACAAGCAGCAGAGCAACTACTTGAACAAACACTTCACTCTCAATGGCTAGAGAATGTAGATCATGTCGCCCTGTATCTAGCTAACGATGGTGAAATATCCCCACACCTTATCAGCCAATATTGCTGGCAACACAAAATCAAAACCTACTTACCTGTTGTTAAAGGCGAGACGCTTCGCTTTGCGCTTTATGACCACACGACACAATGGCATAACAATCAATTTGGCATTGCCGAACCCATAACCGAAAAACACCATGCCCAAGGCTCTCTCGACATTGTCTTTATGCCTTTGGTTGGCTTCGATCAATATGGTGGGAGATTAGGGATGGGAGGCGGTTTCTATGATAAAAGCTTTGCTAACAAGGGCGTCAAACAAAACCCATTATTAATTGGTTTAGCACATGATTGCCAGCAAGTTGAACAGCTTCCAATAGAACCTTGGGATGTTCCGTTGCAAGCCATACTCAGCCCAAGTCAGATTATTCAATTCTGATTAATCACACTGTCTAAAACGCAAAACCATAAGCAAGAGACAGGTATAAGCTTCGTGGAATGCTTTCTCCACTTACTTTTTCCAGGCTATAAGCTAAATCAAAATCCAACCGACGGAATAATGTCGTTCCCATTGTCATGTAACTCAACTTACTACCTGATTCATTTTTCCTATAACCCAAACGAATTCCAGGAAAAAAAAGATTGCCGCTAAAATAAGACAAGGACACGGTATTCCACTGATGTCTATCTCCTACTGGATCAGCTACAGAATTCACATCATGTGATGCCGCAAGGGACCAATTCTGATTAGTCGACATAATTGCCGCATCTACTGTCAACTGAGCTTTCATTTTATAGGTTTCATTAAGACTGAGCTGACCATTATTTGACAGCCTCCCAATAGCATTACAGTTAGATAAGGAAGACCCTGATAAGCCTTCACAATTTCCAATTTCGTCAAAATCGAACTCTGGCTCATTAAGGCTTTTAACCGTGGCTCCTAACTGATAATTTTTTGCTGTCCAGATCGCTCCCAAGTCTATACTTACATTGGATTGGGCGTTTTTCCGACTCATAAAGAAATCATCAAAAGAATCAGAACTATCTTCATCACTACTTACCAGAACGACCTCTTGCCCCAATCCCATACTATGAAAATTCAATTTTCCACCCAAAATTAGAGCACCACTAACAGGTCGACCTAGCGCTTGACTATAACCAATACCAAAACGATAGTCCGTTACTTTCTTCACATGAACAGCAGTGTCAGTAGCAAGATCCACTTCCTCACCAGACACTGCAAGGCCAATATCATCAGCCAATATCCCAACACGATTAACAAAGGAAGCATCAGCGTCTATTGTAAAAGCTCCGCGGTTGTTGGTTTTATAAATAATGGGGGTAAACGGAGCATGCACAGAACCAGAAAATTTAACGTAAGCGGACTCACCAATATTACTCAAAACACGGTTCGCCTGCGCAATAGCTCTAGACACTTCATTGTCACTATTAAGAAGAGCTTCTGCAATTTCAGCATCCGTTGAACTGCTACTCAAACCTAAGGCTGATAGCTCAGAAGCACTCAAACTCGTAAAAGCGTCACTATAATCTTCGTCAAACACCTCTTCTAAATCTTCAACTTGGTCCTCAAGGTCTTTTACATCCCCCATTTCAAAGCCTAAATTCAATGGCCCTAAAAAGCCTGCACGAAAACTTGAGATATTTGTCATCAAATAGGGCGCTGCAGGATTATATGAAGACGTTATCAATGACTGGCGGTTAGCATAACTTCCCAGTACCGTATTCGTTCCAGTTGGATATGAAGCTATTACTCCTGTACTAATTATCCCCATAAACAACAATAGATAACGCATTAACAAATCATCCACTTATAAGTTTTTACTTTGAAAAAAAAACCGAGAGCCTAAAAGGCTATCGGCTTTTTTTGAAAAAACTTTACTGTTTAGAATGCAGTATCATAGCCTAATGCAAAATAAACACCGCGTGGTATTTCATCACCGTCTTCGTCTTCTACCGTTTCCAACGCAACAGCGACATCCAAATTCAAACGCTTCAGAATAGTCAGACCAGCCGTTGCATAACTCAGCTCTGTTCCAGCCATATTCTGGCGGTAACCTACTCGTAATCCAGGTAAGAAGTGGGAATCACCATAGTAGGACAAAGAAGCCGCTGCCCATTGATACTCATCCCCGACAGCATCTTCAACAGAGTTAGTATCGTAAGACATACCTAAGCTAATTTGCTTACCTGAAGTTGATACAGCAAAATCCACCGTGGTTTGCATTTCCATCACATATTTACTACCAGAAACATCAAGCTTTCCCGCATTAGACAAACTCTGCGCTGAACTACAACTAGAAGAACTACATGACGTATCAATCGACACACCATCAAATTCTGGCTCATTAACATTGGCTAATGTTAAACCTAACTGGTAATTATGCGATACCCAAACGGCCCCAAGATCAATACCCACCCCAGACGATTCAACAGCATCATCGTCTATAGAATCCGAAATTGCATCGTCTGCATCAACATCGTCGTCATCTAAAGAAACCAGAGCCTGACCGAGTGAAATATTGTGTAGAGTCGCTTTCACCCCACCCACTAACATACCATGAGAATTTTCCCACACAGATTGGCTATAACCCAATCCGATACCCAAATCCACTGCAGTTTGGGCTTGAAATGATGCATCCGTCTCTATTTCAAAAGTAGATGTATTTGCTGTTACATCACTCGATAATACATTGGCTTTTGCTACTGCTGATACACTAGCATCCAACATAAATGCGCCATTATTTTTTGTTTTGTAAATGACCGGCATTAATGGCACTTGAATGCTCGCGGCAGTTTTGACATAAGCGGTCTCAGCAATATCATCAAGAATGTCTTCAATGTCATCAGTCGCACTATTGACCTGATTCACACTGGTATAAGTTGCATCTAGAATGTCTTCTATTTCTTCTGTACGATCATCCAAATCGCTGACATCACCCATTTCCACACCGATACTCAGTGGGCCTAGGATACCAAAACGAAAATTGTCATCATCTTGTTCATTCACCATCAAAAATGGTGCCGCCGGGTTTGCCAATGCCGTCGCCAAGGCTCGCTTGTTAGGTGAGCCGCTTAAAGTGAAGCTAGAACCAATGGGCTGGTTAACTGGCATGGCCGCCATAGCGGCGGTGCTTAATAAGCTCGTGGTAAGAACAAGAAACTTTTTCATAATCGAACCCTTTCTATATCAAATAAGTAACACAGACTAGACGGACATTAGTAAGAAAGTATTACATTTTAAGGAAATGTGAAGCAATATTTTACACTTTCTATACAAAAAGAGCATTTTTTAAGCAAATCCACTAAGAAATACATATAAGTTATGCAATCAGAAAATGACAAGGTGCTTCCTTCAAGAGACAAATAAATTATAGAAGGAATTGGCTTTGTTAATTTAAGACGGTCCGTCAAAAACATGCTGCGATTAGACGACACCGTCAAGAAGATTAGTAAAGGGAACTCTTAAGGTCGATCCCTTCGACCGATTTAGAGGTTTAAAGGGAGAGTTGATGACGTAATTTTTCCAAATCTTCCGGCGTATCCACACCATGAGAAGGCAGACTGTCAGCAATAGCGACTTGCACCTTGATTCCCTGATGCAAAAAGCGCAGCTGTTCTAATTTTTCCCAACGCTCAAGGGGTGACATGGGCAGTTCAGCGTATTTATTTAATAAGCTCGCTCGATACACATACAAGCCAATGTGACGTAAGACGGGTAAGTCGGCAGGTAAAAAACCACTATGATCGTGATCATTAGCCAAACCGTCTCGGTCCCAAGGGATAGGTGCGCGACTAAAATACAATGCCCGTTGCTGATCATCACAAACCACTTTCACCACATTCGGATTAAGATAATCTTGCATATCATCAATGGCGCACGCTACGGTCGCCATTTCGGCTTCAACATCTTGATGCAATGCTTGCACACTGGCATGAATCAAGGCGACTGGCAGGAAAGGCTCATCTCCCTGCACATTGACAATGATCTCATCACCAGACCAAGCCATTTTTTTAGCAACTTCCGCCAAGCGCTCCGTACCGTTCTCATGATCATCACGGGTCATCACAACGTTCGCTCCGAACTCTTGTGCGGCACAATAAATATCCTTGTGATCGGTCGCCACAGTCACAGACTGGGCACCTGCTTGTCGTGACAGCTCATGTACCCATTGCAACACAGGCTTTCCACCAAGGTCCGCCATAAGCTTTTGCGGAAATCGCTGGGAGGCATAGCGAGCTGGAATCACGATGTGAAAGGCTGGTAACCGTGTGTGTAACATTGAATCAGACATGACGTTCAAACTCCGGTTGCTTTGCCAGTTCATAGGCTTCTTCTAATGGCATACGGGACGCCAAAATCAGATCCGCCACCTCCCTTGCCACTCCCTGTCCTGCCGACTTGGATAAAATCAACGGACAATGGCGTAACAACAAAGTATGTGCATCAGCAGGACACATAGCCAGACCAACACTCGGCATCACCTGTAAATCAATCACATCGTCACCCACATAGGCGATTTGAGAGGCGGGCATTGGCAACTTTGTGGTTAAGTCAGCAAAGGCCGCAGCCTTGTTATGACAACCAGGGTAGAAATGCTCAACGTTTAACTCTTTCATACGTTGATGCAATGCAGGAGAATCTTTTGCCGTAATCACCGCCACGCTCACTCCCCATTTAGGCAAGAGTTTCATCGCGACGCCGTCTTTGACGTTAAAACGCTTAATGGTCTCGCCCTGCTCTGTGTAAAGCAAGCCACCATCGGTCAACACGCCATCCACGTCGAACACCACCAACTTTAAGCTCTGCAGTTGATGCAATAACTGTGGTTGTTCTGACAACATAGGATAGGAAGCAAGGAACGCAGCATCCATAAGTTAGGCTCTCGTGTCCAATTCATCAAAGGTTTTTACCAATTCATCAAGCTGTTTCATTTGCTTTAAGAAAGGCGCCAATTTACCAAGAGGTAGCGCACAAGGGCCATCACATTTGGCCGAATCCGGTGCCGGGTGAGTTTCTAAGAACAAGCTCGACAAACCAAGCGACATACCTGCACGCGCTAACTCTGTGACTTGCGCACGACGACCATCCGCTGAGTCTTCGCGACCACCAGGACGTTGTAGGGAGTGAGTCACATCGAACATCACTGGATAGTCAAACTTCTTCATTTCACCAAAGCCCAACATGTCTACCACTAGGTTGTTATACCCCATCATGGTGCCACGTTCGCACAACATAAGTTGATCATTTCCGGCTTCTTCACATTTTTTCAAAATGTGCTTCATTTCATGAGGTGCCAAAAATTGCGCCTTCTTAATATTAATCACGGCACCGGTTTTGGCCATTTCCACTACTAAGTCTGTTTGACGAGAAAGAAAAGCTGGTAACTGAATCACATCTGCCACTTCCGCCACAGGTGCACACTGATACGCTTCGTGTACGTCAGTAATGACAGGCACATTAAAGGTCTCTTTGATTTCTTGCAAAATCTTTAACCCTTCTTCCATACCTGGCCCACGAAAAGAATTAATAGAAGAACGGTTTGCTTTATCAAAAGAGCCTTTAAACACATAAGGAATGCCAAGCGCTTCTGTCACTTTTACATGCTCTTCCGCAACCTGCATCGCCAAATCACGAGATTCCAAAACATTAACGCCACTGAACAACACAAATGGCAAATGATTTGCAACTTCAACCTGCTGGCCAATTTTAATAATTTTTGATTCTTGAGACATAACAACTCCTGTTAAATTCTGGTTCGTCACTCGCTGTTAGCGATCGTAAATTTCTAAAATGCCGGATACTTTTTGGTCATCATTCACCACCACCAAAAGGGTTATTTTATCTCTCAGCATTTGCTCTTCCGCTTCGACAATCATGACATTTTCATTAATGGTCTTAGGATTTAAAGTCATAAGATCAGCGATGTTTTTGTGCATCATACCGTCACTGTCTTTTAACATGGCACGACGTAAGTCACCGTCAGTAAAGATGCCCAGTAACGTATCTTCTTGCTGCACCAACACCACCCCTTTTCGACCTTGAGTCATGACGGAAATAGCGTCTTTCAAATTGGTACTCGGTGAACAAACAGGCAAGCCTTGTTTGTGCATGATGTCTTTTACTCTTGTCAGCAATTTACGACCTAAACTGCCTCCGGGGTGAAAACGTGCGAAGTCATGTGGTTGAAAAGCGCGGCATTCCATTAAAGCCACCGCCAAAGCATCGCCCATGGCGGTGGTCATCGTTGTAGAGGTAGTCGGTGCTAAGTTATTTGGGCAAGTTTCACGGTCAACCGAAATGTCTAAAACACAATCACAGTGCTTAGCTAACGTGGAATCCATATTGCCAACCAAAGCGATACTTGGATTGCCAAAACTCTGCAAAGAAGGAAGTAGTCGCATCAGCTCTTCGGTTTCACCGGAATAACTGATCAATATCAACGTATCTTCCGCTTGAATCATCCCTAAATCCCCGTGAAATGCTTCACCTGGGTGTAAAAAGAAACTCGGTGTTCCCGTAGAGGCTAAAGTAGCAGCAATTTTTTTACCAATCAGCCCCGACTTCCCCATACCACAAATAATCGTTCGGCCTTTGCTGTCTAATATCATTCGCACAGCTTTGGCAAACTCCTCTGTCACTTGACTGGCAAGATTGGCAAGGGCTTGAGCTTGAGTTGAAAGGGTTCGCTGAGCACTGGCGATCAATGCATCCGTATCCGTATTCAAAGACGTTGGGGCACTCATATTTTCTCTCTGCTAAATCAGACGGCTAAAAAAGTGGTGTCATTATACAGAGCGGGAGGGAGGTCGCATACAAAAAGAGTGCTCGATCTGAGCACTCTTTCTATTTCACACTATTTCTGCAAGACCTACAAAAATGGCTTTACCCTAAGCAGCTCAGGAACTGATCACTTAGAGAATCTAGAAAACGATAGTAAGCATTCGAATCCAACTTAATCTTGCCACCAAGTGGGTCAAGCGGTGCCGTATTAACATTTGATCCTTCTAACAAGGCTTTGACAATCGCAGGGCTAAATTGTGGCTCACTGAACACACACTGGACCTTATGTTCTTCAATTTCATGACGCAGCTCGGCCACTTTTTTTGCCCCGGGCTTGCGTTCAGGACTGACCGTAATTTCACCGGCATGTTGCAAACCATAGTGTCTTTCAAAGTAGCTATAACCATCATGAAAAACAATGTACGGCACTGTGTTGACCTTGTTCAACGCGGCACGAATTTGCGCATCTTTAGCGGTTAAACCCTGCTCAAACTTTGCCAAGTTAGCTTGATAATAAACAGCATTTTGACCATCGATTTCGGATAAACGTTTGGTCACAACTTGCGCTAATATTTTGGCATTATCTGGTGATAACCAAACATGAGGATCCACACCACTGTGGTCGTGACCTTCATGTCCCTCATGATGCTCATCATCATGATCATGGTCTTCGTGATCGTCATGATCATCGTGATGCTTGTCATGATCATGGCCTTCGTGGTCATCATGGTCGTCGTGATGCTTGTCATGGTCGTGATCGTCGTGATCATCGTGATGCTTATCATGGTCATGACCTTCGTGGTCGTCGTGACTTTCGTGATCGTCATGGTTTTCTGCGAAGTTATGCAGCTTCATACCGTTTAAGGCTAACCACTCAATCGAAGAAGCTTCCTTACCAGCATTCTCTAATGGTTTCTCTAAAAAGCGCTCTAATGACTCTCCCACCCAAACCACCGTGTCGGCATTGGCGATTTTTCTTAAATCTGAAGGACGCAGAGCAAAATCATGAGGAGAGGCAGAATTGGAAACAATCTGTTCAATATCAGCTCGATCACCTGTAATGGCTGCTACCACCATAGAGACAGGTTTAATACTGGTTACAATAACCGGTTTCGCCAACGCCAACGGCGATAGAGCCGTCACACCCAAAGTCAGTAAAAGCTTATTCATTCGTTAAACACCTCAAATAACGTTATAACGTAACAATACGATATTCGATACCTGTATTCAAGATGCATTCTCAGCTTATTGAAAATTAAACGCAGACATAGGCTTTGAGCGCACGACTAAGCCAGCACGCTGCCCAACAGGTAATTTGGTATTTGGAAACACAATGGCATCCCCTGTTTGCTTAACGATATAACGCTGTTCAAGCGATTCCGCCAGACAAAAATATTGCTTGAAAGGGGTAAAATTTTCCAATTCGTCCGCTATATTCAATCGATAGCTGTCATGATCCTTGATCAAACTGTCGAGCACTTCGTATAAGCTCAATGCCGACAAACGACCTTGAGCTAACACCCCTGTTACCAGCAACACAACCAAAGACTGCTTCATGAGCGCGAAGGAGGACAAATCATTTTCACCAAACACACGAACCTTGCCCAATTCTATGGTGAAAGCCTGCGCGCTATGCTGTGCAAAGCTGTGATAAGAAAAAGTGGTCGTTGGCTGATGAGAAAACAACACAGCTTCAATGCCACAAGCCGCCAAAAAAGCCAACTGCTGTTGCTGATAGGTCTCCTCTGGCACAAATGGGTGTACGGCAAACTTTTCATAAATCGAACCACGTATGGCTGTATGGAGGTCATAATGTAATCTTTGCGCACCAACGCCCTCAACCGCTTCAAAAAAAGTCTTAACCGATGACTCTAACTGTTGCGCCCGTTGTATTTCGTACCCTTGCTGTGATTGCCATGAACCACAGAACAAACGATTTAAATTCACATCGCAGAACAAACGATTTAAATTCACATCGCAGAAACGCTGAGCTTTTACCGCCGATCGAGGATTACCAATGATAAACAACAGACGAATGCCTAAGACTAAGTCCCCCACTAAAATAGACTTAACCAAGCCATTCACTAATTCGATCGGACCAGTTTCATTGCCATGAATGCCAACGGATAATACTAGACTGACCTTGCTTTGCTGTTTTTCGGGTTCTAGGCACAGGATACCAGCTCCTTCGATACGAGCATGGCCAGAAGGAAAAACAAAATCAAAAACGTCATTTCGTTCGGGATACGCTAAGGTATAAGCCAAAAAATCATTGTTCGCTATCATACAGCTCCCATTTTACTCATCTTCTCACTCTCTATCTTTATCGACATGCGCCACTCACTCAATGCCTTTCTAACGAAACACATCTCTTACCAGGTACTTTACAGCCCCCATATACAAGAACATGATACGGATAAATCACCAAAATGAGCATCGCACATCAGTGTTCGCCGAAAATACATAATATTAAGTCGCATTTATTAAACATGACTTCCATAAAGCCCATTTCATCACATCAGAACCCTAGGGAAAGTGCGAATAAGTCTTCTGAACGTCAGTCTTATCAGAGAAACGGCCTATCAAGGCAAGAGTGAGCAGGAAGGTTAATACCTTTCAATCACTCTTAACACAGAGAGGCCGTTTCTCTGAAAGACCTGAAGGGCGTGGGCTAAGCTCTCTTTATTCTTTGTTAAGCTTGTTGCCAATATACTGATATTGGACGGCGAAACTTGCCTCGAATAAAAAAGAGTTATTCCCACGCTGACCCCTATATGGATGTAGGGGATTAGAGCAACGCATAACCACAAGGATGTGGTGTAGTAGGGCAACGCAGGAGTGGTTGCCGAGGAGCACGTTGCCGTAGCCAGTGAACTTGTTCGTACTTTCCCTAGCTAAGGCTTTTCTTTCCACACAAATGCCGATACCCTTTCGCTTTCTATCCGTTCCGCCTATCAATGAGTAATTTATGCCAGTGAATGACGAAGTCATTATTTTAGTCGACCAACACAATCACATCATTGGCGACGTGCCGCGCCGACTAATGAACTTTGGCAAAGATCACCACCGTGTCACTTACATTTTAGTCTTCACTGAAAATGGCAATTTACTCGTGCAAAAACGTACTGATGATAAAGCCTTTTGCCCTAGCTTTTATGGCGTGACCACAGGTGGCGTAGTGGCCAAAGGTGAGTCCTATATTGAATCCGCACACCGTGAATTAGAAGAAGAATTAGGCTTTGATGCACCACTGCAAAGCCAAGGCGTTTTTTTCACTCAAGGAAAAGGCTTCAAAATTTGGGGAAAGATCTATACTTGTCACTATCATCCCGAAACACATGGCCCCTTAACACTGCAACCAAAAGAAGTGGCGTCGATTCATGAAATGAGTATTCAGACTATTTTAGATAACCCTGATCATTTGGATTTCACACCGGATTCTTTCGATGCATTACGACACTATGCCAACAAACTTACTAGCGCCCAGCCAGATGATCCAAATTAACCTTAATGTGATACGTTGTTTAATCCTTATCTTCGCCATACTTAGCAGTGCCGTCAGTGTTGCCAAAGAACGATGGCAGGACGATTCTTATATTGAAGACAGCTTCATTAAAATTGCCCTACAAAGGGAATACAAAGAAACCAACTACCCTAAGATCATTCGCTGGAAAAAACCCATTCGTTTGTATTTTGAAAGCGATGCTGGTGACGCTAAACTACAAAAAGAATTATTGAGCGTACATGCTCAGCATCTGGCGTACATTACAGGTCTGTCCATTGATTTCACTCAACATACATCGGACGCCAACATCTTTGTCATTTTTACCAAGTATGACCAACTTGAAGATAAGGTAAGGCAATACATTGGTGACCCAGAGAACATACGTGCGGCGTTAGATGAAGCCATCTGTCTCGGCAATTTTCGCCGCAATAGTCACTATGAAATAACTCGTGGCGCTATTATCATCCCGGTAGATTACGCTCGTCGTAAAGCTCGTTTTTTAGATTGCATTGTCGAGGAAATCACTCAATTACTGGGCCTTCCTAATGATTCAAACGATGTATTCCCTTCCGTTTTTAACGATGTCAGTGTCGATACTTATTTAAGTCCACTCGATTACATTTTGCTGAAAGCACTTTACTCTCGCCACATTAAGCCCGGCATGAATGTCACACAGACTCGCAAACTTTTCCCAGACGTACTGAAAGAGTTACACTCGAATGGCGACATCAACAATGCCGCACAACGTGTTCAGCAATACAGTTTAAAACGCTACCTTGGCGATTGAGTTATGTCACCGTTAGTTGCAGCCATTAAATCCTGCTATAAATCAATGCTATTGGCCTTTTCCTTAAAAGCCGTTATAAATTCTACTTATTTACTCTGAATTCTTGATCAATTTAGGTAAAATGCGCCAAATCACTATTCACACTGGAGAGCTTAATGTTTCCTGAACTCAAAAATGACCGCTTCCTGCGCGCCCTACTCAAACAGCCAGTGGACACCACGCCTGTTTGGATGATGAGACAAGCTGGACGCTACTTGCCTGAATACCGAGCAAGCCGAGCCACCGCAGGAGACTTTTTGAGTCTATGTAAAAATGACGCATTTGCTTGTGAGGTCACCTTACAGCCACTAAAACGTTACGATTTAGATGCGGCTATTTTGTTTTCAGACATTCTAACCATCCCGGATGCGATGGGTCTGGGCTTGTACTTTGAAGCTGGTGAAGGACCAAAATTCAAACACATCATGCGTACTCAAGCCGACATTGATGCCTTACCAGTTACGACAGAAGGTGACTTAGATTATGTCATGAAAGCCGTAACCACCATTCGCCATGCATTAAATGGACAGGTGCCGCTGATCGGTTTTTCAGGTAGCCCCTGGACATTGGCCACCTACATGGTTGAAGGGGGTTCTAGTAAAGACTTCCGTCACATTAAAGCGATGATGTATCAATCCCCAAAAACTCTGCATACGTTATTGCATAAGCTGGCTCAATCCGTCACTCACTACCTAAATGGCCAGATCAAAGCCGGTGCTCAAGCGATACAAATTTTCGACACTTGGGGCGGTGTGCTCAGTGGTCCTATGTATCAACAATTTTCCTTGCTGTACATGAAGCAAATCATGGACGGACTCATTCGTGAACACAAGGGTCAGAAAATCCCTGTCATTTTGTTTACTAAAAATGGCGGCCAATGGCTTGAAAACATCGCCGCAACAGGTCCTGATGCCCTAGGATTGGATTGGACAACAGACATAGGGGAAGCCAGAGCAAGAGTTGGCAAACAAGTCGCATTACAAGGCAACATCGACCCATGCGTACTGTATGCTGATCAGGACGTCATTGAACGCGAAGTAGAAGCGGTACTTTCAAGCTTTGGCCATGGTAGCGGTCACGTGTTTAATCTAGGCCATGGCATTCATCAATTTGTGAACCCAGATCATCCCAAATACCTAATTGATGCAGTGCATAATCTTGGCCGCCAATACCATGAAGCCAAATACGATGACCTAGATGCCATGAACGGGCTTTAATCTGTTTGAAATACAGGGTATATCCGTCGAGATTGTGGCGACTTTGGCAAGAGAGTGTTATTTTTATGCAATGAACGCTTTATCAGAATGGAGAGAAAATAATGAAATTAATCACAGCCATTGTTAAGCCCTTTAAACTAGACGAAGTTCGCGAGGCGCTTTCTGAAATTGGCATTAACGGCATCACAGTGACGGAAGTAAAAGGATTTGGTCGCCAACGTGGTCATACTGAACTGTACCGCGGTGCTGAGTATGTGGTGGACTTCCTGCCTAAAGTCAAATTAGAGCTTGCGGTGGAAACCGACCAAGTTGAACGTGCTCTTGAAGTCATTCAAAACAGTGCTAATACTGGTAAAATTGGCGATGGTAAAATATTTGTTACGGCTTTAGAACAAATCATTCGTATCCGTACGGGTGAAACAGGTGCGGAAGCCATTTAAAGCAATACACATCAGTCTATCAAATCGCCCGTTTTCATTTTAAGACGGGCTTTTTTTGAGCCTTTGTTTTTTCAACGCTTCCAGAGTTGGCGTTTCTTCCGATTATTTGGCACCACTTCTGCTACCATGCTACCTTGCCTACTGCGCTCATCTCTTGGGGTCATACCAAAAAAATTTTTGTAGGTGGTACTAAAATGTGGCGCAGAACCAAAGCCACAATCCTGCCCTATTTCTGTGATCGACTTATCCGTGTTAAGCAAACGCTGTTTTGCTTGCTGCAACCTTAATTCCAAATAATAGCGTGATGGCACCACTTCCAGATGCGTTTTAAAGAGTCGCTCTAAGTGACGACGCGAAATGCCTAAGTGATAAGCAATGTCTTCAGAAGACAAAGGTTCTTCAATATTCGCCTCCATCAACTGTACCGCTTCCACTAACTTTGGTTGGCCACTACCAATGCGCGCCTGTAATGGAATTCGTTGTGGATCATCATGCGCACGAATACGCTCACAGACAAATTGCTCGGAAATATTACTCGCCAACAACATGCCATGTTGCTTACCAATCAAAAACAACATCATGTCCATGGCAGCCGTACCGCCACTACAAGTATATCGATCCTGATCAACTTCAAATAAATGATCCGACACTTTGGTTTGCGGAAATTCATCTCGTAAGTTGGCAATGCTCCACCAATGGATAGTGGCACGATACCCATCCAACAAGCCGGTTTTCGCTAAAAGGTAGCTACCGGTACAGATCCCACCCAAAGAAATCCTTTTATCGGCTTGTTTTTTAATCCAATTTTCTAAAGTCTTATTTTCGTTTTTTGTCACTGGTGATGCGCCGCAGACAAAAATCGCATCCAAACCACTTGGAGCATCACTCGTCAGGTAATCCGCTAAGCTTATAACCCCTGTATTAGAAGGCACTTCACGACTTTCATGACTAATTGTACAAAAAGAATAGAGCTCTTTTCCGGTCACCCAGTTCGCCATATGCAAAGTTTCAATGGCAGACGAAAAACCCAACATAGAATAGTTAGGCAGGAGTAAAAAACCATATTTTTGTGGTTTTTTACTCGCCTGCATGATTTCTCTTGATGCGAATTCGCTCTTGTACAAAATATTATCCTGTGAACTATGGGCTAAAAAGGGGTTTATTTCGTTTAAAATGGATAACAGAGGCTTTTTTCATATTATGACGGAGTTTTACGGAAGAGCAAACCGATTATAAAAAAAGAATGTCGCAATTAGAAAACTAGATAACTATTAAAGAGGTTAAATTTTTATAATAATCATAAACAGAGTCCGAAAACAAAACTTCCATTAAGTCACTTTTACAACTAGTTTTAAAAAGACCCAACACTCATGAGGGATTGAGTTCACATGACTGACCATAAAAAAAACGAATTAATTGAACGCGTTGAGTTAGAAATTAACGACCACTTTGGTAGTGCCGATGCGAATGATTTGATTCAATTAACCCGCCTATACTTCCAGGACTCTTTAACGGAAGACTTGGCAAACGAAAGCATTGAAAACCTTTACGGCACCATTGTGTGTTTGTGGGATTTCCTAAAACAAAAAACTCCACAAAAACCAAAAGTACGTGTTTACAATCCCAACTATGAAGAGCACAGCTGGCAATCAACACATACTGTGATTGAAATTTTAGCGGAAGACATGCCTTTCCTTGTTTCCTCTTTCAATATGGCACTGGTTCGTCTTGGACACACTATTCACCTTACCGCTCACCCAGCCATTCCTGTGGAACGTAATAAAAAGGGTGAACTTCAAAGCATAAATCCTACTTCGAAACACTTTGAAGCCTTAATCCGTTTTGAAATCGACCGCCTATCTGACGCGAATTTATTAGATCAGATTAAAGATGAAATTATTAAGAGCTTAGCCGACGTTAGCAAAACCGTAACTGATTGGCCTCAAATGAAAGCGCACATGAACGAGGTCATCCGCGAATCGGAGCAACTCCCTCACTTAAAAGGCAATAAAGAACATCAAGAAATCCTCGATTTCCTGCGTTGGGTAGAAAACAATCATTTTACCTTTATCGGTTTCCGCGCTTATGACCTAACCAAAGAAGGGAATGAAACACACCTAAAACTAGTGGAAGGTTCAGGTTTAGGTACTTTCCGTGATGCAAATGATAAGAAAGTGAAGCGTGACATTGTACTACAAGACAATCTGGCTAGTTTGGCTGTCGACAGCAGTAACATTCTTATCTTGACAAAATCGACCGCCATTTCAACAGTCCATCGTCCTGTTCATCTTGACTATCTTGGCATTAAACGTTTTGATAAAAATGGCAAGGTAATTGGCGAATGGCGCTTCTTTGGCCTGTATTCGTCTGCCGCTTACATCGCTCGTCTTCAAGACATTCCACTGCTGCGCAAAAAACTCGATGTTATTGTCGAGAAAGCCAACGTTGATCCAAACAGTCACAAGGGCAAAAATCTTAAACACATTCTGAACAGCTACCCTCGAGATGAGATGCTGCAAGCCCCTGTTGAAGAGTTATTCGGCACCATTGAAAGCATCTTAGCCATTCAAGAACGCCGTCAGCTTCGCGTTTTCTTACGCAAAGACATTTATGGCCGCTTCTTAAATGCACTGGTTTACGTTCCGAGAGATCGCTACAACACGGAACTGCGCATTAAGATGCAAGACATTTTGATGAACGCTTGTAATGGCACCAGCTCAGAATTCAATGTGCAGTTCTCTCAATTGGTATTGGCTCGAGTCAACTTTACCATTCAGATTGCCGATCCTAAGCAGAGCCCAACCATTGATGCCGAAGACATCCAACGCAAAATGCAGGATGCCATGAGCTCATGGGAAGACAAACTCTTGTCCGCTCTCCATAAAAGCAATGGTGAGGAAAGTGGCAATCAGCTTTACACTGAATACGTACCTTATTTACCCGCCGCATACCGTGAAGATTTCTCGCCTAATGCGGCTGTTCTAGACATTGAGCGCTTATCTCAATTAGCAGACGAAGGCGACATTTCCACGCACATTTATCGTCAAGTTGGCCAAGCTAAGAACAATTACTTCTTTAAAGTCTATGGTACTGGCACGACTCTCATTTTGTCGGATGTCTTGCCAATTCTGGAGTGCATGGGCTTGCGGGTACTTGAGGCCCGACCTTACGAACTGGATCAAAACGGTGACGGCACTGCCAATACCTGGGTCGTTGAATTTGCGATCAGTGTTGACGCCGACGTCAACCTTGAGAAAAACACGCAACGCGAAGCATTCCAAGATGCCTTCAATCAGATATTCGTTCGTCGAGTAGAAAACGATCGCTTCAATGCCTTGGTATTAAACGCCTCACTCACTTGGCGTCAAGTTACCATGCTGCGTGCGCTCACCAAATACCTGATGCAATTACAGTTGCCTTTCTCTTTGCAATATATGCAGCAAACCTTAGAGAAAAACGCCACCATTGCTCGTCTTTTGGTACAGCTTTTCGAACAACGCTTTGATCCTAGCCAAACGACAAAACGCGATGACAAGGTTCAAAAACTATTAGAAAAAATTGATCTCGAGTTGGACCAAGTGGCTAATCTCGATGAAGACCGCATTTTGAAACACTACTTGTCGGTTATTCAAGCCATGCTAAGAACCAACTTCTATCAGCATAACGAGCAAGGCGAAATCAAAGATTATGTGTCTTTCAAGTTAGACCCTTCTCAAATTCCTGCCGTACCACTGCCTCGACCAAAGTTCGAGATCTTTGTCTACGCGCCATGGGTGGAAGGGGTTCACATGCGTGGCGGTAAAGTCGCCCGTGGTGGTTTGCGCTGGTCAGACCGTATGGAAGATTTCCGTACGGAAGTTCTTGGCCTAGTAAAAGCACAAATGGTCAAAAATGCAGTGATTGTACCCGCTGGTGCGAAAGGCGGCTTTGTCGCTAAACAGCTGAAGAAAAACGCTTCTCGAGAAGAAGTACAAGCAGAAGTCGTACATTGCTACACCACTTTCATTAGTGGTTTGCTCGACATCACGGACAACTTGGTACAAAACCAAGTCGTTCCGCCAAGCTTGGTTCAACGCTATGACGAGGATGACCCATATTTAGTGGTCGCAGCGGATAAAGGTACCGCCACCTTCTCAGACTTGGCCAACAGCATCTCTGAGAAATACGGTTTCTGGTTAGGTGACGCCTTCGCATCAGGTGGTTCAAACGGTTATGACCACAAGAAAATGGGCATCACAGCTCGTGGCGCTTGGGAATCGGTTAAACGTCAATTCAAAGAAATCGGCATTGATTGTCAAACAACCAACTTTACCGCTGTGGGAGTTGGCGATATGGCTGGTGACGTATTTGGTAACGGCATGCTGTTATCCGAACACACTTGCTTAATTGCAGCGTTCAACCATCTACACATCTTCATTGACCCAACGCCAGATGCGGCCAGCTCTTTTGCTGAACGCGATCGCTTGTTCAAGCTTCCGCGCTCTTCATGGGAAGATTACAACAAGGAACTCATCTCTAAAGGGGGTGGTATCTTTAGCCGAACCGCTAAATCCATCCCGATCAATGCGGATATTCGTAAAGCCCTAGGCATTGAAGGCAATGTCAAATCCATGGCGCCTACGGATCTCATTAATACCATACTGAAGGCCCCTGTTGATTTGTTATGGAACGGTGGTATCGGCACCTATGTGAAAGCCGAATCCGAATCTCATGCGGATGCGGGCGATAGCGCCAACAATGGCTTGCGTGTCAACGGTAGGGAGCTGCGCTGTAACATAGTGGGTGAAGGTGGCAACCTTGGCTTAACGCAATTGGGCCGTATTGAATTCGCTCAAAAAGGTGGGTTAATTAGTACCGACGCCATTGACAATTCTGCCGGTGTTGACAGCTCAGACCATGAAGTGAACATTAAGATTCTACTCAATCGAGTGGTTGAAAATGGCGATATGACAGAGAAGCAACGTAACACCTTGCTCGCTAAAATGACCGACGAAGTGGGTGATCTAGTATTACGCCATAACCGTGGCCAAAGTCATGTATTGTCATTAATTAACTCACGTGCGCCAGAGAAACTTACTGACCATTGGCGTTTGATTCAATCGCTGGTACGCGAAGGTCGTTTAAATCGTGAAATCGAATTCTTGCCTACCGACGGTCAAATTCGTAAACGTCTTAACAAAGGCCAAGGCTTAACCCGACCAGAAATTTCAGTATTGCTGGCTTACTCTAAAATCAAACTGTCTGAGCAATTGGTCGAAGACGGCATTGGGGAAGACGCGGATTTGATGACTCAAATCAATCAATATTTCCCAACCGAACTGACCAAACGCTTTGGCGACCAGATGGCTTCTCACCCACTGGCTCAAGAGATTATTGCAGGCCATGTCACTAACAACCTGGGGAACCGCATGGGGGCTTCTTTTAGCACCTACATGCAGGAAGAAACCAGTGCCTCTGCTCTCAATGTGGTTCGTGCCTACATGGCAGCAGAAAACATTTTTGGCATTCCAGCCCTTTGGAAGGCCATTAACGGCTTAGACTTTGTGGTTCCTAATGCGGTTCTAAACGGTCTATTGATCCGCATTCAAGGCTTGTTAGAACGTGCCACCTTGTGGCTACTGCGCAACACTCGCGAAAGCTTGTCAATTCAACGTTTAATTGCTAGTTATAAACCCGGTATCGATGTCATCAGTGCCAACATCCAAGCCATTCTGACAGAACCGAGTCAAGCACACTTGACCAACATCAAGGCGGAATTGACGAAAGAAGGCATTCCTGAAGAAATGGCGGAAACATTGTCATCTATGAATTACCTATTCTATGGTTTGGACATCATACGAGTTGCCAGCAATACCGAAAGTGAAGTCCTAGATGTGGCACAGACTTACTTTGCTCTTGAAATGGACTTAGAGCTGCATTGGTTACGTCAACGTGCTGCGCAATTACCAGCTGAAGATATGTGGCAACGTCGAGCAAAAGCAGGGCTAGGCGATGAAGTAGATAATAGCCTAAGAACTCTTACCCAAGAGGTTATTCAATCCAACCCTGATATTAAAGCGCTCGACCAAAGACTGACCAGCTGGAAAGAGTCTAACCACGATAGTATCAAACACTATCGTACGACGTTCAGCGAAATTAAAGTTGAAAGCGAATTAACCCTAACGATGGTGACAGTTGCTATTCGTGAGTTAAGAAATCTGATATAAACCAATAGGTGGCCGTCAATGCGGCCACCTATTTTTTTCATGAGGACATAAACGTGACACAAGAAATAACGAGAGCAACCTTTGATGAAGTAATGGTTCCTAATTACGCACCTTCGGCAATTATTCCAGTGCGTGGTGAAGGCTCTCGCGTATGGGACAAAGAAGACAAAGAATACATTGATTTTGCAGGCGGCATTGCCGTCACAGCATTAGGTCATTCCAATCCAACTCTAGTCGACGTCATGCGTGAGCAAGCAGGGAAAATCTGGCATTTATCTAATGTGATGACAAACGAACCAGCTTTGCGACTAGCGAAAAAATTGACGGAAAAAACCTTTGCTGACCGTGTTTTCTTCGCCAACAGTGGCGCGGAAGCAAATGAAGCGGCGTTTAAACTGGCTCGTCGCTATGCTTACGATCATTTTGGTCCAGAAAAGCATGAAATTGTCGCTTTTTACAAATCTTTCCATGGCCGCACCCTATTTACCGTTTCGGTTGGCGGGCAAGCGAAATACAAAGAAGGTTTTGAGCCAACACCTGCTGGCATCAAACATTGTGATTACAATAACATCGAACAACTTAAAGCCATTATCAGTGACAAAACCTGTGCGGTAGTAATGGAGCCCATTCTAGGCGAGGGTGGCATCATCCCTGCTGACCTTGAATTCGCCAAGCAAGTACGTGAGCTTTGTGATCAGAACAACGCATTGCTGGTTTTTGATGAAGTGCAATCTGGTGTCGGTCGTACAGGCACCTTGTTTGCCTACGAGCAAACTGGCGTCACACCAGACATCATGACTTCGGCAAAATCCCTTGGTAATGGCTTCCCTGTTGGCGCTATGTTAGCCACAGATGCTGTTGCAAAAAGCTTTACGTTTGGTACCCACGGCAGTACTTATGGTGGTAACCCAATGGCCTGTGCCATTGCAGAAGCCGTTGTTGACATTATTGACACGCCTGAAGTACTTGAAGGTGTGAAAAAGCGTCATGATTTATTCGTAGCAGGCTTAAACGCGATTGATCAGAAATACCATGTGTTTAAAGAAATTCGTGGTATGGGGCTATTAATCGGTGCTGAAGTTGTGGACCAATACGCAGGCAATGCAGGTAAATTCTTAGCGGCAGCCGCTGAAGAAGGTTTGTTCGTTCTGGTTGCTGGCCCTGACGTATTACGATTCGCACCGTCACTTATTATCCCAGAGCAAGACATTGCGGAAGGTTTAGCACGTCTAGAGAAAGCCATTGCCACTGTGGTGGAGCAAACTCAAGCAGCCTAATCACATAGCGCACATTAAATAAGATTCCAAGTCGGGCCTCGTGCCCGATTTTTTATATTAACCTCTATCAGAACAAAACTTTTTATCGTCCAGTCAATCATAATACCAATTAAATCAATGAGTACTATTATCGCCTTTTTTGCTGATTCCTTAATCCAAGATGAATTGTGCTTCTCAGCGGACTAGTTTAAGCTCGTTTGAATACGTTAGGACTTGTTGGGCTAGGATGGCTTCAATACTCACCACAGACATAGAGAAACTAATACGTGTTCCATTCTTTTTTTCCAAAACCCAAACTGTTCTTTTTAAGTTTTGTTGTCTGGGCGCTTGTTGGTGTCCTTAGCTGGTATTTAGTCATGCAAGACCTAGGAAGCTATTTAAGCTTAGGTAATTTAATCGGCCTAACCTTTCCAGAAACCCTAGCTTCAGGTGCCGATCCGGCAGCTCAAACTGCTTTCCAAGAAGCCTCCAAAAGCGCCGAAACCTTTTGGCTCTATCAATACATACTGATTTGCTATGGTGTTTTCATCGCAGCTTGGATGATATTTGGTGGTAATAAGTGGGCAAAATGGTCTGTTCTTGGCTCAGGCATTATCATTTTTGCGACATGGTTCAGCGTTCAGCTCAATGTCATGTTTAACGAATTTTATGGCGTTTTTTACAACCTTATTCAGAAAGCCCTATCTGCTCCGAACTCCATTACATTAAATGACTATTACTCCCAGCTAAGCACTTTTTTAGGGCTTGCAGCAGTCTATATCACCATTGTTGTTTTAAAGAATTTTTTCGTTAGCCATTATATTTTCCGCTGGCGCACCTCGATGACCGAATACTATTCATCAAAATGGCAGCAAGTTCGTCATATTGAAGGGGCATCACAACGTATCCAAGAAGACACCATGCGCTTTGCGAGTATTATGGAAGGGTTGGGTGTCAGACTGATTGGTTCGGTTATGACACTGTTGGCTTTCCTGCCTGTTTTATGGGCCTTGTCTGGTCATATAAAAACGCTACCTATTATTGGCGAAGTTTCTCAATCACTTGTCTTCATCGCACTCTTTTGGTCTATTATCGGCACCGTTTTACTCGCTCTCGCTGGGATTAAATTACCTGGTCTAGAGTTCAACAACCAAAAAGTAGAAGCAGCTTATCGTAAAGAATTGGTTTATGGGGAGGACAATGAAAACAGAGCCGAACCCATCACACTGGCGGAACTGTTCAGCAATGTACGTAAAAACTACTTCACTCTTTACTTCCACTACTTGTATTTCAACGTTGTGCGTTACGGTTATTTACAAGCAGGCGTATTAGTTCCACTCATTGCACTGGGGCCTTCTATTGTTGCAGGTGTGATCACCTTTGGTATTTTCCAGCAGATTAACAATGCCTTTAACCAAGTAGAAAGCTCCTTCCAATTCTTGGTCAACTCATGGACAACCATTGTTGAATTGCTGTCTATCTATAAGCGTCTAAAATCTTTTGAAGCCATGATAGATAATAAACCAATAACAAATGAAGACAGTCAATTTGCTGATAACTCAACGCTAATGTAAAAACGACTCATTAGGCACAAAAAAGCCCCAGTAAGTTTGACTTGCTGGGGCTTTTTTAAATGATCGACTAAGGCTTTGGTACTCGCTACCATCACACATTAATGTTGATGTTCTGCCCTAGGTTATCTGTTGTCGTATGCGAGCCACTGCTTGCTGCTGGCGTCGTTGGCTCTGTTGCACGCTCTAACAACTGCAAATTTTGCTGAGCTTCCTGCTGCTGCGCGGCTTTTGCTAAACTCGCCTGATACACTTCTCTCGCATAGTCCATCGCAGGTCCACCACTAACACCGTTAACTTCTGCCATGCTTCCTCCTTTCTCCCGCCTTTAGCGTTGAGATAGATGTTTATAAAACCTCTAACCAAGATCTGCTCAAAAAACAGTCAGTAGCAAAAGTATAGTGGATAACAATTGAATTTACGAACCGTTTTTCAGTTTCTCTCTTTTGAATGCCGCTAAATCTGCTCATTATCCACAAACGTTTCCCACAACCCATTGATCAAGCTTTGGTTTGCTTGTAAATCTTCAGACTGCACAACTCGGCCTTGCTTCTGTAAAGCTTGACGATGAGTCCGAGATCGAAACAGAGTATAAGTCTCAATCATACCCGCCACTTTATCTGCAGGCAGCAGACCAAGCTCTGATAACGCCTCCAGTTGTCGAACATTGTCTGAATAAGCCATGAGTTCTGGGTGTTGGCAAGACCAAGCCAAGACAAAATATTGCACCATGAATTCAATATCAATAATGCCACCAGCGCCCTGCTTTAAATCAAAGCCTTTCTCTTTACTTCCCGTATCCAAATGCGAGCGCATTTTTTCACGCATTTTGATGACTTCGGCTCTTAGTACTGATCGATCACGAACGGTCGCTATGATGCCTTTTCGACACTCTTCGAATCGGTTCAATAACGCGGGATCACCGGCTAAGCCTCGTGCTCGAGTTAACGCTTGATGCTCCCACACCCACGCCTCTTTTTGCTGATAATCTTTAAAGGCCTCTAAGCTCGATACCAATAGACCTGAATTACCAGACGGACGCAACCTCATGTCCACCTCATACAAACGACCAGCGGCGGTAAAACTGGTAATCATATGAATAAGCCTTTGCCCTAAGCGTGTATAGAATGTCAGGTTATCAATACTACGCGTACCATCAGTACTGCCATTACTCTGAGCATCATGAATAAAGACTAAGTCCAAATCTGAATCATAACCTAGCTCCCAACCACCAGATTTGCCATAGCCTATGATGGCCAATTGAGGCTCATGGAATGCCTCACCATAACTCACAGGATAGCCATGTTTTTTGGTTAAATAGAACCAAGACTGCTTTAACACTTGCTCTAATAGCACCTCCGCCAACCAGGTTAAGTGATCACTCACTTTCATAACCGGTAAGATGCCAGTGATATCACAAGCCGCTACTCGCAGAATAATAGAGCGTCTAAAACGACGCATCGCATCCATCTGCGCTTCTTCATCGTCTTCCGGCAAACGCAATAAAATTTGCTTTAATTCATCTTCCAACATGCCTTTATCAGGCGGTGAAAATAACGTATTGGCATCCAATAATTCATCTAATAATGCTGGCGTTGTGGAGATCGCCTCAGTAAACCAAGCACTTTCCCGACACAGGCGAATCAAATGCGTTAATGCAGTCTGGTTTTCACACAGCAGAACCAAATACGCAGTTCTGCGAAGCACGGCCTCCAAGATAGGAAACACCCTTTCTAACACCAAATCTGGGTTATCTTCCTCTTCAAGCCGACTCATCAATGCCGCTAAAAAGAGTGCCAAACGTTCTTGCCCAATGGGCTGCATAAACACTAGAGTACGCGAACTCAATAGCTGAGAAATTCGCGGCACAACCAGGTCCACTTGCTGCCATGAAATGTCAGCAATGGCGTCTCGAATCGCCTCACCATCTTCAGGCATTTTTAATAAAATTCGCCATGCTTCTTGCTGCTCTTTACCTTGATCCGTTTCCTCATCATCTTCGATCAAATCAACAAAGTAATCATGAACTTGATGACGAGCAGACCACAAAGCGTCAGTTAGGGCTTGCCAACTCTGAAAACCAACCATAATGGCCAATCGCAAACGGGCTGAATCATCCTCAGGTAAGAGCTGCGTTTGCTCGTCTTTGATTGCCTGTAAGGCATGCTCAGTTCGCCTTAACAACAAATAAGCCTGCTGTAACTGTGTTGTTTCTTGCTGGCTTAAATACTCTTGTTGCGCCAAATAAGGCAAAACTTCTAACAAGGCTGGTGTTTGTAGACCTTGATCTCGCCCACCATGCAAAATTTGTAAGGCCTGAGCGATGAACTCGACTTCTCGGATTCCGCCTTGACCAAGCTTGATATTGTGCTCAATCCCCTTACGTCGAACTTCTTTAGCGATCATACGCTTTAGATCCCGCAACGCGCCAATGGCACCAAAATCTAAATACTTACGATAGACAAAAGGCTTTCTTAAGGCTTCAAACGCCATCACATCTTGTTCACTGCCAGCCATAACACGCGCTTTGATCATGGCATATCGTTCCCAATCACGACCTTGGTCTTGGTAGTAGTTTTCCAATGAATCTAAATTCAAGACTAAAGCACCAGACTGACCAAATGGTCTCAACCGCATATCGACGCGGAACACAAAGCCTTCGGATGTAACTTGATCAAGGTGTTGAATGAGTTTTTGACCCAACTTGGTGAAATATTCTTGATGAGAAAGACTTTTTTTTCCGCCTTGAGTATCACCATGTTCACGGAAGGCAAAAATCAGATCAATATCAGAAGATAGATTCAGCTCATTTCCGCCAAGCTTTCCCATCCCAATCACAATCATAGATTGGATTTTACCTGTGCTATCGAATGCCTGACCATATAAATTAGCGTACTTCTGCTGACTCCAAAGCAAACTGGCATTCACACACACATCCGCTAACTTGCTTAAATGAGCCGTTAGTACGGGTAAGGCTATTTTTTGCTGTAAATCCAGTGCAATCAGCCGCACCATCCACCACTGACGATAAAGTCGCAAAGCTCGTAAAAACTGAGTCTCATCCAAACGGGACAATTTGCCTGTCTCTTCAACTAGATTTTTTTGAAGAAAAGAGGTTTCACCAGCAATAAGCGCATCTATAGTCGGTGCAATAGGTAAACTTGATAATGCCAAAACATCATCCAACCAAGCGGGATAACGCATAAACATTTTGTGTAAAAAATCACTCAATAGCCAAAGCGGCTCAAGCTTGGCAATCTGTGCCGGATCTAAACCGTCTAAACCACTTCTCGAACGCGCCTCTTGCAATTGCTCTAACAGCAATGATCGGTTTTCTAAAGACTCACAATAAAACGCATAGCTGGGATTATCAGAAGGTATAAACAAGGCCCAATCCTTACTGTTTTTATCACTTTAATCACACATATTAGTGGCTTTGTTGATTGAGCCACTGACCAATTTTTAGCATTAGAGAGCCAATGGATTTTAGCCCTCCCAATAATTCAAGCACCTTGTCTTCATCCGCTTTATACAACTCACCCAACGCATTATCCAACTCGACTAAAGCTTGATCTAAATGCGTAGGCAAACAAGGTCGTAATTGACCTATTGTGTGTCTAAAAGGCTGCAACAATACTTCATCCTGCATAAAGAACATGGCCTCCCAATAGACCAGCCACACCTCATACCAATAGGCTGCTAACGCCATACGACTGACCGAAGCAATCGGCCTCTGAGGAAATTCAATCTGACCATGCTTAAGCCGAACACCTTTCTGCGCTTTGGAAACCACACTCACTTGGATAGGAACACGCTCCGCAATGCGTAAAGCAAATTCATACAGCGCCGCTTCAGGGCCACTTTTTAGTTCAAGTTCCAGCTCACAAATGCTGTCCTCCCCATAGGGTGAGGTGACTTTTCCTTGATCACAGACCACTTCCATCTTGGTGTCACCTTGCTGGATATTCCAAACTTGGCGCTGAAAATCGGTACGATAGGCTTGTTGTAAATGGCGACTCCACGACATGTCCTGCAAAACATCAGGAAGCGGTACGTCTTTTAACAAAGACAAATCCAAATAATCGTTTTCCAG
This sequence comes from Marinomonas posidonica IVIA-Po-181, assembly GCF_000214215.1. NCBI lineage: Bacteria > Pseudomonadati > Pseudomonadota > Gammaproteobacteria > Oceanospirillales > Oceanospirillaceae > Marinomonas > Marinomonas posidonica. The sequence goes on from NC_015559.1 coordinate 3,036,483, forward strand.
TTGCCACTCCCATTCACCTCTGGCATGCATGCCTATTCGGCTTGTGCCTCGCGTTTTTACCGTTTGGATAAATTGATCGTTGACGGCACGAATACGCAATGCCATGCCCCCCAACATCAATTGGCCATCCTCGGTATCATAATAGGCATTCATTAAGTTAAGAGTTGGCTGGCGGGATACAGTATCATCGTCAGACAGAGCACAAATTTCATCAAGAAAATCGCTCGCAGACTTGAGATACTCAGACTGAAGCATTAACTTAAGTTCTAGCTCGGTAGCCATAATTTACAAACCTCTAATGTCTTTACCAAACAACAGCAAAGAAAAACATAACCAAGCAAGTGTAACAGAAGCCCCAGCGTAGTAATATTGGCTAATTATTTGGATTTAAGGAAGGCCTATGCCAGCTCTACCGTCACTCATTAATATGATGACTCAACTGATCGCGTCTCCTTCTATCAGTTGCAGCCAAGCCCATTGGGATCAATCCAATAAGGGCGTCATAGAACTGCTGGAAACCTGGCTCAGCTCACAAGGTTTTCAGTGTGAAGTCATGTCCCTGCCAGGGCAACCGAACAAGTTCAACTTGATTGCGACCATAGGACAAGGCCCCGGTGGCTTAGTACTCTCTGGGCACACCGATACCGTTCCGTATGATGAAGGTCGCTGGCAATCCGATCCTTTTACACTACAAGAACGAGATCAAAAGCTTTATGGCCTTGGCTCCTGTGATATGAAAGGCTTCTTTGCCATTGTATTAGACACCATTCGAGAAATGTCACTTTGCGAGTTGACTGAACCTCTGATCATACTCGCCACGGCCGACGAAGAAAGTTCGATGGCTGGCGCTCGAGCGCTGGTTCAACAAAATAAGCTCAATGCCCGCTACGCTTTAATTGGTGAACCCACTTCATTAACGCCTATTTATGCCCATAAAGGCATTATGATGGAACGGATTAAAGTGACAGGGCAAGCGGGACATTCTTCTAATCCGGCGCTTGGTAATAATGCCCTTGATGCCATGCATAATGTCATGTCTGAGCTTATGACCTTTCGTAATGAACTCAAGCGCGATTACCAAGATGCAAACTTCATCATAGATTACCCAACCATGAACTTTGGCTGTATTCATGGGGGAGACAACCCAAACCGTATTTGTGGGCGTTGTGAGTTAGAGTTTGACCTTAGAGCGTTACCAGGTATGAGCAATCAGTCTTTGATGGCAGAAATTGCTCTGCGCCTACCAGGTATCGAAGAAAAAACCGGCACACAAATTCAACTAAATAGTTTGTTTCCGGATGTGCCCTCTTTTTATACGCCGATTGAATCCGCTATTATTAAAGCTTGTGAAACACTCACTGAGCGCCCAGCCGAAACGGTCGCATTTGCTACCGAAGGCCCTTTCCTCAATCAAATGGGCATGGAAACCTTGGTGCTTGGTCCTGGTTCGATCGACCAAGCTCACCAGCCCAATGAATTTATGGCGCTGGATCAAATACAACCTATGCAAAAGGTAATACGTGGTTTAATTGAGCGTTTTTGCCTTCAATCTAATGAGTCTAATTAATGAGAAGCAGCGTGCCTGAAGAACTCAATTACGTGGACTGGTTCCGCCATTCCTCTCCTTATATTAATGCCCACCGAGGCAAAACTTTTGTTATCCTCATTCCAGGTGAAGCCGTAGAGTGCACGCACTTTTCAAGCATTATCCATGACTTGGCATTGCTTGATTCGCTTGGTATTCGCTTGGTGCTCGTGCAAGGTGCGCGACCACAGATCAACCGTGTGCTGTCAAATCATCACTCATCAACCCCATTAGACAGCGATTATCGGGTCACACCTCAAAGCCAACTTCTGGATGTGATTCAAGCGTCTTCTGCGGTTCGAGTCCAACTGGAAGCACAATTATCCATGGGGCTATCTAATACTCCAATGGATGGTGCTCGTCTCAAAGTCTGTAGCGGAAACTATGTCATCGGACGCCCACTTGGCGTTGTTGATGGTGTGGATTATGGCCACACAGGCGAAGTTCGCCGAATCGATACTGAGGCGATTTTCCGTTTATTAGAAGATGACAACATGGTGCTCTTGCCGCATTTAGGCTTTTCACCCACTGGCGAAGTGTTCAACCTCAAAAGCGAAGACGTGGCGACGCAGGCCGCCATCCAATTAAAAGCCGATAAATTGATTATTTATACGGATGAAGAAGGTGTCTTCAATCAAGCGGGTGAACTCTACTCAGAGCTGTTGGCAAAAGACGCCGAAGCCATCTTAAAAGATCACTCTTTACAACAGCTGACGCAAAACGCTTTGGAAGCCTGTGTGCAGTCGGTTCGTCACGGCGTGCCACGTGCGCACCTCATTTCCTATCACGAAAACGGAGGTCTGCTCAGAGAACTCTTCACTCGTGAAGGTGCGGGCACCATGATAGACGAAGACAGTTACGAGCAATTACGTCCCGCCCATATTGATGACGTTGGCGGCATGATGGCCCTACTGGCACCATTGGAAGAAAAAGGCGCTTTAGTGAGGCGCTCACGAGACTTGTTGGAAAATGAAATCGACCGCTTTATTGTCATCGAACGTGATGGTGCCATTGTGGCTTGTGCCGCCTTGTATCCTTTTGAGCAAGAGCACGCTGGTGAACTAGCTTGCTTAGCCGTATCTCCTAATTATCGAGGTTCCAACCGAGGTGAACGCTTACTAAAAGGCATTGAACAAGCGGCAAAGGAGCAACATTTAAAGACATTATTCTTGCTCACGACACGCACGGCCCATTGGTTTATTGAGCGTGGTTTTAGTGAAACCACATTGGCCAGCTTACCCATGCAAAAACAGACGCTTTATAATTATCAGAGAAACTCAAAAATCTTCTCGAAACAATTGTAAAGTTTAATATCTGGATGCGAAGAAAACAGCATTCAAAATCATAAAAAAGGCGACCATTTGGTCGCCCTTTTTATTTTCTATAGCACCCTGTTATTCAACTATTTTGAACGGAATAAACATGGGATAGCCCTGACGAATCACCCGCATAGGCACCGAACGCCCCGTTGGTATGTCTTTAGCAATCTTAGTAAAGCCCGACACACTGTCAATACGTTGGCCATTTAACATGGTAATCACGTCACCTTGCTGCAGGCCATTACGAGCCGCAGTACCACCGAGCACTTGCTCAATCATCACACCGTGGTCAATATTGTAGCTTTTCGCCATGTCAGCAGGCACTTCACCTACAATCATACCTAAGCGATTCTGATCTTGTTGTGACTGAGCAATGACTTTAGGATCCGCTGGGCGACCCTCTAGCGTAATCTCAATGGTTTGCTCTTTACCATCTCGGTAAACTTGTGCCGCTACCTCTTTACCTGCTTTCATACCGCCGACAACATAAGGCAACTCACCAGAATGCTCAATCTCTTCACCATTAAAGCGCATGATGATGTCACCTGATTGTAAGCCCGCTTTCTCAGCCGGTGAATCCGGTAATACACGACTGATTAAAGCGCCTTTTGGACGATCAAGACCAAAAGATTCAGCAAGATCATTGCTCACATCTTGAATCAGCACGCCCAACCAAGCACGAGATACTTTACCGTCTTTTTTCAATTGCTCGACCACAGACATGGCAACTTTCGATGGAATGGCAAAGGATACCCCCATGAACCCACCTGAACGAGTGTAAATCTGTGAGTTAATACCCACTACTTCACCATCCAAGTTAAACAGAGGGCCTCCAGAATTTCCTGGATTAATCGCAACATCTGTTTGGATGAAAGGAACATAATTATCAGACGGCAAATTACGACCCGTAGCACTGACAATCCCAGCCGTTACTGTGTAATCAAAGCCAAATGGTGAACCGATCGCTAACACCCATTGTCCCGGCTTTAGCTTATCTGAGTCGGCCATTTTAACGATCGGCAGATCGTCTGCTTCAATTTTTAACAAGGCCAAATCCGTTCGTGGATCCGTTCCTACCAAGGTCGCCTGGTACTCTCTGCGATCACTTAAACGCACATGAATCACATCGGCACCATCAATCACATGATTATTGGTTAACACATAACCATCATGAGAAATAATAAAACCCGAACCAAGAGAGCTACGCTGCCCTTGCTGTGGCGGACTTTGCTGACCAAAAGGCTGCTGCCCAAAGAAGTGCTTGAAGAACTCATTCAACTCTTCATTATTAGGGCTATATTGACGACCACCATCATTGGCCGTTTTCGTGGTCACCGTTTGTTCCGTACTGATGTTCACGACTGCGGGGGAAGCATCATCCACTAACTCTGTAAAGTCAGGCAATGACGCCGCGTGAGTTAACATGGAAGTCATCATAACCGTGCTGACGACTAACACACTAACGTGTTTAAGCAATCTGTTCATTAATTGGTCTCCTTAAAACGTACCAAATTCATTACAGTGCCAGGTGAAGAAGGTTTTACAGTTAAGGCGAAAACAGCAAAGGGCTGGCTTCATCCTGAACCGATTCAATTCTTAAAACTTTTGGGTAAAAATCTTGATTATTAGCAGAGCGGTTCGCTTTGTGTCTGGCAAACCACAACCCACCGACAAAGCCCAACAAACTTAGCAACACAGACAGATCATTTGACTCAGTCCATAAGGAAGGCAGTATTGCGCCGGACACCATACCAAGCAAGGGAATTAAATACATCCACACAGAAGCCTGCAACAGAGTATCTTCTGGAATGCCAATGACCACTCGCTGGCCAACCTCGACTGATAATGGATCAACCGCCTTCATGCGCATGCGATTGGCTGGCGATACTTGCGCAATAGCATGATGGCCACAACCATGACGAGCACGACAGCTAGTACAGCTGCTGGTACGAATGGTTTCGACCTCAGCAAAGCCAGCTTCAACCGACATCACGGTTCCTGTTTCTTCAATCATTTTCTAGCCTTGGCATAAATACCGTCATCAGTTTTTCGATCGTGGCGCCTGGTACTTCACCCATTATGGTCAATAAATACAACTGATCCTTCACTTTAAAACTGCTTACACCGGCCATGGTGGCCCCCATGCCCATAATGGAAATGGGTTTAACAGACATACTAGGTTCGACAAATACCGACACCGTCGCCATGCCATCAGACAGCAACAGCATACTGGTTCCATGGTTCAACGCTCTTGCTTCAGGCCAAACTAAATGAAACCCTTCTGGCAACCATTCAAATCGCCACAGATTCTTAACGCGCTGCGGTAAGACTTGCGTTTGCTTTTTAGCGTGTGTTCCCTTGTTGGGGACAAAATCTTCCTGTTTCAAGTCCGGTGTGAAGTTAACTGAGGTAAACTGAACACGCTCTAACAGCTGACCATCTGGTTTAAACACATCGTGTTTTAACAAAAAATGGTTTTCTTTATCTAACCAAAACGCATGACCATAACGGTACTCATCTCTTGGCAACAAGCTGACAATAATGGCTTGCCGCCCTGCAATTCGATGCTGACCTTGATTCACTGTCAACTGATAACCTTGCGCTAATCGCTCTTCATCGACTTTCTTCAAGCTTTTAAAGGGAGCTTTAAAAGGCGAATAGCGATTGTTCATCTGATCATCGGGATAGACACAAGTGATTTTGTCATCAATTCGAACGACTTCAACCTTATCACCGTCTAAATCCACTAAACTTTCATATTCCATACCTTCCGTGACAATATGGCGTATGCGCATGCCGTTCATATTGGACGCTTCGGAATGCACAAACACACCATCATAATTGAGATAGTGAAATGACTGAGTCATTTGACGCAACAATTCAACTGCATTTAGCGTTGGTACGGCAGCAATGCTCCATTGAGCGAAGCAAAGTAAGCACAAGCTTAAACATCTAATCACAACCGGAAAGCGTTTCATACGTTACTCTTGCACAGGATAATTAACCACGCGCGCCATCGGAATCATGCCCTGGCCTACAGTCATAGTAGCTTGTTCTGCGTGTTGACGAAGGTACTGTTGTAGCTTCACATTATCTAACGGTAACCTTTGCTGATTTAATTCCGCCAAGGGTGTCACAGGTTGAGCGGCTTTAACTGGTATGACCTCAGCCGTTAATGGCACTTGCGAGGCATCTGGTTTGAGCAATAGGTTACCACCTAACACCACGACAAAGGCAACACTCGCCGCCATCGCGATACCAGAAAACATCATTTTCCAATTAACATTCGACTTAGGCAACGACACCTCCTGAGCAACCGGCTCAGGTGCCTCTCGCTCTTCGCCGTCTGCTTCTAGGGTGTGATGTATGCGCATCAATAGACTGTCTTGTAAGCCAACGGCTACTTGATCATCTTTGTGAAGGTGTTGTTGAATCGCATGAAACCCTTCCAATTGCCGAGCCAACACATCCGTATCTTGAGCCAACAAGGCTGCAATATCTTGCTCAGTGGCTTCCCCATCAAACATGGCAGACAAACTGGCCATCGTCTCCGGTGAATGTGTGTTTTGTGATGTCATGACGACTCTCCTGCATCCAAAAAAGGACGAATGTGTTTTTCGACGGCTTCTCGTGCTCGAAAGATACGAGACCGCACCGTTCCAACAGGGCACTCCATGATCAATGAAATATCTTCGTAGCTCAGGCCATCAAACTCCCTTAGGGTCAATGCACTACGCAACTCCTCAGGTAGCATTTCAATAGCATGATAAATGGCTTTCTCAAGTCGATTGCTGTTCAACTTGGCTTCTGGCGTGGCAATATCAGACAAAGATTCATAGGTGTTAAACACCTCTTCATTATCCAGCTCAACATCCGACTCAGGAGGTCGACGCGAACGACTTACCAAATGATTCTTCGCGGTATTGACAGCAATTCGGTATAGCCAAGTATAAAATGCACTTTCACCACGAAAACTATTAATTGACCGATAAGCCTTGATGAAACTTTCCTGAGCCACGTCTAAGACTTCGCTCTTATCTTGGATATAGCGCCCAATTAACCCCACCACCTTGTATTGGTACTTCACCACCAGCAAATCAAATGCTCGCTTGTCACCCTGTTGTACTTTTTCAACTAACGTCTGATCAGAAGACGTTTCGTGCTGCATAGGCACCTCATGTTTCAACGTCATTACCTTGTGCCTTTGCTCGGTATTGATTAGAGACAACAAACGGCACAGCAAGTTCCCATAAAAACGACAAAGAATCATGAATTTGCATGACTCGGAAGTATTCATTTAATAGCAAGAATAGTAACATTAATTTTTTCGTCAATAATCAGAATTACATTATGAGTCGACAATACCAACATGACATCGTCATCATTGGCGCTGGCGCAGCGGGTTTAACACTGGCCCTAGAGCTGGCGGATCAATATCGCGTGGCCATTCTAACCAAAGCCGACATCCGAGAAGGTTCTACCCTTTATGCTCAAGGTGGCGTCGCGGCGGTATTATCAGATAAAGACACCATAGATTCTCATATTAATGACACCATCGATGCTGGCGTAGAATTGGGCGACCCTGAAGCCATTCGTTTTACCGTTGAACACTCTAAAGCCAGCATTGACTGGCTCATCGACCAAGGCGTACCTTTTACTCGATACGGAGAAAGTGACGAATATCATCTAACAAAGGAAGGTGGACACAGCCATAGACGCATCATTCACAGTGCCGATGCTACTGGACTGGCGATCTCAAAAACTCTGATTAAAAATGCCAGCAACCATCCAAACATTGAATTTTTCCCAGATCGCGTTGCAGTCGACATCATCACAACACAAAAACTTGGTTTGCCTGGCCCCAACCGCTCTGTTGGAGTGTATGCCTTAAACCTAGACGATGACACGATTGAGGTCTTCCAAGGGCAATTTATTTCCCTAGCTTGTGGCGGTAGCAGTAAGGTTTATCTGTATACCAGCAACCCAGATACAGCATCGGGAGATGGCATTGCAATGGCATGGCGAGCAGGTTGTCGAGTTGCGAACATGGAATTCAACCAATTTCATCCTACTTGTCTATATGATGCTAAAGCCAAAACCTTTTTAATCTCAGAAGCCGTACGTGGTGAAGGTGGTAAGCTATTGCTGCCTGATGGCTCGCGCTTTATGTCTAAATTTGATCCACGAGCTGAGCTTGCCCCTCGTGACATTGTGGCCCGCGCCATTGACCATGAAATGAAGCGCCTTGGTATTCCCCATGTGCTGTTAGACATTTCCCACAAAGACCAGGACTTTATCAAGGAACACTTCCCCACCATCTACAAACACTGTTTGGAATACGGCCATGATATGACCAAAGGCCCCATTCCTGTGGTTCCAGCCGCCCATTATACCTGTGGTGGCGTTGTGGTAGATCGAAACAGCGCGACCGATATAAACAATCTCTATGCCATTGGCGAAACCGCTTACACAGGTTTGCATGGCGCCAATCGACTGGCCAGTAACTCGCTACTTGAGTGCATCGTCTTTGCTCGTTCAGCCGCCAGCCATATTGCGGCTCACACCACTCCCTTACCAAGCATTGTGATTCCAGATTGGGATGAAAGCCAGGTAACCAATTCAGATGAAGATGTGGTGATTACCCACAACTGGCAAGAATTGCGACGTTTTATGTGGGATTATGTGGGCATTGTTCGCACCAATAAACGTTTGCTTAGAGCCAAACACAGAGTGGACTTATTAAGGTCTGAAATTCAAGAGTTCTATGCCAACTATAAGGTATCGAATGATCTACTAGAGCTACGTAATCTGGCCGTGGTTGCCGATCTTATTATCCAATCGGCCATGTCACGAAAAGAAAGCCGTGGACTGCACTTTACATTGGATTATCCGGCAAAAATGTCACAAAGTAAGCCAACCATTCTAACCCCAACACACTCGTGCTGATTTAACGTTTGGCGCCGCGCGATAACATGTCTTGCGCGGCAAAAGACCGCAATAGAGCGTAATCTTCAAGCCCAAGTTGATCGCGATATATCAAACAAAATTGTGGCCACACACTGTACCAAATAGTATCGTCAGACACCTTTCTTGCAATGAGCTGAACAGCATTAGCACGAACAAAATCAAGTCGTATTAGGTCATTATTATGTTGCCGTAAATACGCCCCGTCAGAATCAATCCCAATGTGACTTCTCGGCTGACGCCAAGCTAACCCAAGCGAGACTAAAACAATCACACTGTATAGGATAGAAAAAGTGACTTGCCAGACGTCTGGCCACCAATAGAAAGGCAATAATATAAAGCAGGATGCGCTAGCGCTAGTCCACAAACCAACGCTAACCCAAGAGAAGTTCAGCTTAGTGGCAGTCAGGCTGAACACGGGTAACAATAATATCCACGATACGAGCCAAATCAGGATCTTCTGGCACTTCTTTTTGCATAAACCAAGGGAAGATTTCTTGGTCTTCACACTCAATCAGTTTTTGAAAACGCTGTTTGTCCTCATCGTCCAGTGTAAGGTAAATTTCATCTAAAAATGGTTCCAATAAAACATCCAACTCCAACATGCCACGACGACAATGCCATTTTAGCTTTTTGAAGCTTAAAGAATCTGCGGTTTCAGTCATCAAATAACCTCTCATTAACAATGCCGTCATTATAGCCATTGCCCTTGTCAGATTGCTATTGCTGCCCACAAAAAAGCAAAGCCGACTTAACACATTTCTGACCTCAGTCAGTAAAGCACCCAGCGCTAATGACTTACCTAGAGTTACACGACCTCACAAACAGTATTATATTGACTAATTTTCCACTTAAATGAATCAAACTAAACAAAATAGTACCAAAAATGAGTTTTTATGTATTAACAGGTCAATTATAAATTGAACTATATTTTATCCACTTGCTGATCATTCATTGATCAATAAACAAGTAACTAGGTAAGAATATAAAAACAAAAGTCACTCCAACAGGAGAAACCTATATGCAACGCCTTACGAAAAAGACTCTTTCTTGTGCGGTATCTGTCGCGGCCTGCCTAACCGCAGCCAGCGCTTTCGCAGAGACCCAAATCACGGTAGCCACCGTTAACAATGGCCATATGATTGAAATGCAAAAATTGACCCCTGAATTCGAAAAAGCCAACCCTGGCATTAAAGTCAAATGGGTTACTTTGGAAGAAGGTGTCCTTCGCCAAAATGTCACTCAAGACATTGCCAATAAAAGTGGTTTATACGATGTCATGACCATAGGTATGTATGAAGCACCAATCTGGGGTGAGCGTGGCTGGTTAAGAGAAATCGATACCAGTGGCAATTACGATGTGAATGACATCCTACCTTCCATTCGTGGTGGTTTATCCTACGACAACACCTTGTACGCAGCACCTTTCTATGGTGAGAGTTCCATGGTGATGTACCGTAAAGATCTAGTAAAAGCCGCAGGTATGGAAATCAATGACCGAGACAGCTGGACACACATCCGTGATGTCGCTGCTGCGGTTCATGATCCAGACAATGGCGTTTACGGCATCTGTTTACGTGGTAAAGCGGGCTGGGGTGACAACATGGCTCTAATGACGACCATTGCAAACTCTTTTGGTGCTCGCTGGTTTGATGAGAACTGGAAGCCTCAACTTGAAAGCGCGGAATGGAAAAAAGCCGTCAGTTTCTACGTGGATACCTTGAGCAAATATGGCCCTCCAGGTTCCAGCAGCAACAGCTTTAATGAAAACCTAGCCTTGTTTAACGAAGGTAAATGCGGCATGTGGATTGACGCCACCATTGCAGCGTCCTTCGTAACCGATCCGAAACAAAGTAAAGTGCATGACAAAGTTGGCTTTGCGCAATCGCCATATGCCGTCAGCCAAAAAGGCGCTAACTGGTTATGGGCATGGGCGTTAGGTATTCCAGCGGCCACCAAACACTCAGTCGAAGCCCAAAAATTTGTACGTTGGGCAACGTCTAAACAGTACATTAACCTAGTGGGTAAAACTAACGGCTGGGCAGCGGTGCCAACCGGTACTCGTACCAGTACTTATGAAAACGCGAAATTCCAGAAAGCAGCCGTCTTTGCTGAAGCCGAATTAAAAGCCATTAACTCTGCCAATCCAAATGACAGCACTATGAAACCCTCTCCTTACGTCGGTGTGCAGTTCGCTGCCATCCCTGAGTTCCAAGCCATTGGCACAACCGCAGGACAAATGGTTTCAGGGGCATTGTCTGGCACTATGAGCGTTGAACAAGCATTGCAATCCGCTAACCGATCGGCAGACCGTCAAATGCGTCAAGCAGGTTACTACTAGTCCTCTAAGGCAAAAAGATAGGGCATTATGCCCTATCTTTTCTTTTCGTTTTGCCCATTAAAGACATCATTTAACGCTTATAATAAGAGATCACACTATGAAGCGCTCAATCACTCGCTTATTAATGGCGCCTTCTGTCATCCTGCTATTGATCTGGATGATCGTTCCTTTGTCCATGACCATTTATTTCTCAACCATTCGTTACAACTTGTTGTATCCGGGTCAGAATAATTTTGTCGGCTGGATGAACTTTGAATTTTTCTTAACTGATCCTGGTTTTTTCCCGGCTGTCGCCAATACCCTAATTCTACTGGCTTCGGTATTAATCATTACCGTTGTTCTAGGTGTGTTGTTATCCGCCTTGATTGATCGCCCCTTTTGGGGACAAGGTATTGTCCGCGTTTTGCTTATTTCACCTTTCTTCATCATGCCAACGGTAAATGCCTTAATTTGGAAAAATATGATGATGAACCCGGTATACGGTATCTTCGCTTGGATTTCTGAAAGCTTAGGTTTGGAGCCAATAGACTGGCTGTCATCACTCCCTCTTGCTTCCATTATCATCATGGTCAGTTGGCAGTGGCTGCCCTTCGCCATTTTAGTGTTTGTCACAGCATTACAATCTCAAGACACAGAACAAAAAGAAGCCGCTCAGATGGATGGCGCAACGGGGTGGCATATTTTTCGTTATCTCACCCTGCCTCATTTGGCACGTCCTATTACCGTTGTGGTGATGATTGAAACGATTTTTTTGTTGGCCATCTTTGCCGAAATTTTCGTCTCTACTGGCGGAGGCCCAGGTTACGACAGTACCAACTTGGCTTACCTCATTTATAACCAAGCCTTATTGCAATACGACGTGGGGGTTGCTTCAGCGGGTGGTTTATTCGCGGTTATTCTCGCCAATATAGTTGCCTTTTTCTTAATTCGTGCCGTTGGCAAAAACTTAACGGTGTGAGGAAATAATCATGAAACTGACTCAACAACGTAAATTACGAACCACCCTAACAGGCTTGTTTGCTTGGACCATTGCCTTGATCCTGTTCTTTCCTATTTTCTGGATGTTCATCACCTCCTTTAAAACAGAGCTGCAGGCCATTTCGGTTCCACCGTCGCTATTTTTCGAGCCAACGCTGGAGAACTTCAGCATAGTACAAGAACGCAGTGACTATGTTCACCACGCCTTGAACTCGGTCATAACAGCTTTCGGTTCAACTCTAATAGCCTTAGCGATTGCCATTCCAGCAGCGTATTCCATGGCCTTTTTCCCCAGCAAGAGAACCAAAGACATTTTGCTGTGGATGCTCTCCACCAAAATGCTGCCAGCGGTAGGGGTGTTAGTACCAATCTACATATTAAGTCGTGACTATGGACTGCTCGATTCCCGTACGGGCTTGGTCATTATCTTTACCCTGATGAATCTGCCTATCGTGGTGTGGATGCTGTTCTCGTACTTTAAAGATTTACCCAAAGAGATCCTTGAAGCCGCTCGTATGGATGGCGCAACACCATGGGATGAAATGGTAAAAGTCGTCATGCCTTTGTCCATCGGCGCCATTTCATCAACGGGCTTACTTTCCATCGTTTTGTGCTGGAACGAAGCATTTTGGTCATTGAACTTAACCGCTTCAGAAGCCGCGCCATTAACCGCTATGATTGCCTCTTACTCAAGCCCTGAAGGTCTTTTCTGGGCGAAATTGTCGGCGGCATCGACATTAGCTTGTGCTCCGATCGTAATCTTCGGTTGGTTCTGTCAAAAACAATTGGTCCAAGGCCTTACATTCGGCGCCGTAAAATAATAATTAGGAAGATTTCTTATGAGTTACTTAGCGATTACAGATCTACAAAAACATTACGACGATTACCACGCCATTCGCGGTATTAACCTTACGATTGAAGAAGGCGAGTTTATTGTCTTCGTTGGTCCATCAGGTTGCGGCAAATCCACTCTTTTAAGAACCATTGCTGGGCTAGAAACCTGCTCAAGCGGCTCGATTGATCTGGACGGAAAAGACATTACGGAATTAGCCTCCTCAAAACGTGACCTTGCTATGGTATTTCAGTCTTACGCGCTTTATCCACATATGACGGTTGCAGATAACTTATCTTTTGCCCTGCGTCTTGCAAAAGCACCAGATGCTGAAATTAAAGAAAAAGTTCAAGCGGCGTCTAAATCCCTTCAGTTAGACGCCTTGCTAGAACGTAAACCAAAAGAGTTGTCTGGTGGTCAGCGTCAACGAGTCGCGATTGGTCGTGCAATTGTTCGCCAACCAAAGGTCTTCTTATTTGATGAACCATTGTCTAACTTGGACGCGGCTTTGCGAGTACAAATGCGACTTGAGTTAGCACGCCTTCATAAGAAATTGGGCACCACCATGATTTACGTCACCCACGATCAAGTGGAAGCCATGACACTGGCGGACCGTGTGGTGATCTTGAATGCGGGTCAAATTGAACAAGTTGGCACCCCTCTTGAGCTATATCGCCAGCCTAATAGTCGTTTTGTGGCAGAGTTCATTGGCACCCCTAAAATGAATCTGATTCCTCTTGATCAAGCGGTTAAACAAGCCTCAGAAGTCGAATTGACCCTACTGGGTAAGTCAATTGCTTTTCCGACCAACCGCCTAACGGCAGAGCTGTCCAACCAAACCATTATGGGCATTCGTCCAGAGCACATGCACTTGGTTGATCAAGCGGCGGACTTAACCGGTAAAGTCGAGCTAGTCGAACACCTTGGTTCTGAAGCCTATGCTCACATTCAGCTGTCTTCTGGGCAAACCATCATAGTAAAAGTCTCCGCTCGTATTGATTTAGCCGATGGCCAGCAAGTTCATATCCAAATCGAAGTTGATGAAATGATTTTGTTGAACGACCAAGACCGAGTGATTTCTGCCAGTGCCGAAGGTGAATGATATGACAAATTTTCTTCAAGCCAGCCAGAATCAAGAACGGCTGAACTGCCAGACTTATCAAAAGACTGATATCAAAGCTGGCGTAATTCATCTTGGCGTTGGGGCATTTCACCGAGCACACCAAGCGGTCTTTTTTGATCGCTTACTGGGGCAAACGTCTCATGCTCACTGGGGCATCATTGGTGTCAATATTCGACCACAAGACAGCCATTTGTTTGAACAACTGATGGCGCAAGATGGTGAATACGTTCTTAAAACGATCAGCGCCGCGGGTAAAACTGAATATAACCACATTCGTTCACTGGTACGTCAAATTGACGGTGCCAAAACGCCAGAACAAGTCGATGACGCCATGATGGACCCTAGTATCCAGTTAGTAACAAGCACAGTAACCGAAGGGGGTTACTACTTGGATGAAAATCATCAATTGATGCTAGACCATCCAGCCATTAAAGCGGATTTGTCTGGTGAAAGACAAACACTGTATGCTTTTTTATATTCTGGATTAAAGCGCCGCAGTCAATCCTCCGCGGGAAACATTACCTTATTATGCTGTGATAACTTACGTCATAACGGTCGGTTGCTTAAAAACGGTCTGATGCAGTTTGTACAGGCCATGCAAGATACTCAACTGGCGACCTGGCTGGAGAAAAATGTCTCTTTCCCATGCTCGATGGTTGATCGCATTACTCCTAAACCCAACGCACGCCATATGGACGACGTTAATACACGCTTTGGCTTAAACGATGCGATGACCGTAATGGGGGAAGACTTCATTCAATGGGTTGTAGAAGACAATTTCGCGGGCCAAAAACCGCCATTGGAAACCGTTGGTGTGCAATTGGTGGAAAACGTTGAACCCTTTGAAGAAGCAAAAATTAGAATTCTCAATGCGGGCCATACTTGCATCACCTATCAAGCAGCCCTAAAAGGCTTCATCTACTTTGATCAAGCGATGAAAGATGCACAACTCAAGCAATACTTTAACGACTTCATTGAGCAGGATGTTATTCCGGCAATCGGTGAGTCTGTGGTGGATTTACCCTCCTACGCTAAGACCATTGCCGAACGGTTTAGCAATGACAACATAGGCGATACCATCGAAAGAATTTGCAGCGATGGGTATGCTAAATTCCCTGTTTTTGTGTTCCCAACCTTGTTGGCCAACTACCAAAATGGTCACACGCCAAGTCAAACATTAAAGGGCATTGCCAGCTGGTATTGTTTTTTACAAGCAGTTGAGCAGGGACAAATTGTCTTCCAATACCACGATCCGAGCATCGCCGAATTGAGTCGTTTTAGTAATGACCAACAGGGCATAGATGCTTTTGTCAGTCAGCCATTTTTATGGGGGGAAATCATTGATACATATCCACAGTTTAAAACAGATTTAACAAAAGCCATTATGGACTTTAGCAAATCTCTCATCAGGTAAGTGGACACCGTCTGATCTAATCGTTTGTACATAAGATTAGACGGTCGTTATAATAAAACACGGTGAGAATACATACAGCAGGATAATAACATGTCAAATACTGCCCAACGTCTAACCCCAGAATATGAGATTGTCGAAGATAACGGCACCATTCGCTATCAAGAACATGGTTATCCAAGTGACTTGATTCGCTGGCATGCCCATGATGATTATGAACTGCATTATATTGTGGCGACGTCTGGCAAGGTATTTATTGGCGATTATATTGGTAACTATTCGGCCGGCCAGCTGATCTTAACGGGGCCAAGATTACCGCACAATTGGATATGCCAAAACGACCAAACCGCAGTAGAGTTACGCGATATGATCATCCGCTTTGATCATGAATCCTTTTCACTCGGCATGAAAACCATCCCGGAATTAGCCGAAGTATTACCTTTACTCGCCAAAGCCAAATCCGGCATAGAATTTTTGAATATTGACCATCACTATATTCGTCAAACCTTTGAAGCGGTCCGTGCGTCCAGTGGATTAACTCGCCTCACGCTTGCTTTACCACTGCTCCAACATCTTGCCCAAAGTGCAGATTATCGCCTATTGTCCACCGTACAGATTGATTTAAAATCCAATGAAGCCCTACAACGAAAAATCAACACTGTGGTTGATTATGTCACTCAAAACTACGATCAAGACATTTCACTGGCGGATGTATCAAGTCTAATCGGCATGTCTGATAGCCACTTTTCGCGTTTTTTTAAAAAGGCAACTGGCAACCGTTTTATCGAATTCGTCAATCGTGTTCGTATTAGTCGAGCTTGCAATTTACTGACGGAAACTGACGATCAAATCGCCAACATTTGCTTTCAAGTAGGCTTTAACAATGTGGCCAATTTCAATCGACGCTTTCACGAATTAAAAGGCGTCACGCCTAGAGATTTTCGCACTCAAAGCAATTTAAACACCAAAACCAATATATTGCCGATCTTTACGGACCCATCAAACGCTTAAGGAAGGTGCGAATAAGTCTTCCGAACATCAGTCTTATCAGAGAAACCGTCTATCAAGGCAAGAGTGAGCAGGAAGGTTAATACCTTTCAATCACGTTTAACACAGAGAGGCTGTTGCCGTAGCCAGTGAACTTGTTCGTACCTTCCTTAACCTTACATCTAACACGGGTTACGGTAATAATGAAGGTACCAGCTTACAGCAAGCTCTAACCTCTTCCCTCTCTATAAAGAGCAATGTATGAATGGCAACTCAGAGCATTGAAAAAAGTCTTTTCGACTCCATTAATAGGGCTTTAGACCCAACTGATCTCAACCGCCAATGGAATTCATTATGTTAGTGTCATCCGAACTTGTCAGTAAACACCTGTCTAACCCTGCGACCTACCCTAAACATGACATTGGCGTACTCAGCATCACAGGTGCCGATTCGAAAAAGTTCCTGCAAGGACAAACCACTTGCGATATGAACAAACTTTCCGCCGAAGCCGGTCTGTACGGTGCTATTTGCAGTAACAAAGGTCGCATCATCTGTAATTTCTTCATGCTGCAAAAAGACGACGTGATTCTAATGCTAATGAACCAGGATTTAATCGCCAGCAGTTTGGCCCATCTTAAAAAGTACGCGGTCTTCTTCAAAACAGACTTAACTGACGCAACCGAGACGTTTCAAATAACTGAAACCTTGTCTATCAGCCCTGAGTCGGCTAAACCAGAACAATTAGCCGAACAGCTCCCCATAGAAACAGACATGAACAGCATGCGAATGCATTTGCTGAATTACCCTTTCAACATCCACTGGCAAGTCACTGAAGCGAAACAACCTGAAGACGACATAAGTAATGCAAAGGTTGCTGGATTATCTTTATTAGCGGCTCGCCCATTGATCAAGCTAGAACAGAGTGAAAGCCTATTGCCACAGTGGATAAACATGCAAACAACGGGTGGCATCAGTTTCACGAAAGGTTGTTATACAGGACAAGAAATCGTGGCTCGTATGCAGTATCGCGGCAAATCTAAGAAACAATTGGCGCTGGCAACCTGGCAAGGTGACATAGACACCCAACAAGCCTTACTTGATGGCGAAGGCAAAAACCTTGGACAAGTCTTATCAGTGGAGCAGGTAGGCGATGATCATATTGCGCAAATCATCCTCAACCAAGATATCACAGAATTTTCTGAGCTGTTCCTTGACGGAGCAAAGATTCATTTAATTGAGCTGCCTTATCAACTGCCTTTTGCAGACTGAGTTTTATCGTCAATCAAACACACCAAACCACATCAGAAGGGCAAATGAATTTGCCCTTCTTTTTCGTCATCTTGCTCAATATCTTCTAATGCCCATTCAATGGGGTGTTTTCCTTGTTGACGTAAATACTCGTTGGTCTTAGAAAAATGCCCACAACCAAAGAAGCCACGATAGGCTGATAAAGGCGAAGGATGCACCGCTTCCAATACGCAATGTGTTTGCCGATCAATAAAGCGGCCTTTTTGCTGGGCATAACTTCCCCACAACAGAAACACAACCCCCTGTTTTTGTTCATTAAGCAGGGCAATGATTTTGTCAGTAAAGGTTTCCCAACCTTTATTCTGATGGGAACCCGCTTTACCGGCCTCTACCGTCAGAACGCTGTTTAATAACAACACGCCTTGTTCAGCCCAAGCTTTTAAATAGCCATGATTAGCAGGCTTGATGCCCACATCTTGTTGTAATTCCTTGTACATATTCACCAAAGAAGGCGGGATTTTCGTGCCAGGTTTCACGGAAAATGACAAACCATGTGCCTGTCCTTCACCGTGATAAGGGTCTTGTCCTAAAATCACCACCTTCACTTTCTCAAAGCTCGTCTGATTTAACGCCGCTAAATAGAGACTCTCTTCTGGATACACAGAAACATCAGATTGGGAGGCTAAAAACGCCTGCAGTGACACCATGTAAGCTTGGTTGAATTCGTCCGCCAATTTGGCTTGCCAATCGTTCTCCAACGTCATCCATGCCGTCATTTTTGCGCACCATTCAGCGGGGTCATAAAAGGGTTCAAACTGGGCGTTCCTTTAAATTCAAAATAATAGTCTAACGATAAAGTATCAGTAGGATTCAGTAAGTATTTTAACAGAAGCCAAGCCATTTCCCGTAATGCATAAGCGCGACAATATCTATCTAAACAATCAAGTGCCTGCTGTTGCGGCAAGGTCAACTGATATGCATCCAATAAAATTTTGGTTTGTCGTCGCGTTAGGTTATGAGATTTCACCACCACAGCCAGATCAAATAGAGGATCGCCAACACCAGTGTATTCCCAATCGATTAACCAGGTTCGCTGCTTATCCATTAAAACGTTTTTAGGATTAAGATCATTATGACAAAGCACCGCAGGCAAACCACTGGGCTGAATATCTAATTGATTCAACAATACTTGTAAATACGCCGCTTCCGCCTTTAATGCCGGATCCACCGTCAGTGCTTTGATTCGCGCAACATACAAAGCAATCACTTGCTCAACCCGATATTCATGCGAAATCAAAGAAAGCTGATGGGCCTGTTTGAGTCGCTTAGCAATTCGTTCAATGTCTTGATGACTATGATTGACTTGCCAATCCAAAGACGCTTGAGGTACAAAACGCGTCACCACAACCGGACCACTTTGCCAAATCAGTTCAGGAGACAAGCCTAATGACGCCGCCTCTCCCATCACCTGTAGTTCAGCCTGACGATTGATATAAAAAGCCTCTTCATCAATGTCAGCCAGACGCAGAATCAGTGTCGGTAAATCATTCTGGGACAGCAAAAAAACTTGATTGGTAAAACCTTCCTCTAATGCACTCATTTGATAGGCATCAATTTCAGGAAAATAGACAGAAATTTCTATTAGAAAATCAGATAGTTTGCTCATTTTTCATCATTTTATTGCCAGAATTGTAAGTGGCTGTCAGAATGACTAACTGAATCATCCGAGTCAATAGACAACTTGAAGCAGATCAATGAATAAACACGAAGACATTATTCGTAAAATACAAGAGCGCCTGAGCACATTAAGCAAATCTGAGCGAAAGGTGGCAGAAGCCATTTTGGCGGACCCCAAAACCACTATACACTCTAGTATTGCGAAACTTGCCGCCAGAGCCGAGGTTAGTGAACCAACGGTTAACCGTTTTTGCCGCAGTTTAATTGGCAGTGGCTTCCCAGACTTTAAAGTATCGCTAGCACAAAGCTTAGCGACGGGCACGCCTTATGTTAATTTAAACGTTGAACCAGACGACGCCCCAGGCGCCGTCACAGCGAAAATTTTTGAAGCGGCGAAAAGCAATCTAACCCGTGCCCAGGAACTTCTCCCTGAATCCTTAATTAGCCGAGCCGTTGACGTATTAGCGCAAGCTCGCCGAATTGAGTTTTACGGATTAGGCGCTTCTGGTCCCGTTGCGAAAGACGCTCATCATAAATTCTTCCGTTTAAACATGCCGGTTGTTGCTTATACCGATATATTGGTACAACGCATGGCCGCGGCAGGAACACACCCGGGCGATGCGGTGGTTTTAATTTCCTACACTGGTCGAACCCTGCCTCTTATCGAAACTGCTCGCGTAGCACGTGAAGCTGGTGCATCCGTTATTGGGATAACCAATCCAGGCTCTCCTCTTACGGAACATTGCTCCATTGTATTGCCGATAGAAGAGACAGAAGATACCGATATCTATACACCAATGAGCTCTCGTATTGTCTATTTGACGCTAATCGATGCACTGGCAACCGGTGTATTGTTGAAACGTGGTCCAGAATTCAATGCGCACCTCAAAAAGCTTAAGCAAAGCGTACAAGATACTCGATTGCCAAAAGTCGAAAAATAACCCCTTGTCGCCTATATAAAGAATGAAGGTCAGCCCCCTTCATTCTTTTTTTTGGTCAACCCCAAAACAAAGTAATCGCAACAAAACTACTTTATTCAGAGTTTTTTGTAATTTTGTCAGAGAATTCTGAAAGATAATCCCGCTTCAGCCCCATAGAATCGCAGTATGTCTTAAATGTGTTAAAACGAAATTCATTATCTTTACGCAAATGACGATCTTTTTAACATCTAGGCTCAAAGACTATCACAATAAAAAATCGTAATTTAACGCTTCGGATGTGGTCTAGAAATTCATTTTTATACCTCAGCTTTTCAGTTTGACTGTTTAATTAAATTCATTCTGAGATTTGTCAAATAATGCTGCTTCAAAACGCATTATTCTCTCCGTAGCATCTCAATGAGGGGACAATAATGATAGAAAACAATATGGCTATCAGCTTTACCTTTCTGGCTTACCTTGTGGTAATGCTAGGAATCGGTTTATACGCATACAAACGTACATCCAGTTCTGAAGACTACTTCTTGGGTGGACGCTCATTAGGCCCTTGGCCTACGGCACTCTCTGCTGGTGCATCTGACATGAGTGGCTGGTTACTACTTGGTCTTCCTGGTTATGCCTATGCGGCCGGCATGGAAGCCATCTGGATTGCTGGCGGCTTATTAGTAGGTACTTGGTTAAACTGGCTAATTTGCGCAAAACGTTTACGTACTTACAGTATCCAAGCAGATAACTCACTGACTCTACCTGACTTTCTATCTAAGCGCTTCAATGATAAGTCGAAACTTATCCAGACAATCTCTGCCCTATTCATCCTGTTGTTTTTCCTTTTTTACACAAGCTCTGGCTTAGTCGCAGGTGGCAAGTTATTCGAAACGGTATTTGGTCTTGATTACACTTACGCTGTCATCATTGGTACGGTCTGTGTTGTGTCATACACTCTATTCGGTGGCTTCTTAGCCGTTGCTTGGACTGACCTTGTTCAAGGACTAATGATGAGCGCTGCATTGGTCATTGTTCCTGTCATTGCGCTTGATGGCGGTTTCTCGCAATTGAGCAGTACATTGATGGACAAAAACCCTGAATTGTTAAACATCTGGACCAATACTAAAGGCGAAGCATTAAGTGCGATTGCCATTATTTCATTAGTAGCATGGGGATTGGGTTACTTTGGCCAACCTCATATCCTAGCGCGTTTCAAAGCATCTCGCTCCAACAAAGACATCAAGGTTGCTCGTCGCATTGCTGTCATTTGGACCTTCATCTCTATGGCGGGCGCCTTACTAATCGGTCTAGTCGGTTTAACATACGTCGATGCCAATCTAGCAGGTCAGTTAGACGATCCTGAAAAAATCTTCATGATTTTGGTCAATGCGATCTTCCACCCTGTTGTTGCTGGTATCCTGTTAGCCGCAATTCTTGCTGCCATCATGAGTACTGCCGATTCTCAATTGCTGGTGTCTTCTTCTGCTCTAGCCGAGGATTTCTACAAACAATTGTTCAACAGAGAGGCGACTCAACAACAAATCGTTATGGTGGGCCGTTTTGCAGTAGTCGCTATCTCAATCATTGCATTAATCTTGGCATTAAACCCTGAAAGCTCGGTACTGGGCCTAGTATCCTACGCATGGGCAGGTTTTGGTGCTGCATTTGGTCCAGCCATCATCTTAAGTTTGTTCTGGCGTAAAATGAACCGTAACGGCGCACTCGCTGGCATCGTCATCGGTGGTGTCACTGTGGTTGTTTGGAAACAGCTGTCTGGCGGACTCTTTGACGTTTATGAAATTGTTCCTGGTTTTATTCTAGCAACCTCGGCAATCTTTATTGTGAGCCTAGCAAGCGGTGAACCAGAAGAAGAAGTAACTCAATCTTTTGATGAATACGAGAAAGCATTGGATACCATGGAATAAGATAATTAGATAATCGCTTTTCCAATTAAAAGCTCGCATTCTTGATGCGAGCTTTTTTATGTCCATCATCTGGCAATAAAAGAGCACGACACCATTTCGTAAGGTACAAATAAGTCTGCTGAACTTTAGCCTTATCACTCTCTCCCAACCTCTCATCATCAAACCACATAGAACAGGCACAGCAGCGGCCAAAACCATTGATGCTTAGTTTATAGATAAGATCTAGACCAAAAAAAGGGCTCAAATGAGCCCTAAACACCATTTACTAACAAATGTTAGTAGCCAGAGGAAAAGTTAAAGAAGATGAGCATTAAGTTTGCCAATCCACTGATGGCAAACCTGAGACGCTCTCACCTCTTTATTAATCATTAAATAAGCTGCAAGCGCCTTGTTCGGCACCACTCACCAGAATACGTTGCCCACTGAATAGTTCACGACCCATTCCCTGATGTGAGGCGGTTAAATCCTGTGTCGCCGCTTCGCGATTTTGCATCTCTTCTTCAGAAATCAACAAAGACAAAGTACCTTCGTTGGCATCCAAACGCACCATGTCACCGTCTTGAATCTTAGCAATCAAACCGCCCGCCAAGGCTTCAGGGGTTAAATGAATGGCTGCAGGCACCTTACCAGAAGCACCGGACATACGTCCGTCCGTCACCAAAGCCACTTTGTAGCCTTGATCCTGCAAGTTACCTAGGAAAGGCGTAAGCTTATGAAGTTCGGGCATGCCCATGGCCTTTGGCCCTTGAAAACGAATCACGGCAATACAATCACGTTTTAATTCACCACTGCCAATGGCATCCGCCAATTCATGTTGGCTATGGAAAACGGCTGCAGGTGCTTCAATGACTCGGTTCTCTTCTTTCACGGCTGAGACTTTGATCACAGAACGACCTAAATTACCTTTCAGCAAGGACAAACCACCTTCTTTACTGAATGGGTTATCAATAGGACGAACCACATCCAGATCCAGACTTTCACCTGGACCATCACGCCAAATCAACTTACCATTTTCTAAGAAAGGTTCTTTGGTGTAGTGCTCTAAACCTTGACCAACAATAGTATGAACATCCTCGTGCAACAACCCACCTTTGAGCAGTTGCTTCACCAAGAACGCCATGCCACCTGCCGCATGGAAGTGGTTAATGTCCGCTTGACCATTTGGGTAAATACGCGTCAATAAAGGCACGACTTTGGACAACTCCGCAAAATCATCCCAAGTGACAATAATGCCCGCAGCGCGTGCATACGCCACAATGTGCATAGTGTGATTGGTTGAACCACCCGTTGCCAATAGACCGACAATGGAGTTCACGATACTTCGCTCGTCAATGACTTTATACAAAGGACGATAGTCACGACCAAGAGCGGTAATTTTAGTTGATAATTGTGCTGCGTATTCTGTTAAAGAATCGCGCAATGGATCCGTAGGATTAACAAAAGACGAGCCTGGCAATTGCAAGCCCATCATTTCCACCAATAACTGGTTGGAGTTCGCAGTACCATAGAAGGTACAGGTACCTGCACTGTGATAAGAAGCGGATTCAGCCTCCAGCAATTCATCACGAGTCGCATCACCTTGCGCGTAACGCTGACGCACCGCCGCCTTCTCCGCATTGGTAATACCAGACTGCATTGGACCTGCAGGAATAAACAGAGAAGGCAATTGACCAAAACGCAATGCCGCAATCAACAGCCCTGGAACGATCTTGTCACAAATTCCTAAGAAGATAGCGGAATCAAACATATTATGAGACAGACCAATGGCCGCACCTTGAGCAATGTTGTCACGGCTGAATAAACTCAGCTCCATGCCATCTTGGCCCTGAGTCACACCATCACACATGGCTGGAACACAACCGGCCACTTGAGCAACTGACCCCATTGCCTTAACAGCGGCACGAATTTTATCTGGATAGGCTTCATAAGGCTGGTGCGCAGACAACATGTCGTTGTAAGAAGAGATAATGCCGACATTCGCCTCTTCCATCATGGTCAGCTTTTGCTTTTCTTGTGGCTGACAAGCAGCAAAGCCATGTGCCAAGTTACCACAGGACAAAGTTCCACGATGCGGACCTTGCTCTTCAGCCTGCTTCATATCTTTAAGGTATTGATCTCGCAGCGTCTTACTTCGCGCAATAATGTCGTTCGTTACCTTAGCAACAATCGAATTCATGACTCTCTCCGCCTATTAATCTGTTTGATCACATCCCACAATGCGATCGATATTTTATGTAATATTACTACATTTTTATTTTATTTCACCCCTAAAAACCCTTTAAACGAGATTATTTTTGGCTTTTCTTGTAATTTTTTTACATAAAGAGTTCGATATTCTCACCAAATACGCTAAAATCTACTTCAACTTGTAACATCTCTCAGTATAGACTCTGATTCAGATCAAGAGTTGATTAAAACTCAATCAACTTTATAAGAATTTGTTACAAATCCTTGCTTAAAAAATTACTTATGTAGTATTTTTACGTCAAAGAACAATATTGAACGCTGAATGTTCGAATTCGAACATTCAGTCTATTTCACACTAGTTAGAGGTGAGTATGACTATTAAGGTAGCTATCAACGGATATGGACGTATCGGACGCAACACGCTTAGAGCTTTATATGAATCAGGTAAGCGTGACCAAATCCAAATAGTAGCCATCAACGACCTTGGTGACTCGAAAACCAACGCTCATTTAACCAAATACGACACTGTACACGGCCGTTTTGCTGGCGAAGTGACGTTTGATGATGAAGCTCTGTACATCAATCAAGATAAAATTCGCACTTTCTCTGAGCGCAACCCTGCCGACCTTCCATGGGCTGAATTGGGTGTGGATGTGGTTTATGAATGTACCGGTTTCTTTACCACTAAAGAAAAAGCCAGTGCACACATTTCTGCCGGTGCGAAAAAAGTCATCATTTCAGCGCCTGGTAAAGAAGTAGACGCTACTGTAGTTTACGGTGTTAACCAAGACGTCTTGACTGCCGACATGACGGTCATCTCTAACGCTTCTTGTACCACTAACTGCTTGGCACCTGTTGCTAAACCATTAAGTGATAAGCTGGGCATCGAAAGTGGCTTGATGACGACTATCCACGCTTACACGAACGACCAACGCCTATCTGATGTGTACCACGAAGACTTATACCGTGCTCGTGCAGCGGCACAGAACATGATCCCAAGTAAAACCGGGGCCGCCGCCGCCGTTGGCCTAGTGGTTCCAGAATTGGTTGGTAAGTTCGATGGTATGGCGGTTCGTGTGCCAACCATCAATGTGTCTTTGGTTGATTTGACCTTCCTAGCACCACGCGAAACGACTGCAGAAGAAGTAAACCAGATCATCGAAGATGCGATTAAAGCGGACCCTGTTTTAGCACAAGTTCTGCATGTTAATTATGATCCATTAGTGTCTTCTGACTTTAACCACAGCACTTACACGTCGAACTTTGATGCAACGCAAACTCGTGTTCAAGGTAAACTGGTTAAAATCATGGCTTGGTATGATAATGAGTGGGGCTTCTCGAACCGAATGCTCGACAATACCATTGCATTAATGAGTGCAAAATAATCAAAATACACGAAGGCTGCTGACGCAGCCTTCGTCGTCTCTTATACTTCACTTCTAGCTTACTACTCTTTGGTAAATAAAATGACTCGTAGAACTAAAATCGTTGCCACTTTAGGCCCTGCTTCAAGCTCTCCTGAAATGATCGAAAAGTTAATCTTGGCAGGCGCGAACGTCTTCCGTTTAAACTTCTCACATGGTCAACCAGAAGATCACATCAATCGTGCTGACGTGGTTCGCGCTATGGCAGAGAAAAACAATCGCCATGTTGCGATCTTGGGAGACCTACAAGGCCCTAAGATTCGTATCGCACGATTCAAAAACACCAAGGTAGAATTACAAGATGGCGCCACGTTTATTCTGGATGTGGGCTTTGATAAAAATGCCGGTGATGAAACACGAGTTGGCATCGACTACCCACAACTGGCTGAAGATTCAAACCCAGGCAATATCCTGTTATTAGATGACGGTCGAGTGGTACTAGAAGTATTAGAAGTTAAAGGCACAGAAGTCATTACCAAAGTCATTGTTGGCGGCCCATTGTCTAACAACAAAGGCATCAACCGCCAAGGCGGTGGTTTGTCTGCCGCAGCGCTGACAGAAAAAGATAAAGAAGACATCAAAACAGCCGCGGCACTAAAAGCCGATTACCTTGCTGTTTCTTTCCCTCGCAGTGCCGATGACCTTCACGAAGCCCGTGAATTGGCTCTAGCAGCAGGTTTGAAAGCTGGCATAGTATCAAAAGTAGAACGCGCTGAAGCCGTTGCTGATAACGAAACCCTAGACAGTATCATTCTTGCTTCCGACGCCGTTATGGTGGCACGTGGCGACCTAGGTGTGGAAATTGGTGATGCCGAGTTGATTGGTGTGCAAAAACACATGATCAAGCGTTGTCGCCAACTAAACCGCCCTGTGATTACAGCGACACAAATGATGGAAACCATGATCACCAGCGCCATGCCAACTCGTGCTGAAGTATTCGATGTTGCCAACGCTGTACTAGATGGCACAGATGCGGTCATGCTGTCGGCTGAAACCGCGGCGGGCGATTACCCAGAAGAAGTTATCCAGACGATGAACCGTGTTTGCTTAGGTGCAGAAAAACAGCCTGCGATTAACCGCTCTAAGCACCGTATTGATGTTACTTTCACTAGCATTGATGAAACCATTGCCTTGTCAGCTATGTACGCTGCTAACCACCTTGAAGGCGTGAAAGCCATCATCAGCTTAACTGAATCAGGCACAACACCACTATTGATGTCTCGTATCAGCTCAGGCTTGCCGATTTTTGCCCTGTCCCCAAACCAGGCAACATTGAACAAAGCGGCTCTTTATCGTGGTGTGACACCTGTGTCATTCTCATCCCAAGAATACAATGTCGACAACATCATCTCTGGTTTAGTCGATCACGTTAAATCTCTAGGCTACATTGCCGATGGTGACCTTGTGATCGTGACGAAAGGCGATCACCTTGTCAGCTATGGCACAACCAATGCTATGAAAATTGTCAAAGTGGGCGACATCGTCTAACCATCATTACCTAACTCATATAGAACGAGAGGGTTTTAGATTGCACACAAAAATGGTCACGATGGCCGCTAAAAAGCGTATCGCTTTGGTGGCCCATGACAATATGAAAAGCGAGCTCCTAAAATGGGCTCGTGTTCATAAGGACAAATTGGTCCCTCATAAATTAATGGCCACCGGTACTACCGGGAATCTGCTTCAAAAAGAGTTAGGGGTTAGCCTAGACGCTCTAATTAGCGGTCCGCTTGGGGGTGACCAACAATTGGGAGGCATGATTGCCGAAGGTAAGATCGATGTGCTCATCTTCTTTTGGGACCCATTCGAACCTATGCCTCATGATCCAGATATCAAAGCACTGCTTCGTGTTGCCGCGGTTTGGAATATTCCCATTGCTTGCAGCGTGACCTCAGCCAATTTTTTGATCTCTTCCCCTTTGTTCGACAGTGAATTTGAACGCCAAATACCCGATTACGATCGATATCTACAAGAGCGACTTTAAGTCGCTCTTTGCTTTCTAAACCAAACCAAAAGCAACGCCCCTAACCTCCTAACAACGAAGACTAAAAAATTTCGTAAGACTCGCTGTTTTGACCAAAATCAGCTATATTAGCGCCCTAAATTCGCAGCGTTTTTCTGTGTAGGCTACAAAAAGCGTCAAAACTGCGTTAAACCCCATTACCAACGTTATTCGTTACCCCTCAACACCACGTTGGTTCAAAAACAGGAGAGATATTTTGCAAGCTGAAGTCGCATTAATCATGGGATCTAAAAGTGATTGGGCCACAATGGAAGGCGCTACCGAAATCATGGATACCTTGGGCGTGTCTTACCACGTTGAAGTGGTTTCCGCACACCGAACCCCTGTCAAGCTTGCAGAATTTTCAGAAAGTGCCGCCGACAAAGGCTTTAAAGTCATTATAGGTGGCGCTGGCGGTGCCGCTCATTTACCCGGCATGGTCGCAGCACACACGCATTTACCCGTATTAGGTGTGCCCGTTCAAAGCAAAGCCTTAAACGGCATGGATAGCCTGCTTTCCATTGCGCAAATGCCCAAAGGGGTTGCGGTCGGTACATTGGCGATTGGCACAGCTGGCGCGTTCAACGCTGGTCTATTAGCGTGTCAAATTCTAGCCACTTCAAACCCAGAGTTGGCTGAGCGTATTAAGACCTTCCGCCAACAACAAACCGATACGGTTTTGGCTAACCCAGATCCAAGAGAGGTGTAAGCCATGTCTGTATTGTGGGTACTTGGCGCAGGTCAACTTGGCGCCATGCTGAAACACGCTGGCACACCACTGGGTTTAGACATTCGTCCGGTGGACATCGAAAGCCATGACACTTTACCACTGCAGCCAGATGACATTGTCACGGCGGAACGTGAAGATTGGCCAAAAACCGATGCCACAACTCAACTTGCGTCTCATCCTAACTTTGTCAATCTGTCTACTTTCCCTCAGCTGGCAGACCGTCTGACGCAAAAGCAGTGGATTGATAAGCTGGAACTGGCCACTGCACCTTGGTTTCCAGTAGAAGCCGACAGCAGCGCCGACTACGCCTACCAAACATTAGGCGACCGCGTACTCATGAAACGTCGTCGCGGTGGTTACGATGGCAAAGGTCAATACTGGCTGAAACAAACGGAAGGAACTGACATTCCTGATGACTGGAAAGGCCAAGCCATTGCCGAACAAGCCATTAATTTTGACGAAGAAGTCTCTTTAGTAGGGGTACGAGGAGCCAATGGTGAAACACACTTTTATCCTCTGACATTAAACCTACACATTAATGGCATTCTCTACGCTTCCATTTCACCACTACAGCGCCTCGCGCCTTTGCAAAGCAAAGCTGAAGCCATGCTAAGTAAACTTATGGATGCGTTAGACTACGTAGGTGTGATGGCGATGGAATGTTTCCGTGTTGGCGACGAACTCCTAATCAATGAACTTGCACCTAGGGTTCACAACAGTGGTCACTGGACGCAGGCTGGTGCCAGTGTCAGTCAATTTGAAAACCACGTACGCGCCGTAAGCGGACAGCCTTTGTCACCTGCGGAAATCAAAGGCCAAAGCATGATGGTTAACCTAATAGGCGTACCTGTGGATTACCAATGGCTTAACATTCAGGGACTTGAGTTGTACTGGTACCAAAAAGAAGTGCGCCCTGGTCGCAAAGTCGGCCACCTTAACTTCTGCTCAAATCAGCCTGACGTTCTTCAAAACGCGCTACAAACCTTGACGTTGCCAGCACCTTACCCAGAGGCCCTAGACTGGCTGAGTCAGAATTTACCGACGGACTAACCCTCCTTGCTAACATGCCGTATTCCTTACGGCATGTTATTTATACTTTGCGTTATCCCATCCTTCAATCTTGCAAAAAAATGTCTAGAAATTTGCAAATAATGAAGATTATATCTTGTTTAGTTTTCAAAACGCCTTATTCTAAAAGCACGAACTAAGCCTTCCGACTGAAACCCATTCAGCACTCAAAAAGGCAAGCCTAATAAAAAAAGCACTAATATAAAAAAACAGCACGCTACGATGCTGATAAGGAACCTTGAATGAACCATATTGAACTTGATTGCTATGATTGGCGGCTATTACGCGCCTTACAGGAAAACGCCCGACTAACCAATGTTGCACTCTCTGAACAGGTCAATCTTTCTCCCTCCCAATGTTCAAGACGCCTTCAAAGGCTTGAACAAAGCAATTTGATCGAGGCTTACTTTACGCAACTGAATGCCACCGAACTGGGTTACCATGTCACGGCCTTTGTGAACATCACCCTAGATAAGGGCAACAAAGAAGCCGATCACCACTTCAAAGAAGCCATTGCGGCCATGCCCAAAGTCTTGGAATGTTATTCTGTCAGTGGCGACGCAGATTATTGGCTCAGAGTGATTAGTGAAGACTTACCTTCTCTTTCCAACTTCCTCAATGGGTCCATTTCGGCGTTACCCAGTGTGCGAAACCTAACCTCAACACTGGTGCTGAATCGCATCAAAAACGCCCCATCAATTCCATTGCCGAACTGATATCTGTGCTGATCAATAGAAGCACACTGCATGAGTGTAAGAGTCTCTTCGCTCTTACACTAAGCCTCCGGCAAGCGAACCACCACCAACACACCAATCAATGCCAACAGAGAAAACACCAAAACCAAAGCCGGTAATGAAATCAAATTGGTTAAAAGACCAAAAACACTCATTACTAACAACATAATCCCAATCACAGTGTTGCTAACCGCCACGTACCGCGTTCTGTCATTCCCTTCTGCTAAATCCACCAAATACGTTTTACGTCCAATACGCACGCCCTGATGAGCAACACACAATACAAAATACAAAATCGGCATAAACCAAACCGTTCCGGCAAAATCCGGTAACAACCACATTATGATGAATAACAATACCCCCACCAACACACCAAGCAAGGTAGAAAACATCATTACCTGACGACTGGAATAATCAGAAAAACGCCCCCAAAAGGGCGAAGAAAGTAAAGAAGCCAAACCACTGGCAGCCATAAAAGCCCCCAATACCCAAAGGCCATTGCCCAAATGCTGCTGCGCAATCAACACATAATAGGGTGCACTCAAAGCAGTACACAGCAACAACGAGCGAGCGATCACAAAGGTCCGAAAAGACGCATTGGTTTTTAATAAAGAAAGGCTGGAAAACAATTGCCAAAAACGCACTTGAGTTTGATCTATTTCACTCTTTGGCTCATCAATAAAAGCGTATACCATGGCCGCAAAACACCAGACTAAAGCGCCAATCATCAAACTACTGGCATAAAAAATGGTGTTGCCTTCCAGTTCAAAAAAGCCGCTAAACACCATCATGAAAGCCACGCCAACGGTAATCAATCCCGCCGCGCTAGAGGACCAACCTGACACTCGACCTCGACGCCCTTTGGCAATGGTTTTCCCCAAGACATCCTTAGAGGTAATGGAATTTAAGCCTCGAGCCAAGCTAAACACCACCATCAGAGCAATGACACACCAACCTGCCTTAGCACCTTCTAAAAGCAGAGCCACCACGCCAATCAGTACCACACATAAAGCTTGCAACACACTGCCAATCACCCAAAGCCATTTTCTCAATGCCACACGGCGAATGTAATTGGCCATCACCAATTGCGGCAATAAGGCTCCCGACTCTCGGATGGGCACCAGCCAACCTAACAAATAAACCGGTACACCAGCACCTTGTAATATCCACGGCAAGGTCACTTTAGGATTGATCAAAGCATCACCTAGGTTGATCAATATCTGCGACCAAACCAGCTTTACCACATTGTCTGACTCATTTCCCTTCGACTTTGCTTTAGGCTTCGACCTATGCTCTTGCTCAGGACTCACTTGCGACATCCACAACCCCAACATTCAAAAAATAATCACACTAGCATAGCATGGCCACAACCTCATAAGGCGGAACAAGAATGAGGCAAATTAATAACATAACTAGGAGAAGGAGGTTGCTAGTGTTGCTCTGATCATCCAGTTTCTTGGGGTTAACGAGCCATCACAGAAGGCGCCAATGTCTACTTGGTAACCCTGCTCTTGCAGGAAAATCGCACGATCTAAGACGAGCCAGTATTCTAAGGCTGGTCGAAACCATTGGCTGATGGCTTGTTGTTTTTGCATGGCATGATAGCGTTGTTCAGCAAGGTGTTGGAAGGCTTCGAACGGCTGCTGAACGATCAAGTGTGTCAGCTGTTTTTGTTCGGCGGCCCATTGGCAAAACCCGACGAAGCCCTGGCTTAGGAGGGCTTTTTGAATGGAAGGCACAGCAAGATATTGGTCTGTTTGTCGGACATGACGCTGCCAAAGATCAAACCCCAAGCGATAGGTCAGTTCTTGCTTTTGCAATCGCTGCTCTCTGGCATTGGCCGTAGCAATTTGTTTTACCGCCAACTTTAAATCCGCTTTGCGTAAGCTCAGTTTAGCCTGTGAAGCCAATCTAGATAAAGGGTGATATTCTTCAGCTCGGGTAAGATGATAACAACAAGGCGCAATACAGATATGAGGCGTGTTGAGTCTGCTGACCTGCTCTAACAGCACTCGATGCAAGTCTCCGCAGGCATGCAATGCCACGACGCACTCAGCCGTTTCTAGAGGCTCTATTGACGGGTTTGTCAGCACATCCGCACAATGAAAATGCTGCTTAAGGGAAAGTTGTTGTGCTTTTTGCTGCCCTGCATCACATAAACTCTTTTGCCATTCAATACTGGCCACTTGTTTGTTCCCTTGAAAAGCCAGATATTTACCAAGGTGCCCCTTACCCGCACACCACTCCAAATAGCGATCAACCACGGGTGTACGAGCCGCAAACGCTTCAATCTGTGACCATTTACGCCCTTTGACGCCTGCCGCCAAATAAGCGGGCGGTTGAGAAGCGTCTCGCCTAGCCTGTATCGTCGCTAAAAAGGTTTGTGGCCAATGAAAAAATTGCGCTAGGCTGGGCTGCACATTGATTATCTCATCGACTTGGTCAGCATCTTCAAGGTCCACTTCCTGTTGAGCATTTAACCACTTAGCTAAGGCGGGATACGCCTCCTGCCAAGGCAAGTTTAAATTGGCAAAACTATCAAATTGCCACAGCGATTTATGTTGATGCAACCACAGATCTAAAGCTTGGAAACGGGTTTGAAGATGGTTCATAAGTAGAAGGAGTTACGCGGCCAATTAAAGTGTCTTGATTTCTTGACAGTGAGAGGGAAATTTCCCTTTTGATTGCATTGTATTTTGCCATAAATACGGCAGAATGACGTATTGTATATTGTAATCAAAAATACACTCAAGGACCCCAACCAAATCATGTTTAAGCATCTTCAAGTCGTACCAGGCGATCCACTTTTAGCTCTTATCATTGCTCACCAAAAAGACACCAACCCGAAGAAAATTGACCTTGGAGTCGGTGTCTATAAAGACGATAAGGGTAAAACACCTATTTTAAATAGTATAAAAAAAGCGGAAGCCATTTTGCTTGAGCAAGAAGAGTCTAAAAGCTACTTAGGCATTTACGGCGCAGCCGAATTCGAAGCCATTATTCAAGATCTAATCTTGGGCGACAACAACCCGATCCTAGGTTCTGGCCGTATTCGCTCAACCCAAACACCGGGTGGCACAGGCGCGTTAAAAGTCGCCGCTGATTTCATTAGTGCAAACCTATCCGGTGCGCGTCTTTGGGTAAGCGATCCAACATGGGGAAATCACGAATCCATCTTTAACTCGGCCGGTGTGGAAGTAATACCTTACCCATACTACGATCCAGCAACAAATGGCTTGCGCTTTAACGATATGATGAGCAAGTTGGAAGCTGACGCCAAAGAAGGTGATGTATTACTATTGCACGCTTGCTGCCACAACCCAACGGGGATTGATCTGCAGTTAGAGCAATGGAAGGTCATTACTGACTTTGTTAAACGTCGTGGCTTACTACCATTGGTCGATGCCGCTTACCAAGGCTTCGGCGACGGTTTAGATGAAGACATGGCTGGCCTACGTCATATGGCAGCCAATGTTGATAACATGCTGATTGCGAACTCTTTCTCGAAGAATTTCGGCATTTATCGCGAGCGTTGTGGTGGTTTAAGTGTCATTGCGACAACGACAACAGAAGCCGATGCTGCCTTCTCTATTATCGGTAAAGCCATTCGTGCCAATTACTCTATGCCACCTGCACATGGTGCGGCGGTGGTTTACACCATTATGAGTCGTCCTGAACTGAAAGCAGAATGGCAGCAAGAAGTGGCTGAGATGCGCAACCGCATCAATGGTTTGCGTGAGAAATTAGTCATGAAGTTAGCCGCATCAGGAGTCAGCAAAGATTTCAGCTTTATTAAGGATCAGCGCGGTATGTTCTCCTATTCTGGCTTGACACTAGAGCAAGTTCGTCGTCTGCGCAGTGATTACGCCATCTACATTGCCGACACAGGCCGTATGAGTGTGGCAGGCGTTAGCGATGACAACATAGATTATCTATGCGAAAGCATTGCTAAGGTCGTTGGTTAAAGCCAAGGTAGCAAGCATAAAAAACGGAGCAATGTGATTGCTCCGTTTTTTTGATTCATAGCGCCGTATCAATTAATGCAAAATACGAGTATCGGAAGCGTTTTCACCGACCTGCATTTCTGGGTGGTAATGTTGAATCAAGCGTTGCACTGAAGGCTCGATCATTTCTCGCCAAAAGCTCACTTCTTCTTCCATCATTTTATTCAGTTTGGCTATCCCGGCATCCGTACCAAACAATCTAACCGGTGCTAATGTCTCATCAAAAAAGTCACGATCACCGCCAATGCCGACCCCCAATAACTTAGCACCACGCACAAAACCAGCACACCATTCTTCCACAAGAATTTTAGATTCGCCTTCGTATTCTTGCTCCAGATAAACTGGGCTAAACTCACCGAACAATAAGCTGTTCATGGCTTCCATGTACATGATTAACACTAAGCTGAGGAACTCATCTTCTTGTTCCGCAGACTCCCAGACAGGCTGATCTTCGTCAGCCCCCCAAATAGCATTAAGCCAGAGATCAGGCTCTAATTCTTTTGCAGAACAGCCAAGTGAGGTCAGAAAACCATCTAATTCAGACACACAAAGCAGCGATCTGTCTGTACCGAATTTCAGTAAATAGTGGTCAATTTTTTCGTACAGCACTTCTTCACTGATAATTTCATCATCTATTTCTTCAGACATTCACTTATTCCAATTCATTGGACAATACTCTAAGTTTAGCTCGCCTTATTGAAGACGAAAGGTCTTTTTACTAATCCACAATCGCTAGATTACCGTAGGTTTCCAACCAATTTTTACGGTCCCCTGCGCGTTTCTTAGACAACAGTTTATCGAGCAGTTCGTCTGTATCCAGCTTATCTTCCATGGTCAATTGGATTAAGCGGCGAGTATCAGGTGCCATTGTCGTTTCACGCAATTGCGATGGATTCATCTCACCCAAACCTTTGAATCGCTGTACATTCGGTGTGCTGCGTTTGTTCTCCGCGGCAATCTTATGCAGGATGATGTCTTTTTCTTCATCATCCAACGCATAGTGAACTTCTTTGCCAACATCAATTCGATACAAAGGTGGCATGGCCACAAAAACATGACCTTTGTTTACTAAGGCGGGGAAATGACGAACAAACAGAGCACAAATCAAGGTCGCGATGTGCAAACCATCTGAGTCGGCATCGGCTAAAATACACACCTTACCATAACGCAAACTGCTTAAGTCCTCATCACTTGGATCGACTCCAAGCGCCACTGAGATATCGTGAATTTCTTGCGAGGCTAATACTTGACCGGAGTCCACTTCCCAAGAATTTAGGATCTTACCGCGCAACGGCAAAATCGCTTGAAAGTCTTTTTCTCGGGCCTGTTTTGCCGATCCACCAGCCGAATCCCCTTCCACTAAAAAAAGCTCACTTCGAGTCGAATCTTGACCAGCACAATCTGCTAGCTTACCTGGCAGTGCCGGACCTTGAGTGACTTTCTTACGAACCACTTTTTTACTGGCTTTCAATCGTTTTTGAGCACTATTAATGACCAACTCAGCGATTTTTTTACCATCTTCTACATGCTTGTTTAACCATAAGCTAAACGCATCTTTTACCGTAGCAGAAATGAAAGGCACGATTTGACGAGATGAAAGTCTTTCTTTAGTTTGACCAGAAAACTGCGGTTCTTGCAACTTAGCAGATAAAACATAACTGCAACGATCCCACACATCTTCCGCCGTTAATTTAATGCCACGGGGCAACAGACTGTGAAAGTCACAAAACTCCCGAATCGCATCCAATAATCCTGTGCGTAAACCATTCACATGGGTACCGCCCTGTGCTGTTGGGATTAAGTTGACATAACTTTCTGTCACCAACTCGCCACCTTCAGGCAGCCATTGTACGGCCCAATCTACGCCCTGTGTTTTTTCTGTCAGACCGCCCACGAATGGTTGTTCAGGCAATAAAACAAAGCCTTCATTCGCCGCAGCTAGGTAATCATTCAGTCCTTCTTGGAAGAACCATTCTTCTCGTTCTTCTTCGCTGCCACTCTGGTCAATAAAGACCATATGCAAACCAGAACACAGAACCGCTTTGGCTTTTAACAAATGCTTTAATCGAGACAGGGAAAACTTCGGACTATCGAAGTACTTTGGATCGGCACTGAACTTGACCTTAGTTCCGGTATTTTTCTTCCCAACCGTGCCAATTTCTTTTAACTCGGAGGTTTTAAAACCATGTTCAAAACCAATATGGTATTGAATTCCGTTACGCTTAACCCACACTTCTAACGAGGTCGACAAAGCATTCACCACGGACACCCCTACCCCGTGGAGACCACCGGAGAACTGGTAATTATCACCAGAAAATTTACCACCAGCATGCAGCTTTGTCAGAATCAATTCGACCCCTGATACACCTTCTTCTGGGTGAATATCCACTGGCATACCACGGCCATTGTCTTCCACACTCAATGAGCCATCTTTATACAATATGACTTCAATTCGATCGGCATGTTTGGCTAACGCTTCATCCACTGAGTTATCGATGACTTCTTGTCCAAGATGATTTGGACGGGTTGTGTCCGTATACATTCCAGGACGCTTTTGTACTGGTTCTAGTCCGCTGAGAACCTCTATCGATCCGGCGTTATATTCTTTTACTGACATGCGAGTTTTTTCTTCCAAGTTGATCGTGCCAACCTTTTGTCATTTGGTATGGCAGGCGAGTATAAAAA
The DNA here is from genome assembly GCF_000214215.1 of Marinomonas posidonica IVIA-Po-181. NCBI lineage: Bacteria > Pseudomonadati > Pseudomonadota > Gammaproteobacteria > Oceanospirillales > Oceanospirillaceae > Marinomonas > Marinomonas posidonica. The sequence continues at coordinate 3,073,630 of NC_015559.1, forward strand.
GATTGCACTAGAGTCTATCACTGCTTTTACAAAGTTTGAAATAGTGCAATAAAAGCATGATCTTAGTTGGTTGTTATTTCAGCAAATTTAAAAATATCGGCACTGAAACGTTGAAAGTCTGTGAAGCTATGATCACCGCCCTTTTCGTGCGTCAATTTAGCCGCATCGGGAAAAGCTTGCAATGCGGCCCGGTAGTCCAATACTTCATCCCCTTCCTGCACCATTAACCAATAACGCGGCGATGTCGGCGCGGCAACCACTAGCGCCTCTAATTCCACCATGTGCTCATCGGTCAGCTCATACATTTCATTTGTATAGGGATTCAATTGGGGACCTAAATAGTCTTTAAGTAACATCGGCGCTTGCATCGCAGGATTCACTAAAATGCTCTTGATAGCATATTTTTCCGTCAAATAAACAGCATAAAAACCACCTAAAGAACTGCCTATTAAGGTGACGCCTTGCCACAGGTTGGCTTCTATTAGTTCTTCAAGTTGCTGTATGGCCAATTTAGGCTGCCATGATAACCTAGGTGAAATAAAAGTGTCTTCTGCATGAAAGGAATGTGCCGCTTGTTTTAAGACATTGGCTTTATGAGAACACTCTGAGCTGTTAAAACCATGAATGTAGATTAAAACCGCCATTTAATCCTCTCTTAAGCAAATAGGAATTAGGCAAATTGAAAAGGTAAAGGATTGTTTAACCTGTGTCCCTGTTTCAGGCAAAGCTCTAGCAAGTCTGCCAACTGCTGATTCAGACGAAATTTTTCATCCCGATGCAACATGGCATCATTTGGATAAGGGTAAACCCCACTGTACTGGCGATGACCATCGGTTATTTCAGCAATGCCCACATCATGATACAAACGAATCGTCATAGACAATGAGGTTTCAAACAACAATTTTTTTTCGGTTTGTGGACCAAACTCTAACGCCATCTCTGAAGTGAATTTACTTTCCTGACCAAGAGTGAGTCGCAAACGGCTTTCCTGATCGCCATTCGAATGGATTGAAAAATGCCATTCCACAGCGTCCTCTTGGCCACGCATAATCCGACCGATCCGACGATAATTTAATTCGCCGAGCAGCTGTAAGCTAACCAGATCTGGGACATATTGCTTGTTTGCTTTTTTCATCACGTCAATCATTCAAGTTAAGTATTTCCTTCAGAAATCGATTTATCCGTACAGGCGTCTTTCGTTGTCAAAGCCTCTAATTGATAACCCATTCTGACATCTTTGTCGTGCCAGTATAGGTTAAACCAGTCAAAAAACACCTCTCTGTCGTTATCAGTTGGGCGAAACTCCGGTGCTAAAAATCGATCTGGTAAAGCGACTTCGCGCGTCATCACTTTTGCTTTACTCAAACGCCCACACAATACATCCCAACCGGAAATGTTGGCCTGATCATACAAGACATTGATGTCCGTAATACTGGTGATTTTATGTGGCATAGTTTGCAAGATAAACGCCACACCACCCGCTTTAGGCTTGAGTAAATTGCTATATTCACAACCTTGAGCTTGATGCTTTCGTTGAGTAAAACGCGTCCCTTCCACAAAGGTTAGAATTGAATTAGGGCGATTTAAAAGTCGCTCACAAGAACGTCGTGTCGTTTCCAAATCTTTGCCGACAAGATGAGGCTTCTTCGCCAAGGTCTCTTTACTGTAACGTTTCATATAGGGAAAGCCCATAATATAAGTCGCCGTGCCGACAAATGGCATCCAGAATAAGGCTTGCTTCATGAAGACTCTCGGTAAAGGCCGTCGACCTTTAATTTGCGCCAAGATAATAAATACATCGACCCAAGACCTATGATTGGACACCATTAAATTCCAACGACTGAAGTCGCTGGGCATACTGTCATCCAAATCCCAGTGTATATCCAGCACAGTTTGGAACCACCATTCATTCGCACTCACCCAACCATTAAATAAGCGATCAAAATAGTCTTCCGCTAGGGCTTTATGCTTCGCACTGCCCAATAACAGTGGCGCGAACAAGTGAGCCATTAAAGACCAGAAACACACATTCATGCACATGAATAAGAATGACACTAAGCCAACCACAGGCTCCAACATTGGTCTCTTTCTTAAATCCTTTAAGTTGTCTTTTATCATTGCCTTACTCACACCGTTTGCCACTTTTTAACAAGCTCTGATTTATTCAAGGCAAACCATTGCAACCCCATTATGGTACTGGCGTTTTCTATGTCTTGGCGCAGCAAATCAATGGCTTCCTGTGCCGTCATAAGATGCAATTTAATGTCTTCATTTTCATCGTCTAAACCATGTGTTCGTGTTACATCAACCAAACTGGCATCAAACTCCCCTGCGTACATACGCAGATACTCCACCAGCCCGCCTGGTGACGGCACAAACTTAAACATGTATTCAAGGCGTTTTACTTCAACACCAGCTTCTTCCATCGCTTCACGGCGCGCAACGTCTTCATCCTGCTCGCCTTCTTCTACCATACCGGCCACGAGCTCCAGCAACCAAGGAGAGGAATTTCTTAAGACTGCTGGACGAAATTGCTCTATTAACAAGACCTTATCGACTTTTGGATCAAACAACAAAACGCAAACCGCATCGTTCCGAACCATCATTTCCCTGGTCATTGGTTGGCTCCAATCACCATTAAACTTCCTGTGTCTTAACGTCAATTTGCGCATTTCAAAGAAGCCTTTATAAACGCATTCGTCCTGCAATACTTCAACATCTTCGCGACGATAACTTGGCGTAAACTTCATACTCGATTGTCCCATCCGATTCTACTAATGCTTGGCTATTTGTATTATGGTGTTTTGCTACAGATCAATTATTCCTATGAAGGAGCACGTCAATGGATAACCTACGTTGTAGCTGGTGTTTAGGATCTCCTGAGTACATTCATTATCATGACACTGAATGGGGAATCCCGATCTATGATGACCACAGCTTATTTGAATGTATTGTACTCGAAAGCGCTCAAGCAGGTCTAAGCTGGATTACCATTTTGCGAAAAAGAGACGGTTATCGTGCTGCTTTTCATGATTTTGATCCGCATAAAGTCGCTAACATGACGGAGCAAGACGTGGTTCGCTTGTTACAGGATGAGAGCATTGTTCGTCATCGAGCAAAGATTGAAGCGACCATCAACAATGCAAACGCCTTTTTAAAGATAGTCGACGAATTTGGTTCTTTTAGTGATTATTTTTGGGCTTTTTCAGGCCATAAAGTTATTGATAATCATCCCCTCTCAGCCAAAGACGTTCCTGCCCTAACGGAACTTTCTACGCTGCTTTCAAAAGACTTAAAAAAACGAGGATTCAAATTCTTAGGTGCGACGACCTGCTACGCCTTTATGCAGGCAACCGGCATGGTCAATGATCATGTTATCGGCTGCACGGCACGTGAAGCCCATAAGTCATAAACAGACGCTTGATTTAATTAATGTTTCCATCACACTAGCCGATACAGAAGGACAGTCTTTATGACTGCGTTTTGTACTTTTAGGTCGACGATTCATTTATTTACTTGGTTTGGTATTCATTCATGTTTAATAACAAAAGTATTCTTATTACTGGTGGCACAGGCTCTTTTGGCCGCCAGTATGTCAAAACTCTTTTAGCCAATTACCAACCCAAGCGACTGGTTATTTATTCCCGCGACGAGCTAAAACAGTATGAAATGCAACAGGATTTTGATGCACCTTGTATGCGTTATTTCATCGGTGATGTACGTGATAAAGACCGTATGACACAAGCCATGCGAGACGTGGATTTTGTGATTCATGCGGCAGCCCTAAAACAAGTTCCAGCGGCCGAATACAACCCTATGGAATGCATTAAAACCAACATTCATGGTGCCGAAAATGTCATCGCAGCAGCCATCGCCAACGATGTCGAGAAAGTCATTGCCTTATCCACCGATAAAGCCGCAGCGCCTATTAATCTGTACGGTGCGACCAAATTGGCTTCAGATAAACTATTTGTTGCCGCCAACAACATGGTGGGACAAGGACGAACTCGCTTTTCCGTCGTTCGTTATGGCAATGTCGTCGGTTCACGCGGTTCGGTTGTGCCTTTCTTCCAAAAACTGGTCGCCGATGGTGCTGACGCCATTCCGATCACACACCCAGAAATGACACGCTTTTGGATCACTTTACCCATGGGCGTCAACTTTGTGTTGAAAAACTTCCAGCGTATGCAGGGGGGGGAAATCTTCATCCCGAAAATTCCATCCGTGCAAATCATGGACCTAGCAACCGCTTACGCCCCAGACCTGCCAACCAAAGAAGTCGGCATTCGCCCTGGCGAAAAACTTCATGAAGTCATGTGCCCTGCTGACGATTCTTTCCACACATTCGAATTCGATGATCATTATGTCATTGCCCCCAGCATCAAGTTCCATCAGGAAGATATGAATTTTGGTCTGAATGCACTGGGTGAAAATGGCCGTTTAGTCACACCTGGGTACGAGTATCAATCTGGTAGTAACCCTCACTTTCTAAGTGTGGAAGAGATTTTGGCGTTTGATGATGGCCACTGAGTTTATTCCTTATGGTCGTCAGACCATAGATCAGGCCGATATCGATGCCGTGACAGAAGTACTGACATCTTCTCACCTTACTCAAGGCCCCAAGGTGACCGCGTTCGAGCAAGCACTGGCAACTAAGGTACATGCTCGACACGCTGTTGCGGCAAACAGTGCTACTTCCGCCTTACATTTGGCCTGTCTAGCATTAGGTGTCCAACAAGGTGATTGGGTATGGACGTCTCCCAATACTTTTATTGCTTCAGCCAATTGTGCCCGTTATTGTTCTGCCAAGGTGGATTTTGTCGACATAGACCCAGTGACATACAATCTTTGTCCTAATGCATTGGCCAAAAAATTAACCCAAGCTAAGCTCGACAATCGTTTGCCTAAAGTGGTCATCCCGGTGCATTTTGCTGGCCAATCCTGTGATATGAAGGCCATCCATCAACTTAGCTTAGAGTACGGTTTTCAGATTATTGAAGACGCGTCTCATGCCATTGGCGGACAATACCAAGGTAAACCAATTGGCGACTGTCGCTACAGTGACATTTGTGTGTTCAGCTTCCACCCTGTCAAAATCATCACATCGGGTGAAGGTGGCATGGCCACCACGAATTCTTCTGAATACGCCAATCACATGCGAACGCATGCACAGCAAGGCACGACAAAAGACCCAGAAGTATTAAGCCAACACCCTGGCGATTGGTATTACGAACAACACAGCCTAGGCTTCAACTACCGCATGACCGAGTTACAAGCGGCATTAGGTCTGTCTCAGTTAACCAAGTTAGACGACTTTATTGCGCAACGTCATGCTCAATTTGAATATTATTCAGACAAGTTGAAACACTTACCTATCACGCTTCCTCAACAAGATATTGACACCCATTCAGCGCTGCACTTATACCCAATACTGCTTCCTAAAGCACATCATAACTCAAGGAAGGCGGTATTTGATGCCTTACGGTTGGCCGGTATTGGCACTCAGGTTCATTACATTCCAGTGCATACACAGCCTTATTATCAGGCGCTCGGTTTTGCATGGGGCGATTTCCCCATAGCAGAAAGCTACTATCAAAGAACCTTAAGCTTGCCCTTGTTTTATGATTTAACTCAGGCGCAGCAAGACACAGTAATCAAAGCACTAACACAAGCATTACAAGACCATGGAGTGATCAACTAATGTTAGACAATACATCCTATCGTGTGGCGATCATCCCAGCTCGCGGTGGCTCTCAACGAATCAGCCGCAAAAATATTCGCTTACTCAATGGCAAGCCGCTCATTGCCTATTCCATTGAAGCGGCACTCAAATCCAAACTGTTTGATCGAATCATTGTGTCAACCGATGATAATGACATTGCAGAAATTGCTCGGTATTTCGGCGCAGAAACCCCATTTGAACGCCCTCCAGAGCTGGCTGATCACACCACTGGTACCACACCTGTGATGCAACATGCTCTGAACTTTTTAAGTGCTGAAGGCAAAATGCCAGACGTCGCCTGCTTAATTTACGCAACCTGCCCTTTGCTAACCGAAAAAGATTTACTCGCGGGTTTGGAATCCCTCCCTCAAAAAGGCTTTTGCTTTTCCGCTACCACGTTCGACTTTCCCATTCTACGGGCATTACATACGACCGAAACGGGTGAATTAGCCCCAATGTTTCCAGAACACATTGGCAAACGTTCACAGGATTTGGTTGAAGCAATTCATGATGCTGGGCAGTTTTATTGGGCTCGCCCAGATGACTGGTTTAACCGTGATATTTTCGGCCCCAGCTCTAAGCCATTATTATTACCAAGACACCGGATTCAGGATCTAGACACAGAAGAAGATTGGCTTCGTCTCACACAATTGATGGCATTGCAAAAACACCAAAGTTAGTCGTGCCGCATGACCTCAGCCACAACACGCTCAGCGCCCTTACCATCCACCAAATGTTGAGCGGTCAGACTAGCCTTTTCAAGCCAATCTGAATTCTCCCAAGCCTCTAAGGCCATCACCACAAGCTGACTAATCTGTGTACTCAATTGGTCTTTAGAAAGGTGATCAAATCGAATGGATCGACACCAGTTTAAAGGCAAATGCTGCTCTAATGAGCGAGTTTGATTATCCGCTATTTGCGCAAAAATAGCCGGTACACCAAGACAAGCTAATTCGTATAAGGTACTGCCCGCCGCCGAGATAGCCAATTTAGCGTCCTTCATTACCACACTGACTTCCCTCAAACCTTGATGAAAGCTGATTCCATGTTGTAGGCACAATTGCCTCACTTGCTTGGCTTGTTTCGCATTCGCCCCCATTAACACCACGATATTTTGTGCAGCAAAGCCCGCCGCCATCAAATGCTCCACAATCGGTAACGTCAAACCTAATGGATCAGTTCCCCCCATGGTAATGAGCAGTTTGTCTGCGGAAGGGCTTTTTACGGCATGAATAAATTCATCTCTCAACAAAGTATATTGGCTGCCGATTAAAGGCCGTTGGATTTGCTTTGAATAGTCTTCTTGCAGTGGGTTCAAAAGCCATTTGGCCGGAAAGGTTCCTCTGTCATTCATATCATCCAACACCAACAAATTGGGCTGGTGCTGATAGAGTTCGGCGATGTCTTGTGCCTGATAAGCGTAATGATCAAGAATGACTAAGTCCACCTGCTTTGCCATAGAAAAAAAAGCCGACTCGTGATCAATAATCAAGTCGGCTTCATTCGCAAAGGCTTTACATTGCCGTTGAACCACAAATTGACATTGCCAACCTTGTTTTTCAAATGCGGACATCAAAGCCTGGCATCGCACTCTATGCCCCATGCCAATTTCCACAGAAGCATCAGCACGAACCAAGACCATCATGCCAATAAGTCCCACGCCAATGGCTGGCCCTTTTTGACATCGACTGAAAGCGTTTTACCCAACACTTTTGGCCAGTGCTTTGGCGCCAAACCAAAAGCTGGGCGAATAATTTGCAAGTGATTTTCTGTCAGTTCAGTACCTGCGGGCAAATCTTTTGTGAGGTAAATGGAACGACGGTATTTCTTCGCCGCCTGTTCTGCATCAGAACCACCATAGATTACTTTGCCCAATGAGGCATGGGCATCACGGCAAGCCTCAACCATGGCTTTCATTTCCGCCGGTTCCATTGAGAACTCAGCATCCACACCACCCGCCTGCCGGTCTAAGACGAAATGCTTTTCGATCACATTTGCCCCCAACGCGGTCGCGGCCACCGCCACACCTAATCCTTTAGTGTGATCTGACAAGCCAACAGGACAGCCAGTATGCGCAGCTAAATCCGCCATGGTCAGCAGATTTGAGTCCGCAATTTTTGCCGGGTAAGTACTGGTACATTTGAGCAAGGTTAAAGGGTTATCGCCAATGGCTCGAATGGTCGCCACGGCGTCATCGATCTCTTCTTTGGTCGCCATCCCCGTCGACATAATGATGGGTTTGCCGGTTTTAGCGACCGCTTCAATCAATGGAATGTCCGTCATCTCAAAGGAGGCAATTTTGTACAAAGGCACATTGAGGGTTTCTAAAAATGCCACCGCGGTCAAATCGAACGGCGAACTAAACGCCACCAACCCCAATGACTCAGCCAACTCAAACAAAGGCTGATGCCACTCCCAAGGGGTCGAGGCTTTGGCATATAAATCGTATAAATTATTGCCTTTCCAAAGGCTATCGCTTTCCGACACCATAAATTCACCTTCACGCACATCCAACGTCATGGTATCAGCGGTATAGGTCTGCAACTTAATGGCATCCACCCCAGCTTCTGCCGCGGCGTGAATCATGGCTTTTGCTAATTCAAAATCCTGATCATGGTTACCAGACAATTCAGCAATAATAAAAGGCGAAGATTCAAACATAATTAGCCATTGTAGTAAGTAATAAGGTGATCATTACCCTGATCGACGTATTCGGATGCTTGTTGAAGCATGTTTGGCATTTCTTGCAAAAATTCACACCAAGGCTCAAATAGATGACGAGCACGTTTTACGGTTTCCTGCTCATCTTTGTATGCAAATAAGAATTGCACTATCAAGAATGCAGAATAGGTAAAAGATCCTAATAAAAGATCATGAATGTGTCGGTGCACACTGCCTTTTAAAAAGAAAATATGACGATGTTGAGACCACAGTAAATCGCAGACTTGCTCACGAGTGGTAAAATTTTCGTCCCACCCTTGTTGTAATTCATGACTCATCTTACTGAAATCTTCAACTGAAATGAGCGACTCTGCCGTTTCATTTAGCAAACACTCTGGTGGCTCTGTAAAAAACACGTCTTCCAGAAGAGCAATCACCTTGGCTTTATCAATTTCAGGGTTTGTTATCAGAACATCATCCACTCTCAAAGGCGTCACACCTTCTATTTTTGCGACATCTGATAAATTATAGCTCTCAAAATTTCGACGTTTTTTTAGTAAACGAATTAATGATTCTAGCTGAACTCGAGAGGTATCCATTATTCCAGTAGCGTAAACCGTGCCACCAAAGTTCCCCTCACGTTCTACCAACTTAGCTTCCTGAAATGTCTGAAAACCGGTCTCTTTACCATCTTTATAATAACCACTGTGTACTGAATGGTGGCTGGATTTATCTTTAAACCCATTATCAACCCCGATAAAGTAAACGTTGTTAAAACCAAATAAATGCACATATGACAAAGCCAGATTTGCCACAATAGGGTTGCAAAAATTTAACTGTACATAATTTTTTTGATCGCCATGATCCCTTGCCTGACTCAGGATTAATGACGTAACAGCTTCCCCCGGTTTCAACCCCATCCCAGTACGATCAAAATAATCAAAAAATTCAGGGTGCATAACATCGACTGTTAGCCCCCATATACCTTTTAAATATTCTTTATCTAAAAATAGAAATTTATCGACGGTTTGTTTCATGCGTTCAATATCAACATGAAGATCAGGGGTTATCCCTAATTTATGAAGCGTATTTAAGGTTGAGCCGCACGAAATCAATAGAACTTGGTTGCGAACGGCTTGGATCAATTCGATGCTCTGATCTAACGAAGGGCCATTTCCGAGAATAAAAACTGGAATATTCGTTACTGACTTTGGTATAGCATCTCGCCCCTGAAAATGCGCTAACTTAGTCTTAGGCAATGAACGAAGTCCTTGAGCAATACCAATCAAGGCGTCATCAAAGAACCCCCACCCCATTACTTGACGAGAGTAGTGCTTCTTAAAGTACTCAAAGGCCTTATTATTTTCTGGACTTTTATAACCCATGAACAGGTATGTTTCAGGAGCTAAAAAGTAACCATTTTCCTGTAATTGCAAGAGATAAGTGTCCGTAAATTCTTCCGGTTGAATCCCTAGAAAGAAGTGGACAGTGCGACCATCTTGATTGAAATACTCAAGAATATTTTCCCAATCAATTGCATACAATGAATAGTGGAAAAAATCTAAGTCACTCTCATATAAATATAAATGCTTGATTTCTCTCTGCTCTAACAACAGCTCAAGTTGATATCCAAGCTCTATACCAAAAACAATGGTCGCTCCAACAAAATCAGGCCACCCTTCTTGCTTCTGCATTCCTTTATTCTGACGCTCAATCTCATCTAAAATTTTATTGCTATAGAATACATGACGACTCTGATTACCGACTGAACGCTCGAGATTAAGCAATGTCTTTACGGGATACGCTAACGCGTAATCAACTTTTTCTGTTGCTTGGGATCTAGGTGAAGTAGAGAAAAGAGAAGCCCCAATGTCTTCTCTGTATACGTTCATGTCTCCCGCTTCTTCCATGTAGACATAACGTTTTTTAGGTACGTAATCTTTTAACTCTTCGTAGATGTGAGGCATGACTTCAGAAAACATCGTCATATTTTTAATATAACGGTCTGTCAGTTCATGATCTTTTTCTTTTAACCGAGCAACACCTGCTCTAAAGCTTTCTAGAAAATTTTCTGCATGCTCAATTTTCGTAGCCTGCTTATCATTCTGCATGCTTTATGCCTTTATATTTGCTTATACTTTTTCGAACTTTGATGGACTGGTACAACTGATCTTGCATTTCGAGGTGGCTCTCTTTTACCAGCTGAACAGCTGATTGATGTATAACAATGAGAGCTTTTACTTTTTCACTAAATAAGGCGTGTTTTTTTTCAGGAACAAGAGAATAAATAAAATCATTATACTCCGAGCACAAGTGCAAAATTTCTTCTATATCTTTTGATAAAACAGCTTGTTGCAGGTCATCCACTAATTTGGATAACCTTCCTATATCATGCATTCACCGCACCAGCAGACTCATTATTTGCTGTATGATAAGCCTGTTGTTTATCCGCCTCTGTTATCAAATCCCAAGCCCCCTTAATTTGTAACATCAAGGCAATAACTTGATCAATAACAGCACAGTCTTTTGAAACACTCGCTTCGTTAATACGTACGATCATATAATCGTATAAACTATCTAAATTATCGACAAGTTCAGGGTTAGCATCACGATCCAAACCATCTCTTAGCGCATTTATTATTTCAATTGAACGAGTAAGCGCTGCCGCTTTCCCTTCCCAATCTGAACGCTCAATATAGCCTTTTCCTAACGCTAATCGGTCCAACACGCCCTGCATCAAAAGCTGTATCACCCTATGAGGGTCTGCCGAGGCCAAATCGGATTTTAATGAGTCCTTTTTGTAGGCCTGAATCCCTTTTTTCCCGTACATATAACAACCTCAATAATATCTACAAAACCAACAAATCGCAGTTTTAAAGTTTAGTCAGCATAGAGTTAAGATAGTCACCTTGAGCATTCATGTTTGCTAGTTGTGTATCGAGACTAGTAAACTTGCTTCGTAAAGATGCTTCATACTTTTCCATACGTTCTTCATAGTCAGAAAGTGACTCTTCTGTATCATTTATCGACTTGTTTACGGAATCCTTTAGGGTATTATTCATTCCTCTAGGGCCAACATAGTTATCTAATAAAACATCCAGAGACTTAGCTAAACCATTTGACCCGACAAACAGTGTAGCAACACTGTCAAAATCAGATTCTACAGCACGATTAAACTTGTCTTCATCAAAGGCAAGCATCCCGTTGTCTTGCAAATCAACACCGACATCAAAAATTGAGGTAAATGGGCTGTCATCACTCGCATGAGTAGACATTAGCTCACCAGCCAACGAACTGCTTAAATTCCGTATCATGCTATTACCATTTAATACGGCTCCTCTCGCAGTACTTTGTTTGAATACCGTAATTAAATCATTATAGGCGCCAACAAATCCCTGCATGGTCTCTTTAACCTGCTCCTGATTGTAAGTTACGGCAACTTTTGCAGGACCATTTGATACGTCTAATGCCTCTATTGATAAACCAGCAATAGCATCATCAAAATTATTAGAATCACTACGAACAGTAATACCATCTACCGTAATGAATGCATCCTGGGCTTCTCCACCCTCAGAAACACTCATGCCTGGAAAAAAGCCGCCAAGAGCTGCACTGTCAAGTGTTAGGTTACTACTGTCAATATGCAGTGTATTGCCTTCCCCAGTGGTTGTTGAGGTAATGGTAAAAAAAGTATGACCTTCACCATCATTTACAAGGTTAGCTGAGACACCATGATCTTTCCCTTCGGCATTAATTTGCTCCCGAAGTCCAGATAACGTTGTATCCGGCTTAACCTCTATCTCAAAGCTTTTTTCACCAATTGATAGGCTTAACTTACCACCAGAAGAGGTGACGACTTCATCTCTAGATGAAAAAGAGGAAATATCAGAAATTAATCGGCTACCTTTGGCTAGCTGATTTACTTGAATTGAGTATTGATCTGTCGATGCTGTTTTGTCAGGTGTGACAGAGAATGTTGTCCCATCATCACCTTCAATAACGGCGTTACGACCTGAAAAAAGCTCTTCTTTATTCAGATCTTTAACATAATTTTTAAAATTGTCGATAGCAGAGCTCACTGTCCCTAGAGCAGAGAGCTCAGCTTCATAGCCTGCTAATTTGTCTTGGTATAATTTTACTTTTGTATCTCGTCTGGCGCTCACCATATCACTTACGAGGCTTTCTAGATCCATTCCTGAACCTGCACCCAATGAGCCAATTGCCATACTAAATCTCCCAGCAAAAACTGCTTATTCTCAAAACAAATCAAACTTCACTATTAACCAATGTCCCTTTAACATCACTTAATTGATTCATAATAGCATCAATTCGTTCCGACATCTTTAGAAACTCTTCCGTCGGCATTTGTCGAACTACATCACCGGTTGCTTGATCCAATACCTTAACAATATTTTTACTACGATCTTCGGTCATTTCAAATGATAGTTGAACATTTAATTGAGACATTTTGCGATTCGCACTCTCAACGGCCTCTCTATCTATCTTTGTAGTTCCAGTAAATCCTTGTTTATTTTGATTATTGGCTTTATTACTATCGGACAAATTTTGAACGGTTTTAGCACCTGCGTCCTGCTGCGATCTAAATTGCTCGCCCATACGTTGATCTTGTCTAGTCGCAACAACCCCTACAGACTGCTTAGAAAAATCACTAGAATTAATTGACATATAAGTAGCCCTCTAAAAGAAACAAAAGCTGGAACGAGGTTCCAGCTTTTTGTATCGCTATATTAACCCAATAGAGACAACGCTGTTTGTGGACGTTGATTCGCTTGAGCCAAGATAGATGAACTTGCTTGCTGTAGAATCTGTGAACTTGTAAGTTGAGCAGTTTCTTCTGCAAAATCAGCATCACGTACACGAGAACGTGCAGCCGATACATTTTCAGAAATATTACTCAAGTTACTAATACTGGAACCCAATCGGTTTTGAATCGCACCCAATTCCGCACGCTTAGAACCCACAGCAGCAATCATATTATCTAAAATATCAATCATACTTTGAGCATTCTGCATTGAGGTTACAGACGGAGTACCAAACCCCTCTTCTGTATCACCAAAGCTGCTTGATCGGCTTGCCGGTGGCTCAGGCATTGCTGGTGGAGTACCGTCAAACTCCTCACCATTTGCTTCGGCTGCAGCTTTCGAAGCTTCATAGTCAGCTACTCGGGCATCATAACTGTCCACTTCTGCTTGGTACTGTGCTTCCTCTTCAGCGTTAGAGGACAAACCAGCCATAGTAAAACCGCCATTACCGGCATAATCCTGATTTTCACCTTGACTTAGGTCAAAGCTGATTGTTTGATTAGCATCCGCACCAACTTGATAAACACCATTATAGCTTCCATCAAGTAATGCTCGTCCACCAAAGGTAGTATCCGAAGCGATACGATCAATCTCAGTAGACAACTGAGTCACTTCCTGCTGAAGCGCTTTACGGTCATCATCAGAGTTAGAACCGTTTGCAGACTGAATAGACAAAGTACGCATACGTTGCAACATATTAGTAGTTTCGTCTAATGCACCTTCCGCAGTTTGTGCAACAGAAATACCATCATTCGCGTTACGAACCGCCTGATTCAAACCATTAACCTGAGAAGTCAAACGGTTAGAAACCTGAAGGCCTGCCGCATCATCTGCCGCACTGTTAATACGTAAACCAGAAGACAAGCGCTGGAAAGACGTATCCAAAGATTTACTTGAATTCATCAACTGACGCTGAGCATTGATTGACGAAGTATTTGTATTTACGTAAAGAGCCATTATAGCCTCCTAGTTTTTTAAAAGCTGCCAAAAGCAGATCGTATAAAGTTTTCGACAAGGTTTTGAAAACCTTTAGTCAGTTTGGGAATCTTTTTTCCTCAAAGCGGAAAAAAACCTCCCTCAAAGCGGCAAAAAAATGCCTTAACTAATTGTTTTAACAAGAAAAACAAAAACAATTAAATTATTTGATTTTTTTTCTAAAAATGCCTTTTTAACGCTATAAAGCGATAAAAAAACCAAAAAAAGCGCACATTCGTGCACATATAAAAAGCACAGCCAAAAGAAACGCCTTTTCACACACTTCCTATTCTTTTAAGCACAACAAAAAAGCACCACCTTAGGCAAAAAACACCCCTTTAAGCGGCGACCTTTTACCCCTTCAGAAGGGGCAATGCCTTGCCATTGCGATTTGCGCGCTTTAGCCAACACCACTGCGATCAAAACCGTCTCAGGTGGCGCAAAAACAACCGACTATCGCAACACAAATTCATTTACTCGATAGCACTTAGCCAAGCGACCTTAACTAGTCCGCCAAAATACGAGCTAGAGTCCGAACCTCACAGCCTAGCTATCATAAAAAATCTCACTAATCGCACTAATTCCAATAAGGGACATCCCCTCTCAACCTGACAGCACGATGACTGAGTTGACACAAGTCAGCGAAAAACGATCAAGTAGCAAGTAACACCATTACAGAGAAGCTGCGAACAAATCACTTTCTCTAAAAATCTCAGTTTTGTGCCATTCAGTTAGCCAGCTCGGTTACAACTTAATTCACAATGAACACAGAATACGCATTGCATTAATCAACCAATCGACTAGTAATCTATCTATGTGCAATCACTCAAAACTAAGCTTGCAATATCGCTTCTCCGCTTATTCGAAAAACATCATTTCAGTAAGTCCTTGCCCACATCCTTAATCACTAAAACAATCAACAGGATCCTTTAGACAGCTCACCAAATTTGTTCGAACAAGACTAAGCTTCACCAAAGTAAGCGGCAGTTTTATGAGTTAGGCATGACCCAAACCAACAAAAAAAGCAACGCTCCTTCATAGGCTCAACCCGGCAACAACCCAAAAATAAAAAGCAACTTGCAGCCTGCTATCACTCAGATATACTGATGCTGCCGACTAAGCCGACACTTGATGATCATGCCCTTGGCATTTAGGCACAAAGCTACCCTGCCAAATAACATCAGCACTTGCTTACGCTACGCAAAAGCATCTTTATCCGGATCAACGCCCACATACATTGAGACGCGATTAAGATAAAACCTTATAGAAAACAAAAATCTAGCGATCAAAGACACCATTATTTTGCTCCCCAAGGCAGCTACTATTAGCAAGCATCAAGACCATTGAGACAGATTTCTCATGCCTTCAAATTCGGACTCGCCGCCCCATAAGATCAGGTCATCTGACACAATCTCTTTGCGCACTGCGATATAGGTATTTTTCGCTCTTTCCGAGCGTGCATTTCGTTAAAATTTCTCTATAAATCCACCTTCGATATCACTCGAATTCATTAATCCCACAATACAAACAGCAATCATTTAGACAAGCTAAATGCCGTTAAACCTCAAACATTCTTTATTTAAAGGAGTCATTTGCTAATCTACTTTTTACCTTGAGCTTGCTCCCTCTGTAATACCAAACTAATAACAACACAGATAGAATCACTCTCATGAAAATAAGGTCTGACAATAAACGTGAGATTCCCACCCAAACACTGTTAACAGATATCCAGGCCCTCCAAATATCCATCTATTTCTTCTCTCACTATCCCAGCCCCCCAAAGCCAAAAGCATTCACTTTTTAACCTCGGTCAAAACTGAGTTCGATGCTTTCACTCATAATCGAATGATTACGATCTTGATCTGGCCAAAGAGCTCTCATTTAAGAATTCACTACTCGTAACAAAAAACGCTTAATCAAAGCCACCAGTGAACATCATCAACTTCGCACTCAAGCTTCCCGCTAATTTATCTTTAATCTATTGACCAAGCTCCAGCAAAGAAGCGATAGATAGCCACATTTCTCACCTTACGACTCATTTCATGTGCTCAAATAGCAACCTCTAAACAAGTCAAATAACTTAGTAAAGTGAGCCTCAACAATCTATTCTTCGCTCCAAACATGTCACTATGTATCCTCTCATCCGCCCTTCAAAATGAAGCGCATTTACTAAGATACAAAATGACCTCCTTTTCTTTGACTGCAAGCCTCAAGTAATTTTCTTGCCGCCATCTATTTACGAATGACGTTCCTATCAAGCAATCTAGTAGTAAGCCTTTAATAATGAAGCAGTCTCTTATTCAGGCACTGATAAGCCTCGATACAATTCAAGCGAGACTCATCCCCTTTAGCCTAGCCACAACTTCCTTAGCAACACTTTTTCTACAAAACAATGACCTACAAGAACCCTCTCTCAAGCATTTTTGTTCTTCTAAGCTAATCTCATAATTGACCTAATATCACTGAGTCCTAAATTCCTAAACTCAGCCAACAAGCTAACTATGGCATTAGCCTAATAGATTCCCACTACAACAATTTCACTTTGCAACTCCATTAAATACGCCATTCCCATCAACACACAAAATCACAAATTTTTGGCATAAAAAAAGCCGGGAGAATATCTCCCGGCTAAAAGGCACCTCTAGGAGAGAGAAGTTGCCTACAATCCGAGAAGGGCTCACACCTCAATTTACAATCTAAAGTAGAGAGTCCTCACCGAAAAATTAATTACCCAACAATGCTAATGCTGCCTGCGGTCTTTGATTCGCTTGCGCTAGGATCGTAGAACTCGCTTGTTGAATAATTTGTGAGCTTGTTAGTGCTGCCGTTTCTGCAGCATAATCAGCGTCTCTGACTCGAGATCGTGCAGCAGATACGTTCTCTGAAATACTAGACAAGTTGTTAACTGTTGAGCTAAAGCGATTCTGTACAGCACCTAATTCCGCTCGCTTTGAGTCAACTGCTTGAATCATCACATCCAACATAGCGATCATACTCTGTGAGTTTTTCACATCGGTAATCGATACAGAGTCTGCTGTAATTAAAGGCGTACCATACTTCTTCTCTGCCTCAATTACCGTTCCATCAGGCTGCGTAACAGAGCCATCTGGATGATTAATCGTTCCATCTGGATGCGTGATAGATCCATCCGGTTGTACAACACGTCCATCCGGGAAGGAAATGCTTCCATCGTTTAATGTTGTGGTACCGTCAGCATTCAGAATAGTACCGTCTTCATTAACGACATCTTCTCTTGGCGTACCATCTTCATTAATCGGAGTACCAGTCTCATCAATCAGAACACCATGTTCATTAATCAGACGACCCTGCTCGTCGATTAAGTCATCGTTCTCATTAACTAGCTTCCCTTCTTCATTAATCAGCTCGCCGTTTTCATTAATCAAATGGCCTTGCTCGTTTATTGCATCACCATATTGATTCACAAAACCACCTTGCTCAGTTGGAATCACTTGAACAGGCTCTTTTTCCGGCTCCTCATAAGGAACACCAGAGGTTAGGCCTGAAACGGTAAATCCACCGTTACCTACAAGGTTAATCGAGTTATTAACACCACCATATTCCATCGAGAAACTGATCGTCTGATTGGCATCAGCCCCCACCTGGAAAATACCTTGATAGCTTCCATCTAGAAGGCTTCGCCCACCAAAAGTGGTAATATCAGCAATTCGGTTAATTTCATGTGCCAGTTGGCCCATTTCTTGTTGCAGTGCTATACGGTCTTCATCAGCGTTTGAACCATTTGCAGATTGAATAGATAAGGTTCTCATGCGCTGAAGCATGTTTGTTGTTTCTTGAAGCGCTCCCTCTGCCGTTTGAGCTAAAGAGATACCATCGTTTGCGTTTCGAATAGATTGATTCAAACCATTAATCTGGGAAGTCAATCGATTGGAAATTTGCAAACCTGCCGCATCATCGCCCGCACTGTTAATACGCAGACCGGAAGATAACCTTTGAAAAGCAGTGTCTAATGCCTTACCACTACTTGTTAATTGTCGCTGAGCATTCAGCGAGGACACATTCGTATTTACATATAAAGCCATTTTAATCTCTCCTAATTTTTTAATTAAAGAGACCGGCCTTTTATTTTATTTAATTATCAAGGCTTCTTTTGTCTCTTATTAAATTTATCGTCATCTCGACTTATATCTTTAATATTTTTTTCGTTTTTTACCATTAGAGCTTATTGGTTTTATAAGGTTGCTCTTTTAGGCGATACTTGGTTTATCGAACAGGATAAAAAGAACTTTAAATTTTTTTATATCTTTTTTCTAAAAAACAACACCAACCAAATAAAACACAATGAAAACAACATGTTATAACAAAACGCCTACTATATAGCAACGTCAAAAAAAACTAAAATAGATCATTTATTAAACGAAAAAAATGTTATTTTTTTTGTTTTTTTTGTTAAAGTTTTTCTGCACTTTGCCGAGCTCAAGAAGCCAAATCAATTAACTCATCACTAATAAGTCAACAACCTTAATAAAAGCCATTATCTAAAAGCCAGGAAATTTAAAAACAATTATAAAAAACCAAAATAATATGATGGTTATTTTTTAATTCAGTATTATTTGATACTAATATTTTTTTGAAAAAACCTTATCACTAAAAAGTTCAGGTAATGAAGAGATACAGGAAGAATTTAGCAAGATAGCTACGATAATCGCTCAATAGAAAGAAGAAAGAAGAAAGACTGAAATTAATAGAACAATTCCTACAGACTAAGCCACCATACTCGCTGATATCAAAATCAAAGGTAATGTTAGGGAAGATGCGAATAATTTCCTCTCATAAGACAATCGCGTTTTAAGCGTTCAAGCCTCAAGCCTCAAGCCTCAAGCCTCAAGCCTCAAGCATGTCACACCAACTCACCTTTGCCGACTGCGAGTTCAACAACAAACACCGTAAAACAGGTAAGGAAATTTCCCTTTCTCACATGAATGAGTTGATGCCTTGGGATCAACTAGAAGCGGTTATTGAGCCGTTTTATCCTAAACCAGGGAATGGCAGAAGACCTTATCAGCTATCAACCATGTTCCGCATTCACTGCACGCAACATTGGTATAACATGAGTGATCCAGCGATGGAGGATGCCTTGAAGGAGATCTCTTCCATGCGCTTGTTTGCTGACTTGTCGTTAGATAAAAACCAATTCCTGATCACACCACTATCATGAATTTCAGACACTTATTAGAGAAACACACACTTTCGCGCCAGCTTTTTAAAGAGGTGAATAGATGGCTGTCTGATGCAGACATTTACCTCAAAGAAGACACCATATCGTAGACGTGACTATAAATAGAAGCGACCAGCTCTGCCAAGAATAAAACCAAAGGAAGAGAACCTGAGATGCACCAAACTCAAAAAGGTAAGCAGTGGTTCTTTGGTTTAAAAGCCCATTTTGGTATTAACGCAAGAACGGGATTAACTCACAGCGTGAGTACAACGGCGGCCAACGTTCATGACATCACGGAAAAAGCGAACCTTCTTCATGGCGAAGAGTGTTTTGTCTCGGCCGATTCTGTCTATCGTGGCGCTCAAAAGAAAGAAGCGTAAAAAGAAGTCAAAGCAGACTGGTTGATTGCCGCTATTTGTTTTGAAACGATTGGCAAGCAAATAAGAATCTTAAAAAAACACCCTAGGAAAAATAAACAGCCCATCCGAACGGACTAGATCAAAGCCAGTATTCGAGCAAAAGTCGAACATCCCTTTAGAATCATCAAGTGTCAGTTTGGTTTTAGAAAAGCTATTTATCGTGGGTTGGCTAAAAATGACCGTAAGCTCGCCATGCTGTTTGCTCTTGCAAACGTGTTTCGAGTTAACCTGATGACCCGAGCCGCAAGGGGGGAATCCGCTTAAAAACCACTAAACAAAGTTCAATTATCTTATTTGGCGACAGAAAAGTGATAAAACAGCCATATTACTGACTGCCATTGGGCTTTTCAGAATGTTAAGACACGCAGCTCGACTTGATTGCATGTTCCTTAGAAAGATCAGAAAAGGTTTTGGTATTTATGAGATATGATTGATGAATTGCAAACCGTATTGTTGTGGATTCACTCCTTCTTCAATCATCAAATCAGATTTCAAATTAGCAGATTTATTCAGCTCAATATCAGTTTCTTCAATGAAGGCTTTGCTGGTAACACTGTACACCTGACGCACTAGGTTAGGCTGAAACGCCTTATTCAGAGTAAGAACAAAACCGATCCGACCATTTGATAAAGACACACAAGAACCCACCGGCACCCGGCCAATACTTTTCAGAAAGACCTTTATTAACTCTTTATCAAATGCCAATCCAGCTTCACGCTCAAGTTTCTCGCAGGCATTGATCGGCCCCATAGAAGGTTTATGAGCTTGCTCTGAAGTAATTGCATCATAAGCATCAATGATGGCTGCGATTTTGCCGTAAACAGAAATTTCTTGGTCCTGTTTCCCTGCGGGATAGCCCGAGCCGTCCACTTTCTCGTGATGATCATACAGCATTTGATAAACGGCTTTGGGAACACCTTCACATTTTTGTAGAATTTGTTCACCAAACTGGATGTGCTTGCGGAACAAGTCAAACTCACCATCAGTCATTTTCGTCGTCTTTGATATCATTGCAGCCGGTAATCGAAAACGCCCAAGGTCAAACAGTAAAGCCCCTAATGAAATCGCTTCTACATAAGCATTATTAAGTCCCAATGCTTTAGCAAAATGAATGCCTAGTACCGCCATACCTATAGCATGTTGCTCTAAATACATATCAGTATCTTTAACATGGCGTAGTGCCATGACCGCGAAATTATTACGAGTATGGGAATCAATTAAACGTCGACATAGCTTCTTTAACGCCTCAACATCCAGTTGCTGGCCACGTTTAAAATATTCTACCTGTTGTGCAAGCAACTCGTGGCCATCACGGAAGATTTTCAACCCTGTAACCACTTCGTCATCAAATTGAGTCGGTATAAAACGAATGTCTTTTGGCGCTTTCCTCATTAAAGCGGCACGAGCTTTTTGCTCTGCCGCCCTCTCTTTGGTCAATTTCGTCTCGCCATCAGCACCTTTCATATTGTTGTTCATACGCGCTTTATGAGACAACACCTGTTCACGAGTATTCTCATTCAATTCTTGGCGAAAATAGCGAAACAGACTCTGCCCGCGGGCATGCTTTGCTCTAAGCTCTTTAGTACTTAAGCTTGGATTCAGCTTTTTCAAACTACGCACAGAACGCCCTGCAGCCAAAGACATGCATAAAGTTAAAAAGCGCTCTTGCGCATCATAAAGGCGTTCACGACGACTGTTTAGCAAAGTGCCATCATTAAAATAAGGATCATAAGGCAGAAAGGATTCATCGAGCGGCACACGAAGTACATCAAAAGCCACTTGGCGCATTGCAATGCCGACGATACGATCTTTTTTGCCATGCATGCCTATAAGGCTTTTTATGCGTTTACTACCAAGCACTTGCGACTTGATTTTCATGATGCCGAGAATTTCCTCAACATCAAAGTAACCAACATTAATATCAGCCCCAAAACAAGACTCTATTTTAAACGCTGACATTGCTCAGTTTGAACTCCACATGATTACATTTTATTAAACAAAGATAGATTACTAACACGGGAAAATACTTTTTGTGATGCATCCAAAGCGGCTTCTCTCATTGAAAGCTGTGTGGCGGCATCGCCCATATTCAGCTCACCTTCACGACTTTGCGCTACAGCATTATTCAGATGATTAGCGGAACTAAAGTCCTCTCTATCACTGATAATATTAAGTCTTGCACCAATTTCTGAACGGCTATCACCAATTCTCTGCTGGGCACTATTGATACTGTATGTCGCACTAAAAAAAGCTTCTTCCCGATCTTCCTTGGTAGAATTTACATCCGTTAATACGGCAAGTGAATCCTTAATTTGATTTAAAACATTATCTTTTTTAGGTTTGTTTAACGTGATATCAACATTCGCTTCTGGCGCGCCCTCTAATATAAAAGACATGCCTGCAAATACAATCGGCTTCCCAATAGAATAACTACCTGAATCTATAATTTCCCCTTGACTATTGGTAATAGCATATTGCGCTTCTTTCCCTGTATAAAATTGATAATCATCCTCGGAAACATTCTCATCACGGTAATCTAATGCTGGATTTGTATCATCCATCTCTGGATAAGAAGTAACAAGATGATACTTATTCAATTCAGGCGACTCTGGATCATAGTTTTTTGCCATAAAACTATCAAAATCGGCTTGATCCTGAACCTTATCGGTTAACAACACATTGCCTGACATCAACTTTGAGGTAAAAGTTCGGTTGGTCCAAATATCTTGAAATAAGGATTTCCCAGAGTTTGTTACTGGTATTTTTAAGTCTTCTGATATTTGAGCATACTTTTGCCCTTCATTTCCTGACCAGTGATAATGACCATCACTACCAAGCATAAAAGCAGGACTAAGAGAATCAGTACCAGCAAAAATATAACTGCCATCGGCACTTCTAGAATTCATAAGATCTGCCATAGACTCAGTAATCAAAGATATTTCATGCACAATGGCGTTTATATCTTCCTGAGTATTGATGTCATTTTGGGCTTGAATGAATAAGGTGCGAGCTGAATCCAAATAAGCATTCATGCCATCTAATGCGACTTCTTGGTATTCCAAGTTTCCCGTCGCCATCTTAATGGCTTCATCATATTGTTCTAATGTACGGTTCTTACCTTCATACAATAGAATTTGACTTGCTCCAACAGGGTCGTCACTTGGCTTTATTATGTTTGTCTGAGCGGCAATTTTTCCTTGTACATCAAGAATTTTATCATTTGCTTGAGTTATCGACTTACTTGCTTGGCCATAGATTAAATTATTCGTCACTCGCATAACATTACCTCATAATCCCAAGCAAGGTCTCAAACGTCGTTCGAGCCGCAGTGACTACTTGCGCAGATGCTGAATAAGATTGTTGGTACTTTAATAAGTTCACCGCCTCTTCATCTAAACTGACTGCAGACAGCCTATCACGACGTGCAACGCTTTCATCCATCACTATTTTGGAAGCATCGGCATGACCTTCCACTTCAGCTGTTTTACTACCAACATAAGATATAAAACCTGAAAATGCCTTCATTAGAGTCGCTTTACCTGCTACTAAACCTTTAGTTTGTAAGTCAGCAAGTGCAAGGCCATTAAAATTATCAGAGACTCCCAAGTTCTCTGTCGTAATAGTAAACTCATCTCCGCGCTTGGGCTTTGAAGAAACCGATACCTCAAAACCAGCCTCTTCTGCTAAACCCGCTTGTTCAAGTAACTTCGTATACTGAGTTACATTACTAACCGAAGCAATCTCAACTCCAGATGCATCTCTTACAACGTAGGAACTCGGTGATGTAAAGTAAATTTGATGTGGTGCACTTGGATAAAGGCTTCCATCAGATGAAAAGGCCGAAGTGCCTGAATTTGTATTCGTAACAGATGTTAATGATATACGCGAATCGGATAAATTATCTGAGCTTGTATTTACTACTAGAGGAGCACCTAGGGCTAACGCCTCACCATTTTTCGCAAACATGGATAGACTAGTAGCGGCACCTTCTGTTGGCGTAAAGCGAAACACATCATCCCCATCAATCTCCTCAATATCCGCTAAACTCAAATCAAGACCAAGCTCAGCGATATTAAAATAGCCATGACTGTCTTTTACCAAGTTGTCTGGATTAAATGTAACAGGTTGATCAACATATTTTCCATTAAGGTCTATTGTCTTAATGACAAAATGATCACTATCAGTACGAGTCAACTCAAACGTATTCTTAGACACTTTACTAGATTGACCATCAGCAACTTTTACTGAGATATTTTCTGCTTTATGGAGGTTCTCTAATGATGAATAGACCTGGACTTTACCTAAAGTAAATAGATTCTGGCCAAACTCACCATTGGCATCAATGCCCTTTTTATTTTGAGTATTCATTGCATCAGCTAATGATATGGCATGTTGACCTAATGTTCTGTCAGCATACACACTAAATTCTGTGCGATAGTCAATTAAACCACCAAGACTCCCCCCTAAATTTTCAGTTTTTAAACCGACTTCATAATCACCAAAGCTAACACTCAAGTCTACTTTTTTAGGGTCAAGAGCATTAGGACGAATCATTAGCTCCGTTGTAGTTTTATCCATTACTAAGGGTTGTCCGTTCGCTAACTGAACTGTCATTAACCCATCTTTATTAAACTGGATACTAACGTCTAGATACTTAGATAATTTTTTTGCTAATAATTCCTGCTGATCACGCAATTCATTAGCTGGCGAAATAGAAAAAGTTTCATTTTTTAAAATCGCCTTATTTAAATTCGATATTTCTGACGTTATGGCATTTAAGTCATCAAGTGATGAAGCTAACTGCTCATCAATCAGCCCCTCTTGGTCACTAACAATTCCTGATAATACTTGATATTGCTGTACCAAATTTTCAAGACTCGAATAAGCTAACCCTCGTAGAGAAGAAGAAGTAGGGTCATTGTTTACTGCCTGCAAGGCGTCAAACGAATTATTAAGATAGGTGTTTAGAGAAATGCTGTCTTCAGCCAATAAATTATCTGAAGTTGAAATCATGGAAAGATAAGCGTCATAGTAGGAATGCTTAGCAGTATCGGTACGCACCTGTTGACTAACAAAATTATCCACAAGACGAGATGTATCACGAATCACAACACCGCCCACAGGGGAGCTTACCGTGTCGGTTCTTTGACGGCTGTAACCTTCTGTATCCACATTGGTTGTATTTT
The DNA here is from genome assembly GCF_000214215.1 of Marinomonas posidonica IVIA-Po-181. Lineage (NCBI taxonomy): Bacteria > Pseudomonadati > Pseudomonadota > Gammaproteobacteria > Oceanospirillales > Oceanospirillaceae > Marinomonas > Marinomonas posidonica. The sequence continues at coordinate 3,098,613 of NC_015559.1, forward strand.
GCCCCGTAGTATTAATACGTGCATTACTGGACAAGAGTCCAGTCAAACCAACCGAATATAAATTTGAGCTCATAGCCCACACCTCTAGCCTTAGTTTAAATTCGCTTAAAGACGCAAAAAATCGCCTCTAAGAACTAGAGAATGCAAGAACTTTACCAATAGTGTTTTTTCAGCGAGAATATTTTTCTAAAGTCGCTCAAACCACTGACTGGACAATATGTTATCTATCTTATCTGCGTACTTAGGATCGGTTGCATACCCCCCAGCTTGCAGAGATGCGGCAAACTTTGACGTATCCTCCCCAGCGCCAAGGGCATCTTTATACCGCTCACTTGAACTCAGAAAATCCGCATAGTCATCAAAGCTTTGCGCAAAAGAGTCATAAGCTCGAAAAGCCGCTTTCTCACGCTGTGCTACACCATTTCGAAACTCTAACGTATTGACCACAGCGCGATCACCAGACCAACGTGTGTCCGCTTTTATACCAAATAAGTTAAAACTTGCCGTACCATCTTCTTTTGCTATTGGATACTTGCCCCAACCCGTTTCAAGGGCCGCTTGCGCCAGAATCGCTTTTGGATTAACACCCAATTCGTCGCCAGCTTTTTGAGCATGAGGCCACAAGGTTTCAACAAACTCTTGCGGTGACTCAAACACCACAGAAAGCGCCGACGGAGCTTTCGCTATTGATAGCGGAGGCGTCTCATCTTGCTCTTGAATAGATTGAATAAAATCGGATGAAGCACGTTTAGCCAACGCTTGAATACGCAACATATCTTGTTTGGCCACTTGATTTAGGAAATTTGTATCCTCTGTACCACCATTAGAGGACGAGGGCAGGCTCACCCGGTTTTGCTGTTGAGTTTGATATTGGCGTATCAAGGCATCGGACAATCCAATCCCCCCAGATTTAGCCATACTCTGCGCCATCTGTGAGTCCATCATTTCTTGATATTGCTTGGTTTGCGTACTGGAAAACAAGCCATCACCAATAGCTTCATTAGTACTGCGCATGTTCTTTAGCAGCATATTAATGAAAATCGACTCAAACTGCTGAGCCACTTCTTTCAAGGCGGAATCAGGGTCTTTTTTCGCCTTAGTTTTCAAATCCGTTAAGGACGAAAAGTCAGCAAAAAAATCTTGTTTTGGAGGAATTGAGTTCATCATGATTTAAATCACTACCAGATCCGCATTGATAGCCCCAGCCTGTTTTAGCCCCTCAAGGATAGCCATCACATCACCAGGTGCTGCCCCTACCTGATTGACAGCGCGTACTATGTCATTCAAAGAAGCTCCGGGATCAAACATAAACATATGGCCACTATCGTCAGCAATCTCAATTCCTGCACGTGGGGAGACTATGGTTTCCCCTCCGGTCACCTCGCCATCTTGACCGACTTGCGGGGGCTCTTCAGTAATCGTAACCGTTAAACTGCCATGAGTAATGGCGGCAGGAGAAACCTTCACATGTTGACCAATAATAATGGTGCCGGTTCTGGAGTTCACAACGATGCGAGCCCGCTCTTCCGCCACATCCACTTCCAAATTTTCTAAGATAGAGAGAAAAGTCACACGCTGACTGGGGTCACGAGGGGCCGACACACGGATAGACGTAGCGTCTAGTGTGGTGGCAACACCTTGTCCAAGCAAGTCATTGATTTTATCTGAGACATGTTTCGCTGTGGTAAAGTCAGGCCGATTCAAATTAAAGGTCAGCGTGTCGCCACGGTTAAAACTGCTCGGGACAATACGTTCCACGCTAGCACCATTTGGAATTCGACCAACCGTGGGCACATTACCTGAAGTACGAGAACCGTCAGCACCATTGCCTCCTAAACCGCCCACCACAACATTACCCTGAGCAATTGCGTAAACAGCGCCATCTGCGCCTTTTAACGTGGATAACAGTAAGGTGCCACCACTTAAGGCACTGGCATTACCAATGGAAGACGTTGTCACATCAATTTTCTGACCAGGTTTAGAAAAAGCGGGCAAAGTCGCCGTCAATGAAACCGCCGCCACATTTTTAGACGTCGCACTCACCCCTTCCGGTAAGGTCACACCAAAACGCGATAACATGCTAGCAAAACTTTGATTTGTAAAGGGTGTGCTATCGCCCGTACCATTGAGGCCAATCACCAAGCCATAACCAAATAATTGGTTATCTCGAACACCTTGTACACTTGCGATGTCTTTCAGACGCTCTGCCTGAGCCGATACTGACAAGAACCAAACGATCATTAATGCAAAATACTTCATTCAATCACCTATTGTGAGAAACCCATCGTTTCTCAATTTCAACCTTCAAGATTAATAAGGCATATCTCGAGTATTTAATAAACGGCTTACCCAACCTTGCTCACTGCCCGCGGCGACTTCACCAGTGCCAGAGTAAGTAATCCTGGCGTCCGCAACACGCTGGGATTCAACAGTATTGTCTGGGGATATGTCTTGTTTACGCACTAATCCAGAAAAACGAATGTACTCATCCCCTTGATTTAAACGTAGCCATTTTTCACCCCTCACCGCCAACAGACCATTTGAGTATGCCTTGTATACGGTTACCGTTATCGTACCACTTAAACTGTTATTCTGGTTAGCTGAAGCATTACCGGAGAAATCGGTTCCTTGCTGCGGCAATGTCGTATCCATCCTTAACTCCTGCCCCAGCACAGTCGGGTTTTCAATGGTCGCTGATGATGATTTAGAGACTGTCGCCCCATTGGCTTTATTCGAAGTCGTTGTTTCATTGAGGTTGATCGTCAATATATCACCGACCTTACTGGCTTTTTGATCACCAAAAAAGACATCCCCCATACCTGCTTGATAAATGCCACCTGTTGGCGCTTGAGCCGAGCCCATGCCATTATCATAAATAGGCGTATAATATGGGTCATCTTGCTGGATCGCCTCAGTAACCTCTGGCCCATTCAAGGGATCATTCGGGTCGGGGACAAATCCTTTACGATCTTCTTCTGCTGGCGTATCTTCTGACGCGTCATCATCTTCATCTGTTACGGCATCCACCACCGCATCGGCTACCGCACCCGCCGCACCCGCCGCGGCGGCATTCGCAACGGCCTGCTGATCGATGTCCCAAGTTAAACAGCCTGTTAAGCAGAAACTGAGTGAGGCCAACAGAAAAAGTTTTATCTTCATTCTTAATTACTCTTGTTATAACTGCTGAATCGCAAAGCTCATCATGCCATCAGCAGAGGCGATGACTTTCGAATTCATCTCATAAGCTCGCTGTGTCGTAATCATGTTCACAAGCTCTTCAATCGAATTCACATTGGATGCTTCCAACATACCTTGACCCAAAGTTCCCAGAGAATCCTCTCCCGGCGCGCCCACAATTGGTGGCCCACTGGCATTGGTTTCAGTGAAAATATTCTGACCTGCTGCGCCTAAACCAGTTGGGTTAATAAAGCCCGCTATATTGATCGCCCCTACTTCTTGAGGGTCAGCCTCCCCACTCATTCTCACAGAAACCACACCATCATCCGACACAATAATTTCTATCGCATTAGGATCAATTTGAATGCCAGGTTCTAACACCATACCACCTGAGGTCGATATGAGCCCCTCACTGTTCAGCTGGAAGCTACCATCGCGAGTGTACGCAACGGTGCCATCAGGTTGTAAAACTTGAAAAAAACCCTTGCCTTGGATAGCAATGTCTAATTGTCTATCCGTCATGTTGTAATCGCCATTAGAAAAGTCTTTCTGCGTCGCACCGACTTTTACCCCCGTCCCTAATTGCAACCCAGATGGCAATTCAGCATTTTGAGCACTTAAGCCACCCGGAGCTCGAACCGTTTTATACATTAGGTCTTCAAAGACAGCTCGATCTTTTTTAAAGGCGGTAGTCGATACGTTTGCCAAGTTGTTGGCAACCGTATTCAATTGTTTGTCCATTGCGCTTAAGCCAGTTTTACTTACCCATAATGCCGAATTCATAACCGCTCCATTCTTTCTGTCAATCTATGCTTACTATTGGTATGCACGCTTAAATGTCATCTTTGTTAAGCGGTACGTTGTAATATTCGTGCCGATGAATTGGCATTCTCTCTTACCGTATCCATCATTTTTACATTCATTTCGAAACGTCGTGCCAAATTCATAATGTGCGTCATTTCCTCAACAGCATTCACATTACTGCCTTCAATAAAACCACTAACTAATTGCACATTTAAATCGGCCTCTAAAAACTGGCCATCTCGAGTATGGATCAAACCGTCTTGCCCCTTACGAAGATTCTGAGGGTCTGGATTGACCAACTTAATCTGGTTAATCACCGCCACTTCATTTGCGGCTCCACCTTGAGGAACAACTGAAATAGAGCCATCGGCCATAATATTGATATTATCGACAGGCGGAAGAAAAATTGGTCCACCAACACCAGCTACTGGCAAACCTCGTCCTGTTACCAGTTGCCCTGCGGCATTTATTTGCAAATCACCAGCACGGGTATAAGCCTCTTGCCCCATCTCATCGTAGACCGTCATAAAACCATCACCGCTAATGGCCACATCCAAATTACGATCCGTTTGAATCATGTCACCTTGTGTGTATCGCGTCGCTGGGTTCTCTGTCATCGCATACACACGACTGGGGTAATAGTCCCCATATACTTGCATTGAACGCGCCTGCTCAAAATCTGATCGAAAGCCCGTCGTATTCACATTGGCTAAATTATTCGCATGAATTGCTTGAGCATTCATGGTCTGAACACCACCGCTCATTGCCAAATATAATGCTTTATCCATTGCCCACTCCAAACAAAAATCAGGTTATCTAGATAAGGCTCTTACAAGATTCATACCAACTTAAAAAAGGCACAAAAAAAAGCCGAAGCAAACAAACTGCTTCGGCCATAAAACTTCTCTCTCCAGAAAATTAACGAAGGTTAATGATCGTCTGCGTGACAGTATTTTCTGTTTCTAATGTTTTACTGTTCGCTTGGTAATTACGCTGTGCCTCAATAAGAGAGACCAGTTCAGACGTCAGATCAACGTTAGATTCTTCTAACGCCCCCCCTTGGATTTTCCCTAATGTTCCACTGTTTGGACGACCAATATCAGCGGCACCAGATCCTTTACTCGCCAACCATGACGTATGCCCAGACGGTATCAAACCGTCTGTACTATCGAAAGAGGCTAAAGCAATCTGGCCAAGTGTTGCCGTTTGTTGGTTAGTATAACTGGCAACTAGGAAACCATCGCTATCAAAAGACACCCCTTGCAGCTCACCAGCCGAAAAGCCATCCTGCTCAAAGGTATCAGAATTTTCTAAAGCAAATTGAGTCGAACCCACTAAATCCAGTGGCGCAATTTTACCGCGATTAGTTGGATCCAAGCCGACAATTTCAAGGTTAATAGGTTGAGCCACTTCAAAAGGCGGCAAACCACGGTAAGCCCCCATTAAATTACCCGCTGCATCAAAACTTACAGCCGTGTCCTTTTCTAAAAAACGAGTATCTTCACCCGTCAGAGGATCTTTAAATGTCTCTTCACCATCAACCGTGATTCTCATCTCATAGGTATTATTTTCACCTTGCTTAATAAAGTAATAACCCATCGTATGAGGTTCACCTAAGGAGTCATAAATACTTCGAGTATTACCATAGGTATAGGTTTCAGGACTTAACGGATCAAACGCTTCACGTGCTACAGAGCTAGGATCTCGCACATTAGTTGCTTCAAGCGTCGACGTTAAGGCCATCCCACCCAAGGTTCCAGTCACAGTAATCGGAGCTTTCGTTCCTGCCTCAATGTCAGTAACGCCTGGATTAGCCGCTCCCAGGTAGAGCAACTCAAAAGGCGCTTCATTGATACCATCACCATTGAAATCTTCACCCGCTTCAGCCGAGTTATAGGTCGCATAGGTTTCACCAAGGAAAGCCGCGCCCGTATCATCAGTGATATTACCGTCTACAGTGGCGTGCACTCGATAGGTATTTGGTAACTCACTTTTCGCATAATAATAGGTAACGATGTGGGTATTACCTTCAGCGTCTGCCACACCCTGTGTTTGGGTATAATTGTAAGTATCAGGATTAAGTGGATCGAAATCTTCCTTTATGAACGGCGGCACATCGTCACTGTTAGAGTTAAGATTGACCTGCAACTCCATTTCCGTAGTCGCTTCAGGAGAAATACGATCGGTCGGAATCTTCAAATCATCCAAGTTACCACCCACCACACCTTCCACGGCATTAAAGCCTTGAACATGACTACCAGTATTGGTTACTAGGAAACCGTTTTCGTCTAATTTGAAGTTACCTGCTCGTGTATAGGATTGGGCAATCCCAGCATCCAAAACAAAAAAGCCACTACCATCAATCGCGAGGTCTAAATTGTTGTCTGTGTAAGACAGGTTACCTGGTGAAAACTCTTGCGCCACCTTACTCACGCTCACACCGGAACCAATGCTATTACCACTACCCGCACCTAATACACTGGTATTGTATAGGTCATCAAATTCAATTCTCGATTTCTTAAAGCCCGTGGTATCAGCGTTGGCAATATTATTACCTGTAACACCTAAATAATCAGCCGAGGCTTTAATGCCAGACAGTGCAGTATTAAATCCCATAACGCTCTCCAGTTACCCTAAGATTTCTAATTCATTGGTTAATTTAATCTTGCCGTGATTTTCAACGTTCAAGATCGTGCCATCTTCACCATTAATAGTGACTCCTTGAATCCGAGTCGGGACTCGAGTTGACATCGACGATGTCTCACCCTGAGCATTGGTTGAAGTGGCGGCAAAACGATATTCACCAGACGGCAAAGAATTACCTTCATCGTCTAACTTATCCCAACTGAACTCACCCGTATCCAATGGTGCCGTTCTGACCAGGCTGTTGTTTGAATCATAGATTTTCAGGACCGCGCTCTTAGACGATTCAGGCACAACGGCTTTCACCACTAAAGGGTCTACACCATCAGTCATCTTCGCCTTATCACCATCCATCAAAATTGATTTACCAACCAAGGTGGATGCACTCAATGCCTGATTCGACGTTAACGATGTCGCCATGGTTTCCAGTTGATCCGAAATACTGGTCAATCTTTCCAATGAACTGAACTGCGACATTTGTGCCACCATATCGTTCGCATCTTGAGGCGCAGTTGGGTCTTGCCCTTTCAACTGCTCAATATAGAGCTTTAAAAAGACATTCTGGTCAGCTAACGCGCCTTCTTCCGGCTTCACTTCTGGTTTTTCGATACCGGCTTTCGATTTTGCCGCCTCGGTACCGTATTGTGAAATCAGCCCACCAAGCCCATTTTTATCAGATATATTTGCCATCTATCTGCTCCTAAGATTGCCCAAGCGTCAGCATTTTTTGCATCATGCTTTTTGCAGAGTTCATAATTTCCACGTTCGTTTGAAATGATCTGGAAGCCGACATCATGTCCGCCATCTCTTCCATTGGATTAACATTTGGATAAAAAACGTAACCCTCTTCATTCGCCATTGGATGATCTGGTTCGTAGCGAGGTTGCAGCGGCGCATCAGATTCCACTATCGCCTGAACTTGCACGCCAACGCCAGCGCCCGTCTCATCCAGTTTAGTATTTTGCCAACCGCGATCACGCATGCTGTTATTCATCATTTGAGAAAACACTGGCTTGCGAGCACGGTAAGTCTGATCCGCTGAACTGGCCGCACTGTCGACGTTTGCCATATTACTGGCAATGGTATTCAAACGAACCGTTTGAGCGCTCATTGCCGAGCCAGAAATGGTAAAGATATTACTTAAAGACATCGTCATTAATTCCCAGTCAGCGCTTTTCTCATGCCACTGATCTTACGATCCAGAAACATGAAGCTTGTATCAAATTGCATCGAGTTCTGCGCATATTCTGCCTGCTCTCTCTGCATGTCTACGGTATTCCCATCTAATGAAGGCTGCTCTGGATTGCGATAAAGCAAATCACCCGAAACATCACTTTCTGCTGCGTGAGCAAAATGTCGATCATTGGTACCTTGTAATTGCAGTCGCTTCATTTCATCACTAAAAGCTGCATCAAAACTAACGTCTCGTGCTTTATAGTTTGGAGTATCTGCATTCGCGATATTGTTCGCCAATATCGCCGCACGAGCACTACGAAATTCTAATGCTTTATCATGTCCAGCAAAGGCACCTGCAAAGGAAATCGCCATTTAACCCTCAAACAAAAAATCAAAGATAATCTTATATAGCAATTATGATGCCAAAAAAAATATTCATATTTTTCAATTGGTTATATCCATCATTTTCTAAAACGGCAAAAAGCGGCAACTTAAAAGATAGGCTATAAAAACAAAAAAAGCCCATCCTAAGGTCTAAGATGGGCTTTTCATATTCCAATGAAAGAAGGTCTAACGCGGCTTGGCTTTATAGACAATCCCAGGATGACATTGCACTATTTCAAAATAATCTGACAACCCACTCAAGGCTTCAGAACCGCCAAGAAATAAATACCCACCTGGTTTAAGGGAGGCATGCATTCTTCGTAAAATATCCTGCTTCAAATCCACCGTAAAATAAATGAGCACATTGCGGCAAAAAATCACATCAAATTTTCCCAATCCGGCAAACGAATCAATCAAATTCAGATACTTAAAATCCACACGAGAACTCAGGTGACTTTTAATCTTCCAAGTCGAATCATCTAATTTATCAAAGTAGCGACCTTGTAAGTCTGGTCCTAAACCACGAGCAATCGCCAAACTATCATACTCACCCTGTTTTGCGTGCTGCAAAATATTGGTACAAATGTCTGTCGCAACAATCCTTTCCCCAGGTTTCAATACGCCAGGGCGAGCATTCTTAAACTCTTCAATGACCATACTAATGGAATAAGGCTCTTGACCTGTTGATGAAGCCGCAGACCAAATACGCAAGGGAGCCCCCGTCATTTCTGGCAGGACTTTCTCACGAAGGATGGTAAAAGGATGTGTATCGCGAAACCATAAGGTCTCGTTAGTGGTCATCGCGTTGATGACTTCTTCCTTTAGCTTAGCATTCATTGGTCTATCAAGCGCGTCTACCAACTGCTCTATTTTAGAAAAATTTTCTCTTTCTAAAATCTTACCTAATCGGCTTGCCACCAAATATTGCTTATTATCACTTAAAGATATTCCACACACTTTCTGTAGATATTCCCTAAAGCGACCATAGCCAGCTGGGGTGATTGTGTTTGTACTGCTGAGCATTAAAACTCCATAATAAGCAGACTAAAGGACGAGCTCAGCTCGTCCCAATCCATTACGTTACTCAGATTGCACTTGTACTGTTTCAATCGCCAAACGTGCCAGCTCATCCGGCTGGAACTTGGCCAAGAAACCATCTGCACCTACTTTCTTCACCATGGCTTCGTTAAAGACACCACTTAAGGAAGTGTGTAGAAGAATGAATAAATCCTGCAATCGACTGTCATTTCGAATCGCTGTTGTTAAGGTGTAACCATCCATTTCTGGCATTTCAATATCCGAAATCACCATAGAAAATTCTTCTGTTACATCTTTACCTTCAGCGACCAAATTCTGTAAAAACTCAAGTGCTTCTCGACCATCGCATAAAACCGTGGTTGCAAAACCAACTTGTTCCATACAACGTTTGATTTGTTTTCGAGCAACTGATGAATCATCCACAATAAGAATGTGATGTTTTTTCGCATTCTCTTGTGTCCCCGAATCCACAATACCTTCTGAGATATCTTGTCGCATTGGCGCCACTTCAGAAAGAATTTGCTCCACATCAATGATCTCCACCATCTCTTTGTCAACCTGACAAACCGCCGTCAAATAATTATCATTTGATAGGCCTTTTGGTGGTGGCTGAATATCACTCCAGTTCATATTCACAATACGTTCAACACCACGTACCAAGAATCCTTGAATACGACGGTTATATTCCGTAATGATCACAAAGCACTGGCTGATGTTTTCTATTGGACTTGCCCCCGTTGCCAAACCCAAATCCAATATTGGAATGGTTCCACCACGAATGTGTGCAACACCACGAACCACAGGTGAACTATGAGGCATAGTGGTAAGTTTAGGACACTGAAGAACTTCCTTTACTTTAAAGACATTGATGCCGTAAATTTGCTTACCATTCAAGCGAAACAGCAACAACTCAAGTCTATTTTCCCCGACCAGCTGTGTACGTTGATTGACAGTATCTAAAACCCCAGCCATATACGCCTCCAAAATGTATAAACTGCATAATGAGGTAACCCCTCAAAATTGTTAAAATGCATTCACCAATGATAGAGTGAATATCAACAATTTACTAACTTATTCATAACGAAATCATAAACAAAGAGTGTTCATCATGCGAATCTCAAGGCTTTTAATAGCCTTTATTTGTCTTCAACCCCACTTTACTTACGCTCAGGCGCTTGAAGAAATAGTTAATCGCTTCATTAGTCAAGTGGAAATTCCTCGCTTGTCCGAGGTTTATCCCCACGCAACCATAACCATAAAACTGAACAATCTTGCATCTCTAAATTACCTACCTGATTGCAAAGACAATCAAATTAGCATTCAAAATCAACGACCAGAAGCTCGAAAACGAACCAACTATGAAATCAGTTGCCCTGATCCAGTTTGGAAGTCCTATCTGCCCGCCATTCAATCAATCAGCATTCCAGCCATTCGTGCCATCACACCGATCAATCGCGGTCAAATTATCTCTCAATCTAATACCGACACGGGTGAAGTGGATATAGCAGACCTAAGAGGCCAAGTTTATACTCAACAAAAACCACCCTATGGACTGATCGCTTCCCGCAACATTCGTCTCAACACCTTCATCACGGATAATTTAACGCGTCTTCCCACCCTAATAAAAAAAGGTGACGCCATTCAAATCACAGCCAGTAGTGGCACCATTACTGTTCGTATGAATGGTGTCGCGCTAGAGAATGGCGTTAAAGGTCAACAAATTCGCGTAAAAAACGCAAGTTCTGGACGAATTGTATACGCTAAAGTTGTAACTGACAGTGAGGTTCTTGTAAACTATTGAGTATATACAACTCGGCGAATATAAATTTCCTTTTTCTAAGGTAATTGACTAAAGTTTTCGTAGACCCAGCCGAAATCATAGACAGGCAAATCATTTAAGGGCGGAAAAACCCAATGGCAATTCATTTAACAGGTCTATCAAATCAGAGCACTATAAACAAAAGTGAGCGCACGCATAAAGACGATGCGGCCGCTGGTGCGACTGAACAAAAAGGCGGTGTGCAAAGTGGTGGCACACTGGCGGAAGACACAGTAAAACTTAGCGGAACAGCTCAAACGCTACAAAATCAACAAGCTAAACTGAATAACTTACCAGATGTTGATATGGATAAAGTTGAGCAAATTAAAAACGCCATTGCAGCGGGTGAATATAAGATTGACACCCAAAAACTAGCTAACAATATGGCTTCTATGGACACGCTATTTTAACCAGCGTGCCCTACACAGCCTATAAAGGGCTTATTCTATGATCCCCATCGCCCCCATCTTCATCAAAAGCAAAGGCATTTTAATTGAACTGTCTCAACTTCTTGATGAAGAACGCTCTGCTTACGGCGAACAGAACAGCGAAAACATCATTGCATTAGCAGAAAAAAAACAAACTCTACTTGATGAAATGAATGAACTAAATGAAAAACGCATCAAGGTTCTGGTTAAATTTGATGTGGTTGATCGTAAAAATCCGACTGAAGAAGAATTCAAAAGCTGGCTAAAATTACAAGATAGCTCGATGGATGAGGTTCGTTTACTCATGAAAGAGTGCGAAGCACTTCTCAAAAGCTGCAAAACAAAAAACAACACTAACGCTCAAATACTCAGCACCCTGCAAAAACGCAACAAACATCTATATGAGCTTTTACAGGGTCATAGCACTAAAAATAAAGTTTACACATCTCGTGGCTCCACTCGCCCTATCAGCAGCAAGCAAACCTTAGGTCGAGCTTAAAATCATATATAAATCAAAGTGATAAAGACTTATCGTTTGTAATCACAAGCGTTTAAGGTTTAAAATACACTCGACCACTGAGTCCTCATAGGTAAACAGGATATACCGGCCGCCTCCTAAGCAGCTATTCCAGGTTCGAGTCCTGGTGAGGACGCCATTCAACACATGACAAAAGAACCACTCTCTTGGCCAAAAAAAAGAGCCTCTCAGCTCTTTTCCTAAACCATCTAACGCCACAAAACTAGTCAGCCTCAACCAGCTCAAAGCTGTGGACAATCTTCACACCACCGCGCTCTAACATTAATGACGCCGAGCAATACTCTTCAGCAGACAGCTTCACAGCTCTGGCCACAACACTTTCTTTTAACTTTCGTCCTGTTACCACAAAGTGCACGCGAATTTCAGTAAATACGGCTGGCACAGCATCCGCACGATCAGCCTCAATCTGTGCCACACAAGACACAACATCTTGGCGTGACTTTTTTAAAATCCCCACCACATCATAAGAGGTACAACCACCTAATCCAGCTAACAAAAGTTCCATTGGTCTCGGACCAGCAAGCTGGTTTCCATCAATTTCTACTTTAAAACCCGATCCTGTTTCGGCTGAAAAATGGACATCTTCTTGCCAACTTACATTCGTCTTCATATCACACCTATCTGTCTGTCTTTACTGAAACAATTCAGCCAATTTCTCACCTGGATCAGGCGCACGCATGAAAGCTTCTCCCACTAAAAAGGCATAGATCTCATGATTGCGCATTAATGCCACATCTTCCTGGGTATGAATACCGCTCTCGGTAACAATCAGTCTTTCTTTCGGCACACTTTTCATGAGTTCAAAAGTGTGGTCTAAACTAAGCTCAAAAGTATGTAAATCTCGATTATTAATGCCCAACAGTTCTGTTTCTGTGAATTCCAAGGCCAAGTCTAATTCCGCTCGATTATGAACTTCCACCAATACGTCCATACCCAAATCTCTGGCCATGATATCTAAAGCTCTGAGCTTTTCACCAGACAAGCAAGCTGCAATCAATAAAATACAATCCGCACCAATGGATCTGGCTTCAATCACCTGATACTCATCAACGATAAAGTCTTTACGGATCACAGGCAATTGACAAGCAGAGCGAGCTTCAACCAAGTAATCCTCATGCCCCTGAAAAAAGTCTTTATCTGTCAATACAGACAAACAAGCAGCACCTGCACTTTCATACGACTTCGCTATTTCTCCTGGATAAAAAGGCTCACGCAAAATACCTTTACTCGGCGAAGCCTGTTTAATTTCTGCAATCACACCGGCTTTGCCTAAAGCAATCTGGTGCTTCAATGACTGTGCGAAACCACGCGGAGCATTGTGTACATTAGCAACGGATGCCGCCACCTCTAAGTTTCTGTATGGTGTATGCGCTTTCCTCTCAGCAATCTCTTCGAATTTACGCGCTACAATTTTCTTCAAAATGGTGGGGGTTTCTACTTGCATAACCAAGCAACTCCTATTTTTATGTGTTAGGTTCCATAAAACAGCGCGTAAAACTCGCTAGTTCAGACATTTTCACTTTCGCTGTTCCACCACCAATAACATCTTCAGCAATGTTCACACCCTCGGCTAGCGAGTCGGCTATGCCAGAAACATAAATAGCGGCTCCGGCATTTAATGCCACAATATCACGGGCAGGGTTTACTTTCCCTTTACCCTCTAGCGCAGACTTAATTAAAGACAAACTTTCATCGGCATCGAACGCTTGTATATCATCTGTGGACTGCAGAGGAATATTGAAATCCTCTGGCGAAATACGATATTCCGTAATGTCGCCCCCTTTCAGCTCTGCCACGTAAGTAGGAGCGGCAATACTGATTTCATCCAAACCATCTTCGGAGTGCACAACCATAACGTGCTGACTTCCTAATGCTTTTAAAACTTCCGCAATAGGTCGAACCCATTTGTGGTGAAAAACCCCCATTACCTGACGCTTTGCATTGGCCGGATTCGTTAAAGGTCCTAACAAATTAAAAATGGTTCTTGTGGCCATTTCTTTGCGAGGTCCAACCGCATATTTCATAGCCGCATGATGATTCGGTGCGAACATGAACCCCAAACCGATTTCTTCTACACAGCGACACACTTGCTCAGCATTTAGACCTAGAAAAATACCGGCCTGTTCCAAAACATCAGCACTACCTGATTTAGATGAAACTGAACGACCACCATGTTTGGCGACCTTGCCACCAGCGGCCGCGACCACAAACGCAGCCGCCGTCGAAACATTAAATAAGTTGCCACCATCGCCACCAGTACCGCAGGTATCCACAATGTCTTCGATCGGCAAACTGACTTTACTGGAAAGTTCTCGCATGACTTGCGCAGCCGCAGTAATTTCTTCAACCGTTTCACCTTTCATTCGCAACGCAATCAAAAAACCACCAATCTGAGCTGGCGTTGCTTTGCCGGTCATAATATCTGTCATCACAGATTGCATGTCTTCTGCAGACAGACTTTGATGCTCCACAACGGCTGCAATTGCTTTTTGGATATCCACCAGACACTCCTATCGTTTTAAAAAGTTAGCTAACAAGGCATGCCCAGCCTCTGTCAGAATAGATTCAGGGTGAAATTGCACCCCTTCAATATCAAATACTTTATGACGCAGGCCCATGATTTCATCATGCTCTCCTTCATCATTTTGGCTCCAAGCCGTCACCTCAAGGCAATCTGGCAAATTCTCTTGCTCAACAACAAGGGAATGATAACGAGTGGCCGTTTGAGGGTTAGGCAAACCAGTAAATACACCTTGATTAAGGTGATGAATTAAAGATGTTTTTCCATGCATGACATTTTTAGCACGAATCACTTTGCCACCAAAGGCCTGAGCAATACTTTGATGGCCTAAGCAAATACCCAAAATAGGCATTTTGCCAGCAAACGCCTTTATTGCCGCAATCGAAATCCCCGCTTCACTTGGCGTACAAGGTCCTGGGGAGATGACCAACTGACTTGGCGACAAGCGTTCAATGTCAGCAATGGAGATCTGATTATTTCGATGTACCACCACTTCAGCCCCTAACTCACTAAAATATTGCACTAGGTTGTAGGTGAAAGAGTCGTAATTATCTATGACTAGCAACATGTTTTAAAATAAGATCCAAAGCGAACAAAATACCCAATCGAAAGCAGCATTCAAAAGGCTAAATTCTACACCTAAGCGAGCGAACTGTCTCCTGCTGGACAAACTCAAAAAGCGCAAACTGGCTACTTTCAGTCCATTAGTCATTAAGATTCGTCATCAATCCCTAAGTAATGAAATAATATATTGCAAAAACAAAGCCTTGTTTGATAATCCCAAATGAATACCGCACACTAACCGTCAAGTATCCAAACCCGTGTTTGTAAGAGCTTCCAATGCAAAGCCAAGTTACTCAATTAATTGAACATTTGATTCATGACGAGCATTCGCCCAACTCGATCAGCCAGATGATGTCTGAATTCAGTCCAGACGATATTGCTCTTGCTCTGGAATCCATTCCATTAGACCAAAGAAAACAAGCTTGGGAGAACATAAAACAAGCCAACCGTTTAGACATCTTGGTTGAAATGCGTGGTGAATCTCGTCAATTACTACTGAAAGAGCTGGATGATAGTGAAATTGAAAATCTATTTGCCGACGTTGATGCAGCAGGCCTGCTGGAGATCACCGACTCGTTACCAGATAGATTGGTTGACCTTGCGCTTAAGCAAATGGACAACAAACAGCGTGAATATTACCAACAAGGTATCGTTTACGATGATGACATTGTCGGCCGCTGGATAGATCACGAACTCTTGATCGCCTCACAGTCTATTCGAGTTGCGGAAGCAATGCGGTTATTGAAAAAGGCCACACCAACCTATACGGACATGATTTATCTGGTGAACCGAACTGGGCGCTGGGTTGGCTGTGTCAAATTCGACAAACTGTTTAAAGCCCATGAACAGGACCCCATCTCCAACTTAATTGATGAAGAGTGTGCTGTTATTCAAGCAGACATGACTTTAACGAAAGCAGCAGAACAACTGGAAAAATCAACATTATCGGCCCTGCCCGTGGTCGACAATAATCTCATATTATTAGGCCGCTTTCATGCTGGTCTGGCCTTAGAAACCTTACGCCTTGAAAATGAAGCGCAACAAATGTCCACGGCAGGCTTAAATGAAGAGTCAGACCTATTCGCTCCAGTAAAACGCAGCGCCGCCACCCGCGGTATCTGGCTGGGTATTAACTTATTGACCGCCTTTCTTGCCTCAGCTTTTATTGGTTTATTTGAAGCGACCTTACAACAAGTGGTCGCTTTAGCTGTATTAATGCCAGTTGTCGCCTCAATGGGCGGCATTGCAGGCAGTCAAACACTAACCTTGATTGTACGTGGCTTGGCCCTTGGGCAAATCACTCGAAGCAACCTAAAGTCCCTATTAAGTAAGGAATTAAAGGTTGGTTGGCTAAATGGCATGGTATGGGCCATCATCATCGGCCTAGTGACCTATTGGTGGTTTAATAACTCCCTGCTAGGGGCTGTCATTGGTCTGGCGATTATCATCAATATTTTGATGGCCGCACTGTCAGGTGTTTTAATCCCTGTTTTACTCGATATACTGCACATTGACCCAGCCCTATCGGGCTCGGTCATACTCACCACGGTGACCGACATTGCAGGCTTTGTGGCTTTCTTAGGCTTAGGCACCTTACTGCTTATTTAAACCATTTAAACCATTTAAACCATATTACATTCATCAATACAGAGAGATTTTATGAACTGGGAAACAATGCAAACTTACTTCGGCTTAGGCGATACCGAAATGCACTGGGTCGTCAGAGTCTTTTTGGTGGTCTTAAGCACCCTAGTCGTTAACTTTATTGCCAGTCGCTTATTAATTCGCTTAAACAAGCAACTGGAACGAACCAAGACCCCTTGGGACAATGTGTTAGTGATTGCCGCCCAAAAACCCATTGGTATGTTTATCTGGTTAGTCGGATTAAGCCTAGCAGCTGAAATTTCAGGTACCAATATTGACCCTGGACTGTCCTCTCTAATAAGTTCGATTAGAGAAGTGGGCGTTATCGTTATATTAACCTGGTTTATTTTACGCTGCATTTCTCAAAGTGAAAAAGCCGTCACAAGTTCTAGCAAGGTCAAAATCAAGGTTGATTACACGACAGCCAGTGCCATTAGTAAGCTACTGAGGGCGTCCATTATCATTACTTCCGCTCTGGTTGTCCTGCAAACATTAGGCTACAGCATTTCTGGTGTCTTAGCGTTTGGTGGTATCGGCGGTATCGCGGTCGGCTTTGCCGCCAAAGATTTGCTGGCCAATTTTTTCGGTGGGCTGATGGTCTACCTAGATCGCCCTTTCGCCATTGGTGACTGGATACGCTCCCCCGATCAAAACATAGAAGGTACAGTTGAGCACATAGGTTGGCGCCAAACTCGCATTCGCACCTTTGAAAAACGCCCTCTGTATGTTCCAAACTCAACGTTTTCATTGATTTCTGTTGAAAACCCATCGCGCATGACACACAGACGCATCAATGAAACCATTGGTGTGCGCTACTCTGATTTCAGCATTCTGCCAGACATACTCAAAGACATTAAAGAGATGGTGGCAAATCATGAAGACTTAGACACCCAACAAATTTATATGGTGAATTTCAACCAATTTGGCCCTTCTTCCCTCGACTTCTTTATTTACACCTACACCAAAACAGTCGATTGGCGAACCTACCATAACGTCAAACAAGATGTACTTTTCCAAGCTATGAAGATTATTGAAGATCGTGGCGCGGAAGTTGCCTTCCCAACACAAACACTGCATTTTGGCGACGATGGTCAAATCCATTTTAGCAATAATCAATCAGCACCAAACCAACCCGTTTCCAACCAGTCAATACCTAACGAACAAGGCTAATTTCCAATAAAAAACGGTCAAGCTTGATGATGTCATCAGCCTTGGCCGTTTTTAGTCGTTCAGGCAAGCACTTGCTGTTAAACGAGTAGCTCCGCCAAATCATCAATAATGGCATCGGCTCCTAGTCCTTTCAGGTCCACCCCTTGATGGTAACCATAGGTCACTAAAGCCGACTTAAACCCCGCGTTCTGTGCGGCTTTAAAGTCCGTAATGGAATCGCCTATCATCAAGCAACGTTCAGGTTGAGCCTCAATGGATTCACTGCAATGCAACAATGGCAAAGCAGAAGGCTTCTTCTCATCTAACGTATCGCCTCCAAGGAACCAAGCAAACTCTTCGGTGATGCCAAATTCATCCAGTATCGGCTTGATGAAGACACTGGGCTTATTCGTAATCAAGGCAACTGGCACACTGTTGTACTTAAAGGCTTTTAGAATCGCAACCACATTGGGATACAGTTTAGAATGATCCGTCAGATGCTGATGGTAATGGATTAAAAACAGGCGATACGCTTCTTCATGCTTGTCTTGGCTTAGTCCAGCCCAATCCAATGCTTGCTCAATTAACTTGGCTGCGCCAAATCCCACCCAAGCTCGGACTTGCTCTTCACCCGCCAAGGGTGCCTGATATTCTGACAAAAAAGCATCTACGGCTGCGGCAATATCCGGCACACTGTCTACCAATGTTCCGTCCAAATCCAAGCACACTAGATCAGGCCAACCGTCAAACCATTTAGAAAAATACTTGGGGGTTTTCATTAACGCACACTCGCCAATTCAGCTCTCATGGCATCAATCACGGCCTGATAATCTGTCTTCCCAAAAATCGCCGACCCTGCTACAAACGTATCCGCACCAGCCTTAGCAATCTCAGCGATATTTTTTTCACTGACACCACCATCCACTTCAAGGCGGATATTACGACCACTGGCCTCAATCAGCGCACGCGCTTCGCGAAGTTTATCCAGCGCCCCAGGAATAAAAGATTGCCCTCCAAAACCTGGATTCACCGACATCAGTAGCACCATATCTATCTTATCTAAAACATGTTTCAAATGATGTAAAGGCGTCGCAGGATTAAAAACCAAACCAGCTTTACAGCCGCCATCTTTAATCATCTGTAAAGATCGATCAATGTGTTCGCTGGCCTCTGGATGAAAAGTAATATAAGAAGCACCCGCTTCAATAAAGTCACCAATCATGCGATCGACGGGTTTCACCATTAAATGCACGTCAATGTCGGCTGTCACTCCATGCTTGCGTAACGCTTTACAGACCATAGGCCCAATCGTTAAATTGGGAACATAGTGATTATCCATGACGTCAAAATGTATGATGTCGGCTCCCGCTTCCAGAACATGATCGACTTCTTCCCCTAAGCGGGCAAAATCAGCAGAAAGAATTGAAGGGGCAATGATAAAATCATTCATATCTGTCTCCAGCAGTGACACAATAAATGCAACTTAATAAAAAACACCAAACGTCGAAGACGATATTTTAACAAGGCCATCGAAAGAAGTATTGAAAACAATGCAGAAAATTCATCTCTTACTGAAGATAACATTGATTGGCTGGTTGCTCGGCCCCGCGATCAACGCTCAAGCAGAAGATGCTTCATCGGCTGACCCTGCTGCACAAAAATACGTCAAACCACAACCACAAGTAAGTCGAATTAACGCGCTAAAAGCCTCATTAGAGGGAGTTCAACTTGAACACCAAATACAAGTATTAGACGCCGAAGGTGGTCCATTTTTATCCCTCTATAAAAAATCTCAGACTCGCTCAACCCAAGGTTGCGCCATTCTTTTACACTCAGATAATGAACACCCAGATTGGCCTGAGGCGATCGCCCCCCTGCGCGATAAGCTAACAGAGTACAGTTGGTGCACGCTGTCGATAGAAGTTCCTGATGTCACTAAACGTGGTCAAGCCATTAAGACACCCAGTACAGCCCCTGCATCAGAAAGCACTGAAGAAAAGACTGTTAGTCTAGCCAATCAGGCGATTGTGTTTGCTCGAATTGAAGCGGCCATAGAGTTAGCCAAAGCCGATGGAGTTAATGAGTTTGCTTTGATTGGTTATCGAACTGGCGCCAGCTATGCCTTAGCTTTTTCTGCGCAAAACAAGTTAGCCGTACAAGCCCTAGCGCTCATTGATATTCAAACGCCAGCTGATACGTCGAGCTATCAGATCGCACAACTCATTAGAGAGACACCACAACCAATATTGGATTACTACTTAAGTCAGCCAAGTAGAAACCAACAATTTGCCCAATGGCGACAACAAGCAGGCCGTCAGAGAGAAAAACCTCAAGGCCAATACATTCAAAAAGACGCCATTCCAGATCGTGTTACAGGGCAAGACAGTCAAGCGTTATTAGTTCAAAGAGTACGCGGTTTTTTAAAACAAAATACCAAGCAAATTAGTCAACGTCGTCCACTACCTCAAGTGAATAAAGGTCTTTTTTAACCCCTTTATTCACTAAACAATCCCGTTACTTACGTGCGTTTTTAATTAATTCATAAGCCGATTGAATTTCTTGAGTACGCTCCTTTGCCAACTCAATCATTTCATCCGGTAAACCTTGAGAACTCAGCTTATCAGGGTGATTTTTACTCATTAGGCGACGGTACGCTTTTTTAATGTCAGCATCCGACATGTCCGGCGTCACCCCCAAAGCCTCATAGGCCGACTTTAATAAGTCTTTAGATCCCATACTATTATTGGAAGATTGATAGCCCTGTCTAAAGTGCGCTTGCTGTTTCACTTGAATGTGTAAAGCGTCAAACTCCGCCACACTAATGCCTAAGTTGGCACAGACTTGAGAGACAAAGGATTTCTCTTCAATACTGAAATGACCATCCGCATACGCAGACACCAACAAAACTTCTAGTAACGTTCGAGTTAAATCCCCAGGACCAACAATGCTTTTAAAATGATTCAGTTCAGCCACTAAATCAAAATTCGCCGATTTACCTTCATTAAATAGACGCTTAGCTTGCTCTTGTGCTTCAGGAGACAAACGCAATCGTTGCATAACCGACTGAGCCAGTTGAATTTCCGCCTCGGAAACCTGCCCATCCGACTTGGCCAAACGCCCCATCAATAAAAATAAAGTTCGAAAAAAGGTTTCTTGCTGAAGGCGTATATTGCCTCGCTTTGCTTGATTAAACGCACCACCTTTTTGGGCCCTATCCAACAGGCTACCAACAACATACCCCAATATTGCGCCAAGGAAATTTGACATCAAAACATAGCCCAGAATGGCGCACACAATTTTCCACATAAAGATATTTCTCCAGAATCGGTAGCCCCTATGGGCCTGCATAGATTATCATTTGTCTTATTACGTGGAGCCTCAATTGGCAGCCTCCGATTTCGGACAACAATTATTGGTAAATAAGTATACCCTGCATGGTTAAGCATTTACGCAACTACGCCCTATTTTTTCAAGGTCTTTTCATATTGCCACTTGCTCATGGGCAAGTAGATCAATGGGATTGGGCTCCTCGAGAATCCCTGACCACTGAACAAAAAGCTCAGCTAGGTCGCTATTGCCAAGGCCAATACATTAATCAATGGCAAACCAGTCAAGGGAATAGTACACAACTTCAAGCCGATCTAATCACCCGAGATCAAACAGGGGTTGTTCACTTAGAAGGCCGCGCTAACATTGCTCAGCCCAACTCTCAACTCTCTGCAGATACCATTGAAGGTGTTCCAGATGACTATTATCAAGCTTCAGGCAATGTCACACTGAGATCCGCCAATGCCCTGATTCGAAGCTCTAATAGCTACATTTCCAATAACGGTAGCACTGACACAGAATTTGAAAATGCCTCGTTTTTAAATCACAGTAGTAAATTTCGAGGTGAGGCAAAATCGTTAACGCAAGAAACAAACGGCGTCGTATTCATTGAAGAAGGTTTTTTTACCACTTGTGAGCCTAATCAAGAAAGTTGGAGCTTATATGGCAGCAGCATTGAGCTTAATCCAACGTCAGGCTTCGGGACCGCCAAGCACGTTCAGGTTCGCATTGCTGGCATCCCGATTTTTTACTCGCCTTGGTTACGCTTTCCGATTGATGACAGACGCCAAAGTGGTTTTTTATTCCCTAGTTTTGGTTATTCAGACAATGATGGCTTAAGTCTATCCACGCCTTTTTACTGGAACATAGCGAGCAACTATGACGCCACCTTCACTCCCCAATACATTCAAGAAAAAGGCGAAGGCATCGATGTTGAGTTTCGTCATCTAAGTTCATTCGGCGAAACAACCTATGAGCAATCCTATTTCTCAGATCAAGATGAAGGAGATCAGATATTACTCAAGCTAACCTCTAGTCAGCGCTTTAACCAATATCTGCAATCCGGCTTTATTTATGAAGCCAATCCCACAGAAAACGAATTCCCTGAAGCCAACAGCACTTCTATTGGTGAAAAAGACCATTATCAGCAGAGTGCTTATGTGTCTTTAAACAGTGGCAACTTCTTCAACAAGTTAACCTATTTAACCTATCAGACACCAAGCAGTTCGGATGACGAGCCCTTTGAATGGAAACCTCGTTTTGAAAGTTCATACCAAAATGTTAATAGCCTTACCGATTACAGCGCCACATTACAGTACACGGACTTTTATGATCCAGCCGAAGACAACTTTGATGG
The DNA here is from genome assembly GCF_000214215.1 of Marinomonas posidonica IVIA-Po-181. NCBI lineage: Bacteria > Pseudomonadati > Pseudomonadota > Gammaproteobacteria > Oceanospirillales > Oceanospirillaceae > Marinomonas > Marinomonas posidonica. The sequence goes on from NC_015559.1 coordinate 3,121,182, forward strand.
AGAAAGAATTGTTTTAAATCAGGATCTTAGCTTTGACTTTGGTAACGACTGGCTAACTTTAACACCAGGTATATTCGCTCAATATCGAGACTACCAACTGCATGACTATAGTAACAGCACGGATTCAGATGCATCTCTAGAACACATTACCAGCTACCTTGACACAGGATTAGCGTTTGAGCGCCGTTACACCAACGAAAATGGAGCATGGCGTCAAACCCTGTCGCCAAGACTGAACTACCTGTACTCACCCTACGAAAATCAAACGGATATCCCTGACTTTGATGCCAGCGAGTCTACTATTACTTACTCTAGAGCCTTCAGCCACGAGCGATTCAATGGCAATGACAGAGTGGGCGATACAGAACAAGTCAGTTTTGGGTTAGAAAGTCGTCTATATGATGAAAATAATAATGAAAAGTGGTCTTTAAAAGCTGGTCAGGTCTTCTACTTAGAGGATCGATATGTTGGTATTAGTGGCACTACCAGTGACAGCAGCCCAGTAGACGATAGCAAACACAGTAATCTGTTAACCTCTGCCAGCTATTATGGCTCTGATTTTAGTCTGACTGCCAACCTGAATTACGACCCTGATGAAGATAACATCAATCTGGCCCAACTTGTCGCTAAGCTAACGCCAGCGGACCGGATTAAAGTTAATCTGAGTTATTTGTACTCAATTAATAATTCAGACTCGGATGATGACGCAAAACAAGCCAGTTTTGGTACAGTATTCCCAATCAACCAAAATTGGTCAGCGTTCGCTCAGTACACCTACGACTTCATGGATGACGAAGCAACCAAACAAGTGTCTGGTGTTGGCTATGAAAACTGTTGCATAAAAGTCTCACTGAGCTATCAAGACTGGATTGACGATGATAATGACGCCGATCGAGGCATCTTTTTACAATTTATTTTACGTAGTTTAAGCACCGCTGGACGTAGCAACAGTAACGCCACTAGCATTGCAGACACCTACTGGAACCAAGGAAAAATCGGATATTAATCATGAAGTTATTCTCTTTTTTCGTCCTCATGCTAACATTTTCTAGTTTACAAGCAGTACAGGCCGACACCACCAAAATTGATGGCATCGCTGCCATCATCGATGCCACACCTATCCTTGAAAGCGACATTCAAAATCGCTTTCAAATCGTCAAAGACAGAGTGCCTGGCGGCATTATGACGGACAACATTCACCGTCAAATCCTCAATCAATTGGTCGATGAAACCCTGCAAGCTAACTATGCCGAAAAAATCGGCATGAGAGCCTCCAGCTCCGATTTGGATAAAGCTATTCTAGGAGTGGCAAAGAATATGAACCTTGATCTACAAGGTTTAAAAACAGTATTAGCGAGCAAAGGTATAAACTACAGTCGCTACCGTAAACAAATTGAACACGAAATCCTGATCAACAACATTAAACGCGAAATCATTAAGCGTCGTATCGTCATTTCGGAACAAGAAATTGATGATTACATGAGCTCAGAAACCAGCATCACCAAAGATAAAGACCAGATTCATCTGCGTCATATCTTGATTCGAGCCAGTAATCCAGAAGAAGCGAAAACTGAGATCAATACCATCACCCAGCAAATTCAAAACGAAGAGGATTTTATCCAACAAGCCGTTGCAAAATCAGCTGGCCAGTTTGCCATAGAAGGTGGTGACCTTGGATGGCGTCCGTTGAACCAGTTACCCCCTTTGTTTGTCAGAGCGCTTGATGCAGAACAAGGCCCTCTTGTCGGCCCACTGCAAAGTAATGCGGGTTACCACTTACTTTGGGTGATCGACAAACGCTCTGCTTCAGTGACACTGCAACAACAAACCAAAACCCGTCATATTCTGGTACGACCCAATGAAATTCGTGATATGGCGCAAACTCAAGCCTTTGCAGACGAACTCTATAATAAGCTTCAAAATGGCGCCGACTTCGCAGAATTAGCCAAAGAATACAGTGAAGACCAAGGCTCAACCCTGCAAGGCGGTGATCTTGGCTGGGTCACCCCTGGCACTATGGTACCGGCTTTTGAAGACATGATGAATGAGACAACGGTTGGTCATATCAGCAAACCTTTCCGCACGCAATTTGGCTGGCACATATTGCAAGTGGAAGGTCGTCGTGAAGCCGACATCAGTGATCAAGTCAAACGCAGTAACGCTAAACAAGCCCTAACCAAACAAAAGCAAGACATTGTATTGGGCAATTGGTTAGACGAATTGCGTGCTGACGCCTTTATTGACATCAAGGACAAGTAACGCCTCATGAAGCAAGCATCACCTGACACACTCCCAATCATCGCGATCACTTCAGGTGAACCGGCTGGCATCGGACCAGACATTATTTTAAGCGCACTAAATGAGTCGTCTTTTGCGGCTCGTTTAGTGGTTCTGGGTGATATCGATTTACTGCGCTCAAGAGCGAAGACCCTCAACCTCAAACTTGACATCAAAGCGCTTGCCACCCACTCCAAGCTGCCAGCCCATCAACCAGGGAAAATAAGTTTAATCCACATCCCCATGGCGCAAATAGCACAACCTGGACAACTTAATATAGCCAACGCACCTTATGTACTGGAGACGTTAAAGCAAGCTGGAGAAGGCTGTTTATCTGGGCAATTTGATGCCATTGTCACCCCTCCTGTGCATAAAGGGATTCTCTGTCAAACAGGCACGCATTTTTCCGGACATACTGAATTCTTTCAAGCCCAATGCAATTCACCCCACGTGGTGATGATGTTGGCAAGTGAGGCAATGAAAGTCGCTCTGGTAACGACCCATCTTCCTTTAAAGGACGTGTCTTCTGCAATAACAGAAGAGGCACTTCGCAAGGTAACACTGGCATTGCATCGAGATTTACAGACAAAATTTGGTATCGAGCACCCACGTATCTTAGTATGTGGGTTAAACCCCCATGCAGGCGAAGACGGCCATCTCGGCAAAGAAGAAATAGAGACTATTATCCCGGCACTAGACAAGTTACGTTCAGAGGGCTTGGATCTAATCGGACCACTTCCTGCGGACACCCTGTTTACACCAAAGTATTTAGAGAATGCAGACTGCGCCCTCGCCATGTATCACGATCAGGGCTTACCTGTGTTAAAATACTCTGGATTTGGTAATGCTGTGAATATTACATTGGGCTTACCCATCATTCGTACGTCCGTGGATCACGGCACAGCAATTGATTTAGCCGGCACAGGTAGCGCCAACCATGGCAGCCTAAACGTCGCCATTCAACACGCCATTAATATGGCCAATAACGCGAAAAAGTTTTCTAAATGAGCAAAGTACAACCCCATAAAGCCAGAAAAAGATTCGGCCAGAATTTCCTCCACGATCATGGTGTGATTCGCCGTATCGTTGCCTGTATTGCGCCCAAGAAAGGCCAACGCATTGTTGAAATTGGCCCAGGTAAAGGCGCCTTAACAGAAGGTATTATCAGTGTCACTGAGCGTATGGATGTTGTCGAACTTGACCGCGATCTGATTCCGATCCTGAAAGTCAATTTATTCCGTTATCCTGAGCTTACCGTTCACGAAGCGGACGCCATGAAATTTGATTTCAGCTCGTTGGTACAAGATGAACAAACGATCCGTGTTGTCGGCAACTTACCTTACAACATTTCCACCCCATTAATTTTTCATTTGCTCAGCCAAGCAAACAGCATCACTGACATGCACTTTATGCTGCAGAAAGAAGTGGTGGATCGCTTAGCCTCTCGTCCCGGTGATAACTTGTACGGACGACTCAGTGTCATGGCGCAGTATTATTGTGCCGTGGATTCTCTTTTCGTGGTTGGTCCTGAATCGTTTGATCCAGCGCCTAAAGTCGATTCCGCCATTGTTCGCATGACACCCTATAAAACTCTGCCTTTCTCAACGGCCGACGTGAAAAAGCTAGAGGATGTGGTACGCATCGGCTTCCAACAGCGCCGTAAGACATTACGCAACAACTACAAAGGTGTGTTAGATCAAGATGACTTTGCACACTTAGGCATTGATCCAAGCCTACGCCCTGAACGCTTAGACGTGAAAGAGTTTGTTGCCATCACCAACTACCTTCTTGAGAAGGAAAGTTAAATGGAAGAATACGATATTGTGGTGGACGTTAGAACCGAATATTTGGCCAGACAGTCCACACCGGATGAGTCTCGTTATGTATTCGCTTACCACATCACGATCACAAACTGCGGAACTCATGCGGCTAAACTGCAAACTCGTCACTGGATTATTACCAATGGCGATGAGCAAGTACAAGAAGTCAAAGGCAGTGGCGTGATAGGTGAATACCCTCATTTACAACCTGGGGATTCTTATCAATACACCAGTGGCACCGTCATTGAGACGGTTGTCGGTGTCATGCACGGAAGCTATCAATTCATTGCTGACGATGGCACCGAATTTAGCGCCCCCATACGCCCATTCACCCTATCTGTTCCAAATAAAGTTCACTGAGAAGATTATGGCAACCTATGTTATCGGCGATTTACAAGGCTGTTTAGAACCACTGGAAAGATTGCTCAAACATATCCAGTATCAGCCAGAACACGATCAACTTTGGTTTGCTGGTGACCTGATCAATCGTGGCCCCGAATCCTTGGACACTCTGCGTTTTATAAAATCCCTAGGTGACAAAACCAAGGTTGTCTTGGGCAATCATGACCTCCACTTGCTCGCCGTTTCTTATGGCCATGGCACGCTCAAAAAAGGTGATACCTTAACGGATATTCTGATGGCCAGTGATCGTGACGATTTAATGGATTGGTTAAGACATCAACCTCTTTGCCATTATGACGCCGAACTCAATGTCATCATGACTCATGCAGGGGTTCCGCCTTGCTGGACATTAGATCAAACACTCGCACTCGCGAAAGAAGTAGAAGGCAAGCTGCAATCAGACACAGTTGATGAATATTTTTCAGCCATGTATGGTAATAGCCCGAGCAAATGGCAGGATGATCTAGTTGGTTTAGATCGACTCAGAACCATCACGAACTACCTAACTCGTATGAGATTTTGCAATCAAAACAGCAAATTAGACTTAAAATCAAAAGAAGGCATTAACACGGCGAGCAAAGGTTTCGCCCCTTGGTTCAGTTACCCAAGTCAAGTTCCCGAAGACTGCCACATTGTCTTTGGACACTGGGCCGCCCTAGAGGGCAAGACCCAACTTAAGCATATACATGCGCTTGATACAGGATGTGTTTGGGGAGGCAGCTTAACGGCCTTGCGACTGGAAGACAAAGAACGTTTTAGTATGCCTTGTACAATCAACCGGAAGACTCCATGACTTATACTTGTATTGATATTGCAGACGCCCTTCCCATTCTGGAAGATAACGCGGCCATTGTAGATATCCGTGATCTTGCTAGCTACCAAACAAGTCACATGACAAACGCCATCAGCTTGAACAATGATAACGTACAAAATTTCATCGACAACACCAACCAAGAACGACCCATCATCGTTTGCTGCTACCATGGCAATAGTAGCAAGGGGGCTGCAGAATACCTTGCCTCTCAAGGTTTTAAAGAAGTTTATTCCCTCAATGGTGGTTTCAGTCAGTGGAGCGCTATGTTTCCTGAACAATGTGAGACAGGCCAACAATAAATGTCATATCAAGTGTACCTGGTTGGCGGTGCCATCCGTGATCGCCTACTTAAGCTTCCTGTGATTGATCAGGATTGGGTAGTAACAGGCGCCATACCAGAACAACTTGAACAACAAGGTTTTCAACAAGTCGGCAAACAGTTCCCTGTTTTTCTTCACCCCAAGACCAAAGAAGAGTACGCACTAGCACGTCGAGAAAAAAAGCAAGGCCAAGGTTACACAGGTTTTATCTGTGACTTCTCTCCTAATATCACGTTAGAAGAGGATCTCGAACGACGAGATCTGACCATTAATGCCATCGCACAAGACGAAAAGGGCCAGCTTATCGACCCTTTTCATGGCCAACAAGACCTTCACAATCGTCTGTTACGACATGTCTCAAACGCCTTCGTCGAAGACCCCTTACGGGTCTTGCGAGTGGCACGATTCGCTGCTCGTTTCCAATCCTTCGGGTTTAAAGTCGCTGACGAAACCATGTCATTAATGCAACAGATTAGCGACTCAGGCGAACTCAATAGTCTTAGTCCTGAAAGAATATGGCGAGAATTAGAAAAAGCCTTAGCAACCGCACACCCACAAACCTTCTTCAAAGTGCTGGCAGAAGCCAAAGCCATGCCAATACTTTTTTCAAATCTAACGTGGTCTGAACAAGACAACCCCGAAGAGGCATTCAGGTCACTGACGCAAACTCAGCGCTGGGCACTCATTTGCCGACACACGCCACTGGAAAAATTGAAAGTACTCCATCAGGACATTCGTTGCCCAAATCAATACAAACTCTTGGCCGAGCAAGTTAGGGATTTTCTAGAAAATAAACAACTCTGTATGTCGGCGGAGAATTGGGAAGCTTGGCTCATGTCGGTCAACGCCATTAAAAAGCCTCAGCCGTTTGAAAAATTAATTCAAATACTAACCTTGGTCACCCAAAGCAACTTAAAAGATTGGCTCACCCTAAGAAACACAATCGCCAAAGTCAATGCAGCCAGTCTTATCAAGCAAGGCTATGCAGGCGCTGAACTAGGTGATGCTCTAAAACGAGAACGTATTCGCAGTTTGTCTTCATTAAGCTCCCCTCTATTGGCCCAAAGTGATTAACATTCATCTTAAAAGCAATAGAGGGGGAAAAACTAATGCGCAAACCGTCGATACAGCTTCACACCCACCGCATCGGCTGCAGCAACTGCAGCCGGCTTACGAAGCACTAAGCGCACCGCCTGCAACTGAAAAGTAGCAGCTAAATCTGTCAACAAACGCTCAGCTAAGGTTTCAATTAATTCAAACTGATGCTCTAAGCAATAGGCTAAAATGTAATTTGAAATGGCTTCATAATCTAACGTCTTGCTAAGGTCATCGGTGGCCGCTGGCAAACGATTATCGTGCTCCATTTCCAAATCTAATAGCAAATCCTGCTGAATGATTTTTTCCCAATCATACACACCAATCACCGCTTTCGCTTTCAAACCTTCAATGAACACCAAATCAGACATTTGCAGACTCCTTTAGTGGTGGCAATTCAGCCAATGGCCAACGAGCCCGAATGGATAAATTCAATTCTGAAGATTGCCCATCCAACAAGCGTTGTGCTCCTGCATAGGCGATCATGGCACCATTATCTGTGCAAAACTCTGGACGCGCATAAAACACACTCGCCTTAATCTTTTTCAGCTGGCTCTCCAATTGTTCACGTAACCTTTGATTAGCACTAACACCACCGGCGATAATTAAACTCTTTAGGCCTTCACTTTCCAATGCTCGGCGACATTTGATTACTAAGGTGTCTACCACTGCTGTTTCAAATGCTAAGGCGGCATCGGCTTTAAATTGTTCATCGCATCGATCATCATCAAGGGCTTCATGCACTGCGGTTAAAAATGCCGTCTTCAAGCCACTAAAACTAAAATCCAGACCAGGTCTATCAGTCATAGGACGTGGAAACCTTAAACCCGATGCGGCATTGCCTTGCTTCGCTAATGCCGCAATTTGCGGACCTCCTGGATAAGGTAAACCAATCATTTTTGCTGCTTTATCAAACGCTTCACCCGCGGCGTCATCCAGAGATTGACCTAGTAATTTATATTTTCCAATGCCATCCACTCTGACCAACTGGGTATGACCACCTGAAACCAATAAAGCAATAAAAGGCATTTCAGGTTGCGACTCTTCCAACATAGGTGCCAATAAATGCCCTTCCATGTGATGCACACCCAAGGCTGGAATCCCCAAAGCATAGGCCAGAGAACGCCCAATCGTCGCCCCCGCCATTAAGGCACCAACTAGCCCAGGCCCACTGGTAAAAGCAACGGCATCTAGCTCTTTCTTAGTGAGACCCGCATCAACCAATACCTCATCGATTAAAGGCAAGGTTTTACGCACATGATCTCGTGATGCCAACTCAGGTACGACACCACCGTATTCAGCATGTTGCGCAATTTGCGAATAAATCTTATGCGCTAGCAAACCATGCTCAGTGTCATAAATGGCAATGCCGGTTTCGTCACAAGAGGTTTCAAGCCCCAATACTTTCATCAAAACAGTCTCATCTTTAATTTGCCGACATTGTACCCTAGAACGACAGAGCATGGCAGATGTCACTGGACATAGTGTTATAAAGTCATTATAATGCGCGCGTTTTCAATGTTTAAATTAAAAGGCAGGTGATTTTTCTCGTTTGGCGCTTATTCAATAAGTGAACACTTCCAAACACCCTATGACATAAAACAGATATCAACAGACAACCATGTCGTCTGTTCAGGGTTAGAAAAATTGGCCAGGTAATTTGGTCCAACTCTGTCTAACAAAAACGCGCTTTGAATGCTCTCAAATTAGAGGTATTATGCACGCCGTTTTTGTGAATAACTTAAACTTAAAACAGATTATTAAAGGTAAAAACATGCCAGCAGTTAAAGTAAAAGATAACGAACCATTTGACATCGCTCTACGTCGCTTCAAACGTTCTTGTGAAAAAGCAGGCGTTTTGGCTGAAGTTCGTCGTCGTGAATGCTACGAAAAACCAACAACGCTTCGCAAACGTGCCGCAGCCGCTGCTGTTAAACGTCACGCTAAGAAAGTTTCTCGTGAGCAGAAAAAATTCCAACGTTTGTACTAGGCCGATCTGCCATTTGGCAAATCCACTAGAAAACAAACACCTAGACCTTTCTTGTGTTTAGGTTTATAAAAACGGCTAGTTTAAAACTAGCCGTTTTTTTTGTTTAATATCCAAGAGGCCCCCATGTCAGAATTAAAAGCACACATTTCCGATACGTTAAAAACCGCCATGCGCGCGAAAGAAAAACACCGTGTTACTGTTATTCGCACTATTTTAGCGGAATGCAAACGTGTGGAAGTCGATGAACGTATTGAATTAGATGATGCTAGAGTGATTGCCATTCTGGACAAGATGAATAAGCAACGTAAAGATTCGATCCAGCAATTCACCGATGGTGGTCGTGACGATCTAGCACAAATCGAAAAAGATGAGCTGGTAATTATTTCCGAATTCTTACCAACCCAACTTACAGACGAAGAAATTGCCGACATCGTAAAAGCGGCGATTACAGAAACCGGTGCAAGCTCTATGCAGCAAATGGGCGCCGTAATGGCCATCGTAAAACCTCAAGTTCAAGGCCGTGCCGACATGGGGCAAATCAGTAAACAAGTGAAAGCACAACTAGGCTAAGTTTATGGCGGGACGCATACCAGATCAGTTTATTGACGAGTTATTGGCTCGCACCGACTTAACAGATGTGGTGTCGTCTCGTATCAGCCTAAAAAAAACCGGACAAAATTACAGCGCGCTTTGCCCTTTTCATAACGAAAAAAGCCCCTCTTTTAGCTTGAACCCCAACAAACAATTTTATTATTGCTTTGGTTGTGGTGCAGGCGGTAATGCCATCTCCTTTGTGATGGAACATGATCATCTCGACTTTGTTGATGCCATTGAAGTTCTCGCCAAAGACGCTGGCATGGAAGTACCAAGAGAACAAGGTGCGCCAGATCGCTATGAGCAAAACGCTGAGCTGCTTAAACGACTTTCTGAAAGTGCCACCTTTTACCAACGCCAGTTAATCGAACATTCAGACAAACTCAAAGCGACGGATTATCTCGCCAAAGAGCGCGGCTTATCCGGCCAAATTGCCAAGGTGTTCGGTCTGGGCTTTGCGCCAAGCGGTTGGGATAACCTTCTTAAATCGGTTGGCACCAGAGCCGAGCATCAGGAACAATTGTATCGTGGCGGTATGCTGATCGAGAAAAAAGATCAGACTGGACATTATTATGACCGCTTTCGAGACCGTATTATCTTCCCTATTCGAGACTCTCGCGGACGTGTCATTGGTTTTGGCGGGCGCGCATTTGGTGACGAAAAACCTAAATATTTAAACTCGCCGGAAACCCCTGTCTTTCAGAAAAGCCAAGAACTGTATGGTTTATTTGAAGCCAAGCAAAACACCCAAAGCCTAGATCAAGTCATTGTGGTTGAGGGCTACATGGATGTCATCGTATTGGCTCAACATGGTATTACCAATGCGGTCGCCACCCTAGGCACTTCTGTTAACAGTCAGCACATTCGCAAGCTCTTTAAATTGGTGAGTAAAGTGATCTTGTGCTTTGATGGTGATAAAGCTGGCCGCTCTGCTGCAATTAGGGGGTTAGAAGCCTCTCTTCCTGTTATGCAGGATGAAAAACAATTACGCTTCTTGTTTCTTCCGGAAGGAGAAGATCCCGATTCCTTAGTACGCAAAGAAGGCAAAGATGCCTTCAACCTTCGCCTAGAAGATAGCACTTCACTTTCCCATGTACTGTTTGATCATGCTAGAAATCAAGTCACTCTTGCCGACGAAGAAGGGGAAGCACAATTTGCTCGTAACGCCATGAGCATGATTCAACAAATTCCGAAAGAACTGACATTCCGCTCGATCCTGATTAAACAATTAAGTGAACAATCGGGCATCGACAGCGACACACTTGGACACACAGCACTGCCCAAGGTAAAACCCAGCTATGATAAAGAAGCCCCCAGTATCAGCAGTGAGTCGGAGCATTATGATTATCCAGCCCATGATGCTCCTCATCATGACTATGACGACTACCCTGCTTCGCCTTATCCAGATTACGATTCAGCACCTTATAGTAATAACGAATACCCATCACACACTGGAAAGACCGGCTACAAGAAAAAAGGCAAATTTAATAAACAAAAAGATGAGGCTTATTTTCCGCCAGCACCTTCCAGTTTAAGCAAAATAAAACAAGCTTCTTTGTGTCTATTGCTTCACCCTCACATTGCACAACACATCGACATCCCCGATCCAATCATCAATCAGGCCAGTGACGAATTGAAAATCTTCGGCAAAATATGGAGATATTTCGCAAAACACCCAGAAAAAAACGCTGGACACTTACTGGGGGAATTGGCTGAAAATATCACACATCAACCAATTGTTGATCTTTTAAACCACCAAGATGCGGGAACAAAGCAAAAAATCACCAATGCAAAGCAAGAAGTACTCGATATGGTTTCCGCCCTAGAACGGAACCTAGGATTAAATAACAGCATTGAACGCTTGAAAAACAAAGGTAATGAATCCATTAAGGATACGAGCACCAAGCAAGAACTCAGAAATTTGATGGATTTAATTAGACAGAAAAAGTCATAGAAACTGCCTAAAAATCACTCAAATAAGGCAGGATTAAGTGGATAAAACTCATTGATTTTGTTATAATATGCGGCTTGCAAAACTTCAATTGAATTTCTAACGATAGGTTGTCGAATGCCAGACACTCAACAGTCACGTCTTAAAGAGTTGATCGCCAAAGGTAAAGAACAGGGTTATTTAACTTTTACCGAAGTTAATGACCACCTGCCTGATGACCTTTCTGACCCGGAGCAGGTCGAAGAAATCATTGCCATGATCAATGACATGGGCATCACGGTTTCCGAGTACGCTCCAGACAAAGAAAGCCTTCTTATGGAAGAAGGTGACACAACAGATGAAGCGGCCGCTGAAGAAGCAGCCGCAGCCCTTGCTGCCGTAGAAGGGGATATCACAAGAACAACTGATCCAGTGCGTATGTACATGCGTGAAATGGGGACAGTTGAGCTACTTACTCGCGCAGGTGAGATCGCCATTGCCAAACGTATCGAAGAAGGTACGCGTGAAGTGATGGCTGCGATTTCTTACTTCCCTGGCGCCGTCGATGTATTGCTCAATGCGTACGCGAAAGTCCAAGAAGAAGAAGGTCGTCTCAGCGATATTTTCAGCGGCTTTATTGATGGCGATGGTGAAGAGCCGGTATTTGAAGAACTGGCCGAAGAACTTCCTATTGAAGAGGAAGCGGATGACAGCGACAGCAATGATGAAGAAGACGATTCAGAATCAAGCGAAGAAGAAACCGATAACGGACCTGATCCCGAAGAAACCGCGCTACGTTTCAATGAAATTGCTCGCATTTATGGTGAGTTAAAAGTACTGCTTGAAACGCGTAATCGCCAAGATTCTGTTGTGAAGAGCAAACAAGAAGAACTAAGCATTTCTTTTGCTCCGATCAAACTGGTTCCTAAGTTGTTCGACGAGTTGATTGATCGTGTTCGCTCACGCATGGAAAAAGTTCGTGAACAAGAAAGACTGATCATGCAGGTTTGTGTTCGTAAATCAGGCATGCCTAGAACAGAATTCTTGAAGCGTTTTCCTAGCAATGAAACCAATCCAGATTGGCTACAAGAGCAAATTGCTGCCAGTGCAAACTACTCGGCTGCACTGGAAGAAAACGAAGCGGAATTTATGCGCAGTCAGCGTAAGTTACGTGCCGTTTCAAAAGAAACAGGCCTAACGATTGCTGAATTAAAAGAGATCAACCGTCGCATTTCAATTGGTGAAACTCGCGCTCGTCGCGCCAAGAAAGAAATGGTGGAAGCCAACTTACGTTTGGTTATCTCGATTGCTAAGAAATACACCAATCGCGGCCTACAATTCTTGGATCTAATCCAAGAAGGTAACATCGGCCTTATGAAAGCAGTGGATAAGTTCGAATACCGTCGTGGCTACAAGTTTTCGACTTATGCTACATGGTGGATTCGTCAGGCCATTACGCGTTCGATCGCCGACCAAGCACGAACCATTCGTATTCCGGTTCACATGATCGAAACCATCAACAAACTGAATCGCATTTCTCGTCAAATGCTTCAGGAGATGGGACGCGAAGCAACACCAGAAGAATTAGCGGCGCGCATGGACATGCCAGAAGACAAGATTCGCAAGGTGCTGAAGATTGCCAAAGAGCCTATCTCAATGGAAACGCCAATCGGTGATGATGAAGATTCACACCTAGGTGACTTTATTGAAGACGATGGCGCTGAATCGCCTATTGATATCGCGACAATCGAAGGTCTAAGAGAGTCGACTACCACGGTACTAGCTGGCTTAACCGCTCGTGAAGCGAAAGTTTTACGTATGCGTTTCGGCATTGATATGAATACTGATCACACTCTTGAAGAGGTCGGTAAACAGTTCGATGTAACACGTGAACGTATTCGTCAAATTGAAGCAAAAGCCTTACGTAAGCTTCGTCACCCAAGTCGCTCAGAGCATTTGAGAAGCTTCCTAGACGAATAAATCTAATTCGTTTTGAAAAAGCCGCTATGGATTAGCGGCTTTTTTTATGCCTACTCACTCAAATAAAACAAGCAACAACAACAAAACTGTCATACACTCTAACTAGAGTATGGATAAAGACAGTGGGGTTAAGCTTGCTCAGAAATCGTTACTATCCAAACAATTACCTTTCTCACATCTGCCATTCAGTTGCTTGCAGAAGTAAGTTTTACGCTCTCATTTATCGCTCCATCATTCTTTTTATAAACACCCAATTTCTTTTTAAAATCGTACCCACTGCTAAGTCAACACCACTCTTTCGAAACCGTTTCTTTCTCATCAGAAAACATCACTCACATTACGGGAGTTATCGTCTATGGAAAAAATCTACGTTCTCGACACCAATGTACTACTTCATGACCCATTAGCCATTTACGCTTTCGCCGAGCACATGGTCGTCATTCCCATGACGGTGCTGGAAGAGTTAGACATTATCAAAGACAGGCGCGACAAAGACGTCAGCCGTGAAGCGAGACTTGCCATCAATACCATAGACAAGATCGTTGGTGACGCAACACCAAGAGAGCTCCAGGCGGGTGTCCCAATCCACACCCTAGACAAAGGCATGAATCCAAACGAACAAATAAAAAGTAACGAGGGCTCACTGGCCATCTTCCCTGACCAACAGATTACAGCAACCGATAACATCCCTTTTCTTAATGGCAATCATGACCATGCCAACGACAACCGCATTATTAATGTTGCACTAAGCTTACAAGCAACTCACCTAAGATCCTCTGTCTGCTTAGTCACCAAAGACATCAATATGCGTATAAAAGCCAAAGGCTCTGGGCTAGAGCGTGTCGAAGACTATCGCAAAGACAAGGTACTTGATGATATCGATCTAATGACCAAGGGCTACATTGAGTTTGAAGGCAGTTTTTGGTCAAGTGTCGACAGCGTCAAAACCGAAGCACATGGCCGTCATACCGTTCATGTCATCAGTAAGTCACTACTCGAAAGCATTCACTTAAATATGTTTATCATTGACGATGAGGATTTTATTGGTTTTGTCGTAAACATAGATCATGACTATATCTATTTATTGGACGTGAACAAACAACACCTAATGAACCAAAACTTCTGGGGCATTCACCCTCGTAATTTAGAGCAAGCCATGGCCTTTTATTTACTGCGTCATGAAAACTCTGATTTGATGGTCATGACAGGCCCAGCAGGCTCAGGTAAAACCTTACTGGCGCTTGCTTATGGCTTACAAGTAACCATGGAAGAAAAACGTTTTAATAAGATCATTGTTGCAAGATCGACACCACCGATGGCCGAAGACATTGGCTTCTTACCTGGAACAGAAGAAGAAAAAATGGCCCCTTGGTTAGCGGCCTTTGATGACAATCTAGAGATTCTGCATGGCGCAGATGAACACTCCATTAGCAGCATTGATTACGTCAAACAGAAAGCCAACATTCAATTTAAATCTTTAAACTTTATGCGAGGTCGATCCTTTAATAATGCCCTTATTATTGTAGATGAGGCACAAGGATTAACGCAATTTCAACTCAAATCCATTGTGACTCGAATTGGCAGTAACTCCAAAATCATTGTCTTGGGCAACTTAGCGCAAATTGATAATAAGTACATTACGCCATTAACCTCGGGACTCACCTACTTAGTGGAAAAATCCAAACCTTTTAAGTATGCCAGTATCATGCATGTGAATGGCATTGAGCGTAGCCGACTGGCCGAATTTGCAGAAGAAAACCTCTAATACTCAGGCAGTAGGCAACAAAAAAGGGAAGGTACCATGCGGTGCCTTCCCTTTTTTAAGGACATCAGACAGAAGTTATTAAGCAACCGATTTTGCTAACTCGGTAATCTCATCCCATTTACCCGCACGCACTAAATCTGTCGGTACAATCCAAGAACCACCGACACACAACACATTATCCAGCGCTAAATAGTCACGAAAGTTGTTTGCACCAATGCCACCTGTTGGACAGAACTTGATTTGTGGTAACGGGCCACCGAAGGCTTTCAGCGCTTTAACACCACCATTCACTTCCGCAGGGAAAAACTTAAAACGGTCATAACCGTATTCCATGCCCAACAACACATCAGAAATGGTCGCCGCTGCTGGCAAGTAAGGCACATCGTACTCTTTTCCCACCGCCAATAAATCAGCCGTCATTCCAGGGCTAATAATAAACTGAGAACCCGCCTCAATAGCTTGTAAATATTGCTCACGAGAACACACAGTACCGGCACCAACGATGGCATCAGGCACTTCTTTTCGCAACGCCGTAATCGCCTCTAGTGCGGCTGGTGTACGTAGTGTGACCTCTAATACAGGAACACCACCGGCAACCAATGCCTTACCCAATGACACAGCTTGCTCGACATCATCAACGACAATCACAGGAACAACAGGCGTTGCCGTCATCACCTGTTCTGCAGTATACGTTTGAGTCATGTTATTTTCCTTTTATCGACTGAGTGTTTATTGACTGAGCTAACTAGGTCAATACAACTTAATAATCGTGCCAGTTACGACCGTCTTTAATCGGTAAAGCCATGGACGCCGCAGGCCCCCAAGAACCAGAAGCGTACTCTTTCGGACGCTCACTGGTCTGACTCCAAGCTGACATAATGCCATCTACCCATTTCCAAGCGGCTTCTACTTCGTCATAACGCATGAACAAGGTCGCATCATTACGCATCACATCCAACAACAAACGCTCGTAAGCTTCCGGACTACGCTTATCATTGAACGCCTCTGTTAGACTTAAGTTCAAATCCACTGGCTGTAGATTCATTCCTTCACTCGCGCCTGGGACCTTATTCATCACAGTTAAAGAGATTTTCTCTTCCGGCTGCAGACGAATCACCAATTGGTTACGCTGCAGTTGGCGATTACTCTCGTCACTGAAAATACTATGTGGAACCGCTTTATATTGGATCACAATCTCAGAATAACGCTGACCTAAACGCTTACCTGTTCTTAGGTAGAATGGCACACCAGCCCAACGCCAGTTATCAATGTCTGCACGCAAAGCGACAAAGGTTTCTGTACGTGAATCAGGGTTACTTCCCTCTTCATCAAAGTAACCTTGCACATCTTTGCCTTTAATCATGCCTTTGGCATACTGGCCACGAACCGTCTTAGTGTACGCATTCGCCCCAACAATAGGACGCAACGCCTTTAACACCTTAATCTTTTCATCACGCACAGAATCTGAGTCCATGCGTCCTGGAGGTTCCATAGCAACCAAACACAACAATTGAATGAGATGGTTTTGTACCATATCACGCATGGCGCCCGCTTTATCGTAATAGCCCCAACGTCCCTCTACGCCAACGGTTTCTGAAACCGTAATTTGCACATTATCAATGTGTGCACTGTCCCAAAGAGGTTCGAATAAGGTGTTGCCAAAGCGAATGGCCAATAGGTTTTGAACCGTCTCTTTGCCAAGATAGTGATCGATTCGGAAAGCTTGTTGCTCTTTAAAATTCTTCATCACTTCGTCGTTAATCGCACGAGATGACGCAAGGTCACGACCAAGCGGTTTCTCTAGTACAACACGCATGCGGTCTTCATTCAGACCATGTGACGCCAAAGAAGAACAGATAGAGCCAAACAGGTCTGGTGAAGTCGCCAGGTAGAAAACCACATCTCGGTCATCGCCACCGACTTTATGGTCATTTAAGCGAGCAAAATCAGATTCTTGTTGAGCATCAACAGAAACATAACTCAGACGCTCTTTGAAGCGCGGCCAAACAGTATCATCACCAACACTGGATGGCACAAATTCATTTAGCGCTTCACGAACTTTAGATTGATAGTCGGCATCACTTACTTCTCGCCTCGAAGCACCAATGATTCGAGTAC
The DNA here is from genome assembly GCF_000214215.1 of Marinomonas posidonica IVIA-Po-181. Taxonomy (NCBI): domain Bacteria; kingdom Pseudomonadati; phylum Pseudomonadota; class Gammaproteobacteria; order Oceanospirillales; family Oceanospirillaceae; genus Marinomonas; species Marinomonas posidonica. The sequence continues at coordinate 3,138,287 of NC_015559.1, forward strand.
TGGGTGCCAGCAAACCGTCCATATCCAGATGATACAGTGCAGGCAACAACTTACGCATGGCAAGGTCACCACCGCCACCAAAAATTACGACATCACAGGCTTTTAAACTGACCTTCATTCTTTTATCTCCAACTAATCTAGGCTTTCGACACAAGATAGGAAGCGTAGCAAGCACATCCCATCAGCCCTGGGTATTCAGACATCACAACAAAAGTCGGAATCGGTGAAACAAACTCTTTCATACGACCCTTGTCTTGCATAGCTTCTCTAAAGCCACTGCACAATATTTCCTTTAAGTAGCGAGGCACAATACCGCCAGCAATATACACACCGCCTCGCGCTTCAACAGACAATACAAGGTTACCAATGACTCGCCCTAAAAACACAAAAAACTGCTCTAAAGTAGCCTTGGCAATCGGATCATTACCAGCTTTTAATGCCTCACCAATTTCAGGCGCTGACAGACGCTTCTCAATACCGTGTCGAGCGGCTAAGGCTTCATAAATATTTTCTAAGCCCATACCAGACAGCACTCGCTCTGCTGATACTCGTTTATGACGTTTACGCAAGAAAACGATAATATCGTCTTCGACTTCATTGCAAGTCGATAGATCTACATGACCACCTTCTCCAGGTAACACGATATTGGGTCCATTATCCTGAGGGACAATACAAGCCACCCCTAACCCTGTTCCAGCACCAATTACCCAGCTTGCAGCGGTTGGATCGACTTGACTCACGTCTCCCAACACCACTTTATCGGTTTCCGGCAACACTTCGAGACAATGGCCTATCGCATCAAAATCATTTAATAAGGCGACTTGCTTATCCACACCAAAGTAATTCTGTACTTCTTCACGTGTAAAATGCCAAGGGTTATTCGTAAAGCGTATGACATCTTGATTCACTGGTCCGGCAATGGCCAACACCACAGCGTCTATGTCTTTTAAATCAACACTACAGTGATCAACATAATCCGCCGCCGCATCAAAAAAAGTCTCATAGTTTTTACAAGGAAGTACTTTGACTTCAAGTGGCTCAAATTGGTGTATTGGCACCAAAGCAAATCGTGCGTTTGTGCCACCAAGGTCGGCAATTAAAGCATGGGACATATGTGAACCCTAAATTCATTTTTTTGAAATTTTACAACAAAATACAGGCAAAAAACACCGAATCTTTCAATACCAGCAGAACATAATGTAATAAAATTACAAAATTATCTTAGCTTATTTAGAAATTTAAAGACCTTCGTAGGCACGAGTCTTTTACGGTTATTTTTATAGTCGTAGAGGCGCTCATCTGCCACTTTTAACAGATGTTTGTAGTTACTTGGCGCGTCGGAGACAACACTCGCTCCGCCGTAACTAATAGTAATAGGAACTAGGTTAGATTTATACCTTAATGGATTGGATTGTAGATAATCTTGAATGGACTCAGCCACTTGAATTGCCTGATCGTACGTTTTTCCCGGCATAACGAAAACAAATTCATCCCCTGCAAAGCGAAATGCCAACCCTTGTTTATGGACGTATTTTAACAAACGCTTGGCAATGTATTCTAATACCTCATCCCCGCAGTTATGGCCAAGGGTATCATTGATGGATTTGAAGGCATCACAATCAATAAATACCACGGTGAGGTCGCGCTTTTGTTGCTTAGAGCGAGAAAATTCTCGATCCAACATTAGCTCTAACTGACGACGGTTTAATAAGCCAGTTAAAGGGTCACGGGTGGCTAAATATTCAAGCTTCTCTCGGGCCGTTACATTACTGAGACAAATGGAGATTTTAATCGCCAATTGATCCAGTAAAAACGTATCCTTGGTACTCGCATCATAGCGACTCAGATCTGAGTCTGCTTGGCAAAACAGACCAACCAATTCACCATCAATGGTCAACGGTGATATCGCCACAGAAGCAATAATATCACGATAGATGCTCGGGATGATTTCACGACAAAAACTGAGATTGGAATTCACCAATACCGTTTTATTACTCGACTTGATGATATCTATCATAGCACTGCGACGGGTAAACAGGACTCTATCTCTTAAATCAGGCAGTTTTTCAAGGCTTTCGATGAGGTGTGATAAAGGCGCCTCATTAATAAGGTTCACCCAAACGTAAGGTACGTTAAATTGTTTTTGCACTTCTTTTGTCAGGGTCGACACAAACTGATCACAACGTCCAATCGATAAAATACAGCGCTCGATTTCAAAAAACTTGCGCGCAATTTCTTCGTTATGGCGAACATTGTCTATCAGCTCATTAATGTCATGCATGCATTATGCCCTGCCGCTTGATCAAATCGGCCACTTCTTCCCTTGGTACAAACGTAACTAAAAATCTAAAAAATAATGAATCTACAAGATCTTATAGTACGATGCTTAAGTAATTTCAGCCATAAAATGTATTAAAAATGGACGGCTTAGTACAAAAAATTACAATCAGAACAAGATATTCCAACTTTTCCTCTCTTCTAGCAAGCCGTTGTTAATAATTCATTATTCTAGTTAAGAAAAATCCTACCATGCCGATACTCATAACATCACCGAACAATAGGTATGTTAATGAGCATAAGAGAAATTGTTGAAACTCAGGTCACCCAGAGTAGCTTGGCAGGAAAGTCTGTATCAGGCAGTGCCCATTTTGCTCTGATGATGAGTTTATTCAGTCAACCTGGCCCTTCTCTGATAAATGCCAAAGACCGTTTGAATCAACATCAAGCCCACGCCATCACACGCCCAATGCACTTCTCCCAAGGTATAAGTCATAACCCTGTGGCCAACATTGCTCTACTAAAAGCACTCAATCAGGAACCATTGGCAGAAGGAACACCATTCGAATACGATCTCGTTGAAAGCTTAGAAAATCAAATTAACACCCAGATTTAGCTTAATTAGACTGACCACCAACGCCCATTCCACACACATGAAATAAGGCACTCCAGGCTTTTGCATGACGTTGCGAAGCTATTTGATATTGTTGCCATTCACTTTGATCTGATGTCATATCATACTGCTTAAAAAACACCCGCATTTCCGGCGTCAGATGAGACAATTCGACCAATTCATTAAGCAACGGCAAAACCTGATAGGCTGACTGACTAAGGCGCCCCATGTAAGGCTGTACTTGTTTAACATAATGCACTTCAAATTGTTGCTTTAGATAATTTACAGGCGCTCCACAGTCCTTCTCACTTAATTGAGAGACCTGAGCCGTTACTTGATCTAAGTAGCGACGAATGTACATCAGACTAAACAACAAGCGTCCAGCATACTCACTGTCCATCAAGTGTTTTAAATCCTGTTCGAAGACATCACTTTGAATAACAGGCAAGGCTTCAACATCGCTTCCAATCTTCACAAAACGAGTCAAGGCATTTAATAAAGACTGCTGCTTTGCCGTAGAATAATTTAATGGCAAGAAGCCATTCGATAAGCTAAAGAAAGCCTCACTTTCGTCGCCATTAAAAATGGCATTCCCAAAGGCTTTAGGTAGCTCTATGCGCTTTTGCTGAGCAACCGCCATTAATTCTTTCTCTAAAGCGGAGTCATCAATCGAACAAGATTCAATGGCACGCACAATGTCGATTTCATATAAGAAGCGTTGACTATCTAGCATCACCCGCCCAAGAATACTGTTTTTCCTACCCGCAACAATACCGATATCACAGCGCTGCAAGGATAAAAAATCTATCAAGCTGACATCAAATTCCGACAAGGTATTTCGTCGATAACGTGCTTGGGGGAAACCAGTTGGCATTACTATTGCTGGAGCATCAATCTCAATTAACTGAGATCGATCCAGATCTTGGACATAATCAGACAACAGCAATTCTGCTTTAAAACGACTATCACAGCCGCTTATCAGTATAATAATGCTTAACCAAATAATTGCTTTAAAAGGTTTAAAATACATGAACAAACTACTCATTCAGAAGCGTGAAGAAATCTCCGAAACTCGTGTGGCCAAAATGGTATTTCCTGGTACGACCAATCACTACGACACGCTCTTTGGTGGTATCGCATTACAATGGATGGATGAAGTCGCTTACATCGCGGCTACCCGCTTTTCCCGTAAATCCATGGTGACCATCTCGACAGAACAGGTCGATTTCAAGCAGCCTATCCCTTCCGGTATTTTAGTTGAGCTTGTGGCTCGTGTCGTTCATGTGGGTCGAACTTCTCTTAAAGTCGAAGTATCTATTTTTCTTGAGGAGCTGCACAGTGATAAACGCACCAAGGCCATTACTGGGCATTTTAATTTTGTGGCGGTGGATAAAGATAAAAAGCCAACTCCGATCTTTGATGAAGAAGGTCATATTTAAGCAAAATATGTTTAAGCAATAAAAGGGTCAAGTTGACGAGATAATAATAGAAACGCTGCCACAACGGACATCTTGTTATGGCAGCGATAGAAACGAGAGAAAAAGATTAATTAGCGTGACGCTTGGCAATCTCAGATGCTAATTCTTCAAAGCTTTTCTCGGCTTCTAGCTTCTGATACAACGCCGCTTCGCTCTTCATCGACGTGCGCAAAATACTTTCTGCTACCCCTTCCACCTGAGAAGGATCAAGCCCAACTAAAACCACTAGACCGCCAGTAGGCGTTGGCATTTGACGAATCACACGAGAACCAACAAGTTGCTGCTCTGTCACTTGCTTGGTCACAACACTGTTCACACGATCAACCGTTTCAGCGTCGGCTGCACCAGTGGTTTCAACGTACTGTTTAACCATGTTTTGAAGGTCAACACTCAATATTTGAGCCAATTCAACTCGAGCAGACGTGGCCGCCATTTGTTTCATGTAATTTGGCCCAGCCGCTGACTTTTCACTGTAACCAACAGCAGATAAAGCCACACCATCCACTGGTGCACCGCATACCCAATCAGGCGCGGCTTGATTAGAACCATCCGCAAACACACAACTAGGAACCGCCACTTCAGGCGTATTCACTACATCTTTGCTACAAGCAACCAAAACCATGCTGGCTGCCAACACACTGACTAATTTTAGTTTCATGACTTTTTCCTTATACGACGAAACACACAACAGAATAATGAGACGACCCAATATCGTATTATTCTAGCCCATCTGTCCTGATTAAAAACAAAAAAGGTGCTTAAAGCACCTTTTTTCAACCCTAAACCTAAACTGAAATTATTCAGTAAAGGCGGCTTTCTCTTCTTCCGTTACATCTTTCATAGACAGTTTGATACGGCCACGAGCATCAACATCTAGAACTTTAACGATGACTTCTTGATCTTCCGCTAGGAAATCGGTTACCGCACGGATACGCTCTTCAGCGATCTGAGAAATATGCACCAAGCCATCTTTACCAGGCAAGATGTTAACAAAAGCACCAAACTCAGCAAGGCGAACCACCTTACCTTTGTAAAGTTTATCGACTTCTGCTTCGGCTGTAATTTCATGAATTTTCAGTAGCGCAGCATCAGAAGCAGCTTTATCTGCAGCATAGATACGTACCGTACCGTCATCATCAAGGTCGATAGAAGCGCCTGTTTGTTCTGTAATAGAACGAATCGTTGCACCACCTTTACCGATAACATCACGAATTTTCTCAGGATCAATTTTGATCGTCGCCATAGAAGGCGCATTTGGAGACACTTCAGGACGTGCATAACCAATGGTTTTCGCCATTTCACGAAGAATATGAGCACGAGCTTCAAGCGCTTGGCTTAAGGCAATGTCCATGATTTCTTCATTGATGCCTTCGATCTTAATGTCCATTTGCAGCGCTGTAATACCTTCTTCAGTACCCGCTACTTTAAAGTCCATATCACCTAGGTGATCTTCATCACCAAGAATGTCAGTCAAGACAGCAAAACCATCGTCTTCTTTAATAAGACCCATGGCAATACCAGCAACTGGCGCTTTAAGAGGAACACCCGCGTCCATCATTGATAAAGACGCACCACAAACAGAAGCCATTGAGCTTGAACCGTTTGATTCTGTGATCTCAGATACGATACGAATTGTGTATGGGAATTCTTCTTCTGTCGGCAATACCGCTTGAACACCACGGCGAGCCAGACGACCATGACCAATTTCACGACGACCAACACCACCCATACGACCACATTCACCAACAGAGTATGGAGGGAAGTTGTAATGAAGCATGAAGCTGTCTTTACCTTCGCCTGTTAGACCATCTGTCATTTGTGAATCGCGGCTTGTGCCCAAAGTACAAGTTGCAATCGCCTGAGTTTCACCACGAGTAAACAAAGAAGAACCGTGAGTTTTGCTCAACAAACCAACTTCAACATTGATTGGACGAACTGTCTTGTTGTCACGACCATCAATACGTGGCTTGCCATCAATAACACGACGACGAACAATACGTTTTTCTAGTTTCGAAAATACAGACGTTACATCCGCTTCTGTGAATTCACCTTCTTCAGTTACCAAAGCCGCAACTGCAGCATCACGCACTTGACCAAGCTGAGCGTAGCGAGCCATTTTCTCGCTAATACCGTATGCGTCTTCAATTTGCGCTGCGTAACCAGATTCAACCGCTTCTTGTAGAGAAACATTGGCGGCTTCTGGTTGCCATTCCCAGCGTGGTTTACCCGCTTCCGCTGCAAATTCAGTAATAGCACTGATCGCTGCTTGCATTTCTTTGTGTGCGAACAAAACCGCACCTAGCATTTCGTCTTCTGTTAGCTCTTGCGCTTCAGACTCAACCATTAATACAGCGTCTTTCGTACCCGCAACAACCATGTCTAGTAGAGAAGATTCTAGCTCAGAGTAACTTGGATTTAGAACATAACCAGACTCATCATTGAATCCAACACGAGCGGCACCAATTGGGCCGTTGAACGGGATACCAGAAATGGTCAAAGCAGCAGACGTTGCCAACATAGCAGCAATGTCCGCATCCAAGTTTGTGTTGGTAGACATAACAGTACAAACAACCTGAACTTCGTTCATGAAACCTTTCGGAAACAAAGGACGAATCGGACGGTCGATCAAACGAGAAGTTAGCGTTTCTTTTTCAGAAGGACGACCTTCACGCTTTAAAAAACCACCTGGAATTTTACCGACAGCGTAGGCACGCTCTTGATAGTGAACAGATAATGGGAAGAAACCTTGACCCGGCGCGGCGCTTTTCGCACCAACCACGGTTGCCAATACTTGCGCATCACCAATTGTACATAATACAGCACCAGTCGCTTGACGAGCGATGCGGCCAGTTTCAAGAGTAACGGTATCATTACCGAACTGGAAAGTTTTTGTCGTAATACTCACTGGTATTCCTTTTCATTAAAAAAATTACTTTCTCCCAAAGATCATCTTTTTAAGCCAGTACTCATATATGCTCTGAATTCTCTATAAAGCATATATGAAGTACAGGCTGCCCTTGGGAGACCAATAAAAAAAGGGCCATAATAATTTATGGCCCTTCTTCAGTCTTAGCGACGTAGACCTAGCTTTTTGATCAAGCTTGTGTAACGCGCTGCGTCTTTACGCTTAAGGTAATCCAACAATTTACGACGTTGGTTTACCATGCGAATTAGACCACGACGAGAATGATGGTCATGGATATGAGCTTTAAAGTGACCTTGTAGACCTTCGATGTTCTTAGTCAACAATGCTACTTGAACTTCAGGTGAACCAGTGTCGCCTTCCGCTACTTGAAACTCTTTAACCAATGCTGCTTTAGATTCTGCAGACAATGCCATAATCTTATCTCCGAATAATAATATGCGATTAAAAATAAAGGATAGCCGAGCATATTTTCAGTTACCCTACGCGAGTTAGTTTAACACTAATTGTTTGCTAACTCACTGGTATTTATAAGTCGTTGAGGCTTAATAAAATGATCTTTTATCACCCCTAGACCCAAAAAGCGATTTTCACCTTGATCATATAAGCGAACCAAGCTGTCTAACGCTAATTCTGTATGATTTTCGACACGACGGCCAAACACCATTTCTCTCGCTAGCAATGGCGACAATTCTACCTGATCTAAATGCGCAACGGCAGTATCCATTGACATTAATTTTGCATCAAGTTGATCTTCACCTTGTTGCGCCAGTGCCTCAAACTCTTCCAAACTCATCATATCATCTGGCGAGTAACCTGCAGTTGAAACACGGTGCAGCGAATGCAAATGCGCGCCACACCCTAATGCTTCACCAATATCTTCACCAATGGTGCGAATATAGGTGCCTTTTGAACACTGCACATCCAAGGTTAAAGTATCCGCGGTGCGAGAAATCAAGGTCAGATTTGAAATTCTCACCTGACGACGTTTACGCTCAATGACAATCCCTTTTCGCGCATACTCATAAAGAGGTTTGCCTTCATGCTTCAAGGCAGAATACATAGGCGGCACCTGCTCAATATCACCACGAAATTGATCGAGTATGGATTCTAGGTCAGCATCAGCAAGCAATGGAACAGACTCATCAGTCAGTACATCACCTTCTTTGTCCCCCGTTGTGGTTCGTTTCCCCAACTGAATACAAGTGATATAACGCTTATCTGCATCTAACAAGAATTGAGAGAATTTGGTGGCCTCACCAAGACAAAGGGGTAACATCCCCGTTGCTAATGGGTCAAGTGCACCGGTGTGGCCCGCTTTCGCCGCTCGATATAAGCGACGAACACGTTGTAGAGCTTGGTTGGAGCTCAAGCCGATCGGCTTGTTCAGCAAGACGATACCGTCTACTGAACGCCATTTCGTTTTAGACATATAACCTAATTACTCGTCTTCGTTACCGCTTTTACTTTGATCATCACGAATTGCTTCGTCAATCAAAGCTGACATACGGGTACCATTCAACACACTTTGGTCATAGTGAAAACGTAGATGCGGCATCACCCGCAATTTCACTTCTTGCGACAAACGACGACGCAAAAAACCTTTTGCGCTGTCGAGTGCGGCTTGATTTTCAGCAATGACTTCAGGCTGATCATCTTTTCCCAGAACAGTGTAATAAACATCCGCGTAACCAAGGTCTTTGGCAACGCGAACTTCATTTATGGTCACCAAGCCTAAACGAGGATCTTTTACTTCAAACTGGATCAAGGACGCCAGCTCCTTTTGGAGCTGGTCACCAATCCGACTAGTACGACTAAATTCGCCTGCCATGATTTTGTCCTATTAAAGCGTACGCGCAACTTCGATGGTTTCAAAAACCTCGATCTTATCGCCTACTTTGACATCAGTGTAGTTCTTCACACCGATACCACATTCCATACCACGGCTAACTTCATTAACCGCATCTTTGAAGCGACGAAGTGACTCAAGTTCACCTTCGTAGATCACCACATCATCACGCAAGACACGGATCTGCTTATTACGGTAAACCGTACCTTCGATAACCATACAACCTGCGATCAAGCCAAACTTAGGCGAACGGAAGACATCACGTACTTCAGCAGTACCTTGAATTTCTTCACGTAGATCCGGTGTCAACATGCCTGAAAGGGCTTGTTTCACATCGTCGATGATGTTGTAGATGACACTGTAGTAACGTAGATCAATGCTTTCACGTTCAATGAATTGCTTCGCTGACGTATCGGCACGTACGTTAAAACCAAAAATAACCGCTTCTGAAGCTAAGGCCAAAGTCGCATCTGTTTCCGTAATACCACCGACACCACTAGAAACGATGTTCACTTTTACTTCGTCAGTATTCAAATCGGTTAGAGATTTGATCAAGGCTTCTAAAGAACCTCGAACATCGGCTTTTAGTACCACATTCAAAGTACGAACTTCGTCTTTACCCATTTCAGAGAACAGGTTCTCAAGCTTCGCAGAATGCTGACGAGCAAAACGTACTTCACGGTATTTACCTTGGCGGAAGTTAGCCACTTCACGAGCTTTACGCTCATCAGCAACAACGATGAACTCTTCACCCGCATCAGGCGTACCATCAAGACCTAGGATCTCAACAGGAATGGAAGGACCAGCATCATCAATCGCTTTGCCATTTTCATCTAACAAGGCGCGTACGCGACCCATTTGAAGACCAGCTAGGACGATATCACCTTTGCGTAAGGTACCGTTTTGCACCAATAATGTCGCAACAGAACCACGACCACGGTCCAAACGTGCTTCCACAACAACACCCTTACCAGGTGCACTTGGAACAGCGCTTAATTCAAGTACTTCAGCTTGTAACAATACCGCTTCTAGAAGTGCTTCAATACCTTCACCTGATTTAGCCGATACACCAACGAATTGGATATCACCGCCCCATTCTTCTGGAACGACTTCTTGTGCAACAAGCTCGTTCTTCACGCGCTCAATGTCCGCACCTTCTTTATCGACCTTAGTGATGGCAACAACCATAGGCACTTCCGCTGCACGAGCATGCTGAATGGCCTCAATGGTTTGTGGCATAACACCATCGTCTGCCGCACAAACCAAGATAACAATATCAGTTGCTTTAGCACCACGAGCACGCATAGAGGTAAAGGCCGCGTGTCCAGGTGTATCTAGAAAGCTGACCATTCCATGTGGTGTTTCAACATGATAGGCACCGATATGCTGAGTAATGCCACCAGATTCCGCCGCCGCAACACGTGTGGTACGAATGTAATCCAATAAAGACGTTTTACCATGGTCAACGTGACCCATCACCGTAACCACTGGGGCACGCTTAATGGCTTCACCTTCATAATCGATAGCATCGATCATGTCGTTTTCCACGGCATTTTCGTCAATGTATTTAACCGTATGACCCATTTCTTCAACGACTAAAGTCGCCGTATCACGATCAATTGTTTGGTTAATGGTTGCCATCGCCCCCATCTTAAACATGATCTTGATCACTTCAGCGCCTTTAACGGCCATCTTTTCAGCTAATTCAGCAACGGTGATGCTCTCAGGCAAAGCCACTTCATGAATCATTTTAGCCGTTGGCTTCTGGAAGCCGTGCTCTTGCTTAGTGGCTTTCTTATGCTTACGACCAAGCTTACCGCCGCGACGACCAAACTCATCACCGTCATTAACGTTTACACGACTGCGTTTGTTGTCTGGGTTATTACGACCACGAGGCTTATCTTTTTCTTTGTCACTTTCATGACGAACGCCTTTCTTGCCTTTAGGGGCAACACTTGGCTTTTTACTGTCCATTGCTGGCTGAGTAGCCTTCTTTGGCGCTTTTTTCTGTTTTGGTGTTTCCACGGGTTCTGCCGCTCCTACGTCGGAGGCATTTTGCTCCGTATCATTTAGCACGCCATTGTCCTTAGTGGCAACGGTTTTTTCCGCTTCTTGACGCGCTTTTTCTTCAGCTTCAGCCTTCGCTTTGGCTACTGTCTCTTCCGCAAGCTTACGCTCTGCTTCTAGACGAGCCTGCTCTTCTGCTTGCTCGCGAGCTTGCTCTTCGGCAAGACGCTTAGCTAATTCTTCCTGCTTTTGCGCCTCTTCGTCAACATCATCACGCTTTACGTAAGTACGTTTTTTCTTCACAGCCACATTGACTGATTTGCCACCATCACCAGAAATGGTACTGGTTTTCTTACGCTGCAATGTAATGCGTTGGTTGTCAGCCGTTTCATCTTCGCCATGCTGACGTTTTAAATAGTTCAATAACACTTGCTTTTCAACTTCAGAGACTTCTTGGTCCGCTTTTGTTTGCGGAAGACCAGCCTCTTTCATCTGAGCTAGTAGCTTATCGACTGGTTTATTAACCAGTTCGGATAGTATCTTTACGGTTTGAACTGTCATTAAGTTCCCCCTTTTGTACTCAGATTTTATTCAGATTCAGTAAACCAAGGTGCACGAGCGGTCAAAATTAGGCTGGCTGCGCGCTCTTCCGTCATACCTTCAACGTCAAGCAACTCATCAACAGACTGTTCGGCAAGGTCTTCCATCGTGATAACCCCCATGGAAGCAAGTACCAAGGCAAGGTGATTATCCATCCCTTCCATTGTCAGCAAGTCTTCAGCCGGTTTTGCACCATCCAACTGCTCTTCTGCTTGAAGAGCTTGATTTAATAGAGCTTCTTTTGCCCGTGAGCGAAGTTCGTTTACTAAATCTTCATCAAATCCGTCGATGTCTAACATTTCTTCCATTGGGACATAAGCCACTTCTTCCAAAGAAGCAAATCCCTCTTCAACCATTTGAATAGCCAAATCGTCGTCGATATTAAGACCAGAAACAAACAAGTCGATAAGTTTCTGCGACTCTTCTTGTTGTTTCGCTTCTGCGTCTTCACTGGTCATCACATTCAATGACCAGCCAGTCAAAGATGAGGCTAAGCGAACATTTTGACCATTACGGCCAATCGCTTGAGCTAGGTTGTCAGCTTTCACCGCCACATCCATAGAGTGTGCATCTTCATCAATAACAATAGAGTCCACTTCAGCAGGCGCCATTGCATTGATAACCAATTGTGCTGGATTATCGTCCCAAAGAACGATATCGACACGCTCACCATTCATTTCATTTGAAACCGCTTGCACTCGTGCACCACGCATACCAACACATGCTCCAATAGGATCAATGCGACGATCATTGGTTTTTACAGCAATTTTGGCACGTAGACCTGGATCACGAGAAGCGCCACGGATCTCAATCACTTCTTCCGCAATTTCTGGCACCTCAAGACGGAATAACTCAACCATAAAGGCTGGATCATTACGTGACAAAATTAATTGTGCACCACGATTATCTTCACGAATTTCCAATAACAAGGCACGAATGCGGTCATTCATACGGAAACTTTCACGAGCAATCAACTGATCTTTTGGCAAACTTGCCTCAGCATTTTCACCAAGATCAATGATCAAGCTGTCACGAGTCACTTTCTTCACCTGACCATGAACTAGCTTGCCAACCTTCTCGGCATACAAGGCAACCATTTTCGCGCGTTCAGCTTCACGAACTTTTTGAACGATGACCTGTTTTGCTGTTTGCGCAGCAATACGCCCAAATTCTTCTGACTCAACTTCTTCTTCGTAAACTTCACCTATGCCTAAACCTAGGTTCTGTTCTTCAGAATCATCAATTGTTAATTCAAAAGCAGGATTGGAATAATCTTCATCGGCAACAATGTTCCACTGACGATACGTCATATAATCACCAGTACGCTGATCAATAGACACTCGAATTAATGCGTCTTCTTCAAAACGACGCTTGGCAGCACTCGCTAAAGCAATTTCAACGGCTTCGAAAATAACTTGTTTCGGAACATCTTTTTCGTTGGAAACGGCTTCTACTACCAAAAGAATTTCTTTGCTCATCCTTTTAGCCTCTCTTCAAGGTTAATTTTTAAAATTGTGGAACAATATTGCCTTTATCAATTAAATCAATCGGCAACAAGTATTCTTCTTGATCAACACGAACGACAATATCGTCGTTCTCAACGCCCACTAACTGTCCTTTAAACTTACGACGCCCATCAAATGGCACTCGCAAACGTAAAGACACAATTGAGCCAACATATGCTTGATATTGAGTCAAAGAAAATAAAGGTCGATCCAAGCCTGGTGAAGAGACCTCTAGGTGATACTCACCTGTAATTGGATCTTCAACATCCAAAATAGAACTCACCTGACGGCTCACACGAGCACAATCTTCAACATCAATCCCTTTCTCAGCATCTGTTTCAATAAAGATACGCAGCACAGAGTCTTTACCTTGCGATAAATACTCCATTCCCCAAAACTCGAACTCCAGACCTTCAACAACTGGACGAACAAGTTCCTCTAAAATCGTAAATTTAGCTGACAATCGCTTTCTCCGAGTATCGCGTTTGCAAAACGCAGAAACAAAAAACGGGCTCAAGGCCCATTTATGCAGTTCAGATAACAAAAAACCCCATAAAGGGGCTCTCAGTGCTTGCAACAATCAAATCGTTGCAAGCCTCCTTCTCGTAAAAAGAAGGCCGTCAATCCGGACTATTAGCAGAGTCCCAAACAACTCTGTATTAATAGCTGACATCATACAGAAAATATGACGTCAATTCAAGATTGGTGCCGATGGCCGGACTCGAACCGGCACAGCCGTAGGCCACCACCCCCTCAAGATGGCGTGTCTACCAATTCCACCACATCGGCAAAACCTTATATCAAAGCGTTCTTATTCCGTTACAGGAAGGTCAGATGACGCTTTCTTCTCCTCACCTAGAGCAGGCAATTCAACTGTTTCTTCAGATACTTGAGAGGCTGAAGGCAGAGAATCTAGAGCACCAGAGACACTCTTAGCTTGCTCACTAGCGTAAAACGCCAATCCAAAACTGGTAATAAAGAAAACCAACGCAAAAACACCGGTTAGCTTACCGAAGAAGCTACCGCCACCCTGACTTCCAAATACGGTTTGAGAGGCACCACCACCGAATGAAGCACCAGCGTCTGCGCCTTTACCTTGCTGCAATAACACCAATGCAATAATCGCAATTGCGGCGAGAACATGAAAAACTAAAATAAGCGCTTCCATCAATTAACCTGCTGCTTTAACTATGTCTAAAAATTCTTTTGCATCCAAAGATGCGCCACCCACAAGGGCACCATCAACATCAGGCATGGTAAATAACTCTGCACTGGTTGAGGCCTTTACACTACCACCATAAAGAATCTGAACTTTCTCAGAAACCGGTGTAGATAAGCTTGCCAAATTGGCTCTAATTGCTTGATGCACATCTTGTGCCTGTTGCGCACTGGCAGATAACCCAGTACCAATCGCCCAAACTGGCTCATAAGCAATGACTATATTCTCAAACGCTTGAATGCCAACCACATCAATCACCGCGGCAACTTGACGCTCACAAACAAGCAAAGTTTGCTCAGCTTCACGCTCTTCTAGCGTTTCACCGATACACAAAATGGGTTTCAAACCTGCTGACAAAGCCATCTTCACTTTTTCAGCAACCACTTCGTCTGTTTCACCATACAAAGAACGTCGCTCTGAGTGACCCACTAGAACATAAGTCACCTTGAAGTCTGTCAACATAGCCGTTGAAACTTCACCCGTATAAGCCCCTTTTTCATACTGACTGAGGTTTTGCGCAGCCAGTACTAGTCCACTTTGCTGAGCAATAACATCTGCCACTTGTGAAAGATAAGGAAATGGGGGAGTAACAACCACTTCAGCACTAGATTCTGACATCTCTAATAGACCGTTAACCAAGCTCGAAATTGACGCTTTCGAACCATTCATCTTCCAGTTTCCAGCTACTATTTTTTGTCGAATCATAATCTAGCCCTTAAATTCGAGGCGCTCATTCTATGGAAAGCCTCTGTTGGTTTCAAGTATTTATTTTTATTCCAATCACTAAGTTGGTGTTTTATTAGGCAGATTGCTTCGCCGCAACAACAGCGTCAACTTCTTCTACCAAATAATCGACCAATTCATCTACCGTTTCATCATCACGACCTTCTACCATAACCCGAATCAAGGGTTCGGTCCCAGACGCTCGTAACAACACACGCCCTAGACCATTTAATCTTTCGTTTGCCACCGCAATGGCTTTCTGCAAAGCAGGCTCTTCATTCGGGATAAAACGTTCTGCCACTCGGATGTTTTTCAGTTTTTGTGGAAACTTAACCAGCCCAGTCAATAGCTCATCCAAAGCCTTACCTTCTTCCACCATCGCCTGTAAAACTTGCAATGCCGCAACAATACCGTCACCCGTTGTCGTAATAGATCGACAGACAATGTGCCCAGATGGCTCGCCACCCAGAACCCAACCGTGGTGAACCAGTTTTTCATTCACATAACGATCTCCAACCGCCGCTCGACTAAAGCCAATACCGGTTTCAGAAAAAGCCAACTCCAAACCAAAGTTACTCATAAGAGTCCCGACCACACCGCCACTGAAGCGCCCTGTGCTCATCAAATGATTGGCAATAATGTATAAAATATCATCACCATCACGTACTACACCGTGACGGTCAACAAGAATCAGACGATCGCCATCACCATCTAAGGCAATACCTATATCCGCATCTTCAGCCAACACATTTTTACGCAACAGTTCCGGCTTGGTCGCACCACTGAACTCATTGATATTCAAGCCGTCAGGATTGGCACCAATGGAGATCACTTCGGCACCCAACTCAGAAAATACACGAGGCGCGACATGATAGGTAGCGCCATCAGCACAATCCACCACAATTTTAAGACCGCTCAACTGCAAACCAATCGGAAAGGTGCCTTTGCAATATTCAATATAACGCCCTGCAGCATCATCAATACGACGAGCTCGTCCGATCAAGCTCGACTCAACCACTTCCATTGGTTGGTCTAAATAATATTCGATGCGCTCTTCAATTTCATCCGAGACCTTACCGCCCTCAGCTGAGAAAAACTTAATGCCATTATCATAAAAAGGATTGTGGGAGGCACTGATCACAATGCCAGCACTGGCGCGAAAAGTACGTGTCAAATAAGCGATAGCGGGCGTTGGCATTGGCCCCACCAAACGCACATCAGCACCGGCTGCAACAATGCCTGCCTCTAAGGCAGATTCAAACATATAGCCTGAAATACGCGTATCTTTACCGATCAATATTTTCTTGTCTTTTTCCTTAAATACCTGACCTGCAGCCCAACCCAGCTTTAACATAAACTCAGGAGTGATCGGTGTTGTACCAACCTTGCCACGAATACCATCTGTACCAAAATACTTACGCATTATTTCTCTCTCTCAATACGTGACATTAGCGTCAACATTTCGACATGAGACCTAACATCGTGAACCCTAAATATCCTTGCGCCACGTGCATAGGCCGAAGCATTCGCACCCATAGTACCATATAAGCGCTCCTCGACTGGAAGTCCTAATATGTCCCCTACCATAGTTTTACGAGACACGCCAATCAACACCTCAAAACCAAGGCGCTTAAAGTACTCCGTATGCTGCAACAACAATAAATTGTGTGGTAACGCTTTACCAAAACCAATACCGGGATCCAGTAAAATATTAGCCGAATCAATACCTACTGACTGACACGCCGCTACACGAGTCAATAAATAATCAGACACCTCAGACACAACCGACTGATAATCAGGTTGATCTTGCATGGTTTGAGGCATGCCCTTCATATGCATCAAGCACACTGGCAACTTAGTCTGAGCAGCCGCTTGCAAGGCACCATCACGCTCCAATGCCCTAACATCATTGATCAACCCAGCTCCCAAATTCGCGGATTGCAGCATCACCTCAGGCGTACTAGTGTCTACCGACACAATGACATCAAAGCGCGACTTAATGGCTTCAACAATAGGAATAACTCGATCTAGTTCTTGTTGACAGGAAACCGGCACCGCACCTGGTCGCGTTGATTCACCACCAACATCGATCATGCTAGCGCCTTCACAAATCATTCGTTCGCTTTGACGTAACGCGGAGTCAAGAGAATTGAAGGCACCGCCATCCGAAAATGAGTCCGGTGTGACATTCAGAATGCCCATTACATGAGGAAGGGACAAGTCTAACGACTTGTCCCCAAATGACATTAACGACATGAAATATCCATATCAAAATGATTTGAAATTATTCACCTGCAGGCCGAGAAGCTTCACCAGATACTCCGTCTACATCACTTGCCTCAGCAACAACTTCCTCTGTAGGCGCTTCTGGTGCTGTTTTTTCTTCACCATTGTCTGGCGAATCAGCACTAGGATCTGACCATCCTTCTGGCGCAGATGGTTTTTTACCATCCATAATTTCTTTAATTTGCTTCGCATCAATGGTTTCATACTGCATCAATGCTTCAGCCATCACATCCAGTTTACTACGATTCTCATGCAAGATGTTCGTTGCCGTCTCGTAACAGCGATTAATAATATCTTGCACTTCTGCGTCTATAACTTTTCCAGTCTCAGGGGAGAAGTAATTCGCCTTACTTCCTGTCGGACCAGAGATGTAACCACCAGAATTATCATCTTCTTCGTAAGCAAAAGGCCCAAGTTTTTCAGACAAGCCCCATTTGGTCACCATGTTACGAGCAATACTGGTTGCTCGCTCAATGTCGTTTGACGCACCAGTCGAAACACCATCAAAACCATGAATCATCTCTTCGGCAATACGACCACCATAGAGACTACAAACCTGACTCTCTAAACCACGCTTACTGACACTGTATTTATCATCTTCAGGCAAGTACATAGTCACACCCAAAGCACGACCACGAGGAATAATAGACACCTTGTAAACCGGGTCATGTTCAGGCATTAGGTAACCAATAATAGTATGACCTGCTTCGTGATAAGCCGTATTCAACTTCTCTTCATTGTTCATCACCATGGTCTTACGCTCTGCTCCCATCAGGATCTTATCCTTAGCGAGTTCAAGCTGCTCCATGTTCACCAAACGACGATTCGAACGTGCTGCAAACAGAGCAGCTTCATTGACCAAGTTCGCCAAATCAGCACCAGAAAAACCTGGTGTACCACGCGCTATATTTTTTGGTTCAACATCGTCATCGCACGGCACTTTACGCAAATGCACTTTCAAAATCTGTTCACGACCACGAATATCAGGTAAACCAACTGTGACTTGACGGTCAAAACGGCCCGGACGCAATAACGCAGGATCCAACACATCAGGACGGTTTGTTGCAGCAATTACGATAATACCTTCGTTACCTTCAAAACCATCCATTTCAACCAACAGTTGGTTCAACGTCTGTTCACGTTCATCATTACCACCGCCCATACCTGAGCCACGGTTACGACCAACCGCATCAATCTCATCAATAAAGATTATGCAGGGCGCATGCTTCTTCGCTTGTTCGAACATGTCACGAACACGAGACGCACCCACACCCACAAACATTTCAACAAAGTCTGAACCGGAAATGGTAAAGAAAGGGACTTTCGCTTCACCCGCAATGGCTTTCGCCAAAAGAGTTTTACCCGTACCTGGAGGTCCACACATTAAGATACCGCGAGGAATCTTACCGCCTAGACGCTGAAACTTGCTTGGCTCACGAAGGAAGTCCACCAATTCTTCGGTGTCTTCTTTAGCCTCATCACAGCCTGCTACATCAGCAAAAGTTGTCTTAATTTGGTCCTCTGGCAGCAATCGTGCTTTTGACTTACCAAAAGACATCGGACCGCCTTTACCACCGCCACCGCCTTGCATTTGGCGCATAAAGAACATAAAAATGGCAAGAATAAGAAGAATAGGAAAGCTCGCCACCAACAACTGAGTCCAAATGCTCTGCTGTTCTGGCATACGACCTTCAACAACGACATTCTTGTTAAGTAAGTCATCCATCAATTTAGGATCGGACGCAGCAGGGCGAACGGTATCAAAACTGTCACCATTTGAACGCGTACCACTAATGGTATAACCGTCAACAATCACTTTCGCGATCCGGCCATCTTGTACTTCTTTAACAAACTCAGAATAAGAAATTCGGTTCGTTTCTGACGTGGTATTAAAATTGTTAAAAACTGTTAACAGTACCGCCGCAATGACCAACCATAACAGAATATTTTTTAGCATATCGTTCAAGAGCACACCTCTTAACGGTTAGTTTTAAATGTTACTGGCTATCATACCAGAACATTACCCATTAACCCTTATATTGTCTTCCTAATAAGTAAACTTCACGACTTCGCGCCCGAGAAGCATCCGGTTTTCGCGTTACAACAGAGCCAAACTGCTCTCGCATGGCTTTCAAGTATTCTTCAAAGCCCTCTCCTTGGAACACTTTTACTAAAAAGTTACCACCAGGACGCAACACATGAGCCGCCATATCCAAGGCGAGTTCCACCAGATACATCGCCTGAGGCTGATCCGAAGAACTGTTTCCACTCATATTGGGGGCCATATCAGAAATTACAAGATCCGCTTTTTGATCTCCAATCTCCGCCAAAATGGCTTCGTACACTTCTTGCTCAGTAAAGTCCCCCTGAACAAAGCGCACACCAGGCAGCGGGGCCATCTCTAAGATGTCGGAGGCAACAATGGTACCCTTATCCCCAATTAACTTTGCCGCGATTTGCGACCAGCCACCAGGTGCCGCACCAAGATCCACCACACTCATTCCAGGGCGAATCAGCTTATCCTTATCATTGATTTCAATTAGCTTATAGCTCGCTCTAGAACGATAACCATCTTGTTGAGACTTTTTGACATAAGGATCGTCAAAATGTTCCTTCATCCAATTGTTACTACTTTTTGATCTTGCCACGTTTTCATCATACCTAAATCATTCAATATTCCGCTATAATA
Source organism: Marinomonas posidonica IVIA-Po-181 (assembly GCF_000214215.1). Lineage (NCBI taxonomy): Bacteria > Pseudomonadati > Pseudomonadota > Gammaproteobacteria > Oceanospirillales > Oceanospirillaceae > Marinomonas > Marinomonas posidonica. The sequence continues at coordinate 3,158,456 of NC_015559.1, forward strand.
TCGCTTAACCTTTAAAGCCTCCAATAAAGAGGGTCAACTAAGATGAGAAAAATTTACTATGAGTCTGACAAACGCCCAAAAAAAGCAGTACCGTTTAATCGGTCACAGCCTTAATCCTGTCGTAATGATCGCTGGTAACGGTCTAACAGAAGCCGTACTAACCGAAATAGACAGAGCACTTGAAGATCACGAATTAATAAAAGTTCGCATCAGTATTACTGACCGAGATGTACGCAGTGCCTTAATTACAGAAATCAGCAAAGTAATGAAAAGCGAAACGGTACAAGTCATCGGCAAGGTCGCACTTTTTTACCGCGCAGCCTTAGAGCCCAATCCTAAGCTTTCGAACCTACTGCGCTAAGCAAAGATTCGCCGCGCCTACAGGGATGTAGGCTAAGCGCCCTCTAAAATGCTCTTTCTCTCACCCAAAACATCCACTCCCTTCTAAAACCACCATTTAATATAGCTTTTCAGTCATAACACTATTAGCTTTTCTAAAATAACCTCAGCCACTAAACTCTTCCTGAAAATGGTCGATAACATTGCACAGCGATCAAAGGAGCCGCACCATGCTATTTATCGAGGCATTAAACAGAGCCAGTACCAAGCAGATTGACAGGAAACTTCTTGCCAAAGGCAAGCCACGTCTGTTTGTAAGTAACAAGGACTCTGTTGACCTCAGCAGTGCCGCCCACCAAGTGAAAGAAATTCATGTAGACAGTGATATAAAAGAGTCGCTAACCGCTTCTTCTAGTATTTTTGCCAACCTACTAGAGCATGTTTTAGGGTATTTAATTCAATCCAATCTACAGGTGTATTCGCCAGAAGAATTGGATTTGGATCAAAAAGATTGGAAATTATTCCTACAGGTTCCGCCAACTGGCATGAGCAGACCTAGTTCTCAAGCTGGTTACAGCACACCTGAAGTTCGGCAACACCCACCCGCAAAACAATTAATTTTTCACATCCCAGTGAAGCCGGCTTATGGCCTTGCCACCGAAATGACACTTATGGTTTCACCTCACCAAGGTTCTCCAGAAGTCCCAAGCTTTTTCTATAACTTGCCAAAAGAGACCCGCTTACCTACGCTCATCACGCCCTATCCACCAGAGTTTATTGAACAACAGGTAACACATCACCATATTTTATTAGACCAAGATGGCGAAGCCGATCAATTATCGCCTCTTTACGCTCAGGTTAATCAAAGCAAACTAGAGGAAGGCACCATACCACCAGCCATTCATGGTTTGAGAATATGGAAAGCAAAAAATAAGGTTCTCACTCCAGCCATACTGGGTGACCAACGAATTGGCTTGGTATTTATTGGCCACCATAAACCGCTCGACAGCAGCATCATTAGCGATGAAGAGCGAGCTAGACAAGCCAACAACCTGTACACCAAAGCCTAACGAGAGCAAGCCCCCTTCATTTTTGAGCCATAAAAAAGGCCTTCACTTACGTGAAGACCTTTTTAACAAATCACAACCGCTCTACTTAAATACTGAAACTCGCACCACAACCACACGTTGAAGTTGCATTAGGGTTTTGCACTGTAAAACGAGAACCTTCTAAATTTTCTTTATAGTCGACTTCTGAACCCACTAGATATTGGAAGCTTAATGGGTCAACCACTAAGGTCACCCCATCTCTAACCACTTCTGTATCATCCTCTTGATGTTCTTCATCAAAGGTGAAGCCATATTGAAAGCCAGAACAACCGCCACCCGTTACGTACACACGTAACATCAAGCGAGCATTCTCTTCTTCTTCAATTAGAGACTTTAGTTTTGCCGCGGCCGCCTCTGTAAATTCAATTGGATCGACCGATTCAACCACACTCATTATGACACCATATATAATACTGTTACGAATAACCGAATTATCCGCTTAACCTAGTAATTTAGTCAAGTATTGATCAATGTTCTCGAGTTGCACGGAAGGTAACATCCGGAAAACGCTCTTGTGCTAGATTCAAATTGACCATGGTTGGCGCAATATAAGACAAATTATCACCACCATCTAACGCCAAATTAACCTGATTCTTGCGTTTGAACTCTTCCAGTTTCTTACCATCTTCACAATCAACCCAACGAGCCGTCGCAACGTTAACCGATTCATAAATGGCTTCCACATTGTATTCCGCTTTCAGACGCGCTACGACCACATCAAATTGCAGCACACCAACCGCACCCACAATCAGATCATTGTTTTGCAATGGACGAAAGACCTGTACAGCCCCCTCTTCTGATAGCTGAACCAAACCCTTTAGCAATTGCTTTTGCTTTAATGGGTCTTTCAAACGAATACGACGGAACAATTCCGGTGCAAAGTTTGGAATACCAGAAAATTTCAGACTTTCACCTTGTGTAAAAGTATCACCTATCTGAATGGTTCCGTGGTTATGCAAACCAATAATATCACCCGCAAAGGCCTCTTCAGCACGCGATCGATCACCTGCCATAAAGGTCACGGCATCGGAAATGCTAATATTTTTACCGATCCGTACATGATTCATCTTCATGCCTTGTTTATAGGTTCCCGACACAATTCGCATAAAGGCAATACGGTCACGGTGTTTCGGGTCCATATTGGCTTGAATCTTAAACACAAAGCCTGAAAACGTCTCATCTTTCGCTTCGACTTGACGTTCATTGGTCTGACGAGGCAATGGCGCTGGCGCCCACTTCGTCAAACCGTCCAACATATGATCGACACCGAAGTTACCCAAAGCCGTACCAAAATAGACAGGTGTCAGTTCACCTTCCATAAACAACTCGTGGTCAAATTCATTTGACGCGCCCATGACCAACTCAAGCTCTTCACGTAACTGCTGAGCCAATTCGTCGCCCACTGCGACATCCAAATCCGGGTTATTCAGACCTTTCACCACACGCAATTCCTGAATGGTATGACCTTGACCCGTTGAGTACAGAATCGTTTCATCCCGATGTATGTGATACACACCTTTGAACTCTTTACCACAACCAATCGGCCAAGTAATTGGCGCACACATGATATTAAGTTCGCTTTCGACCTCATCTAAGACTTCCATTGGATCACGAATATCACGGTCCAATTTGTTCATAAAGGTGACAATTGGCGTGTCACGTAAACGGGTAACTTCCATTAGTTTGCGAGTACGATCCTCGACCCCTTTTGCCGTATCGATGACCATCAAACAAGAGTCAACAGCGGTTAAAGTTCGATACGTATCTTCCGAGAAGTCTTCGTGTCCTGGTGTATCCAATAGATTCACCAAACAATCGTTATATGGGAACTGCATAACAGACGTCGTGATCGAGATACCACGTTCCTTCTCCATGTCCATCCAATCGGATTTGGCATGCTGCTTCGAACCGCGCCCTTTGACTGTTCCTGCCGACTGAATCGCACGTCCGAACAACAACACTTTTTCTGTGATGGTGGTTTTACCTGCATCCGGGTGGGAAATAATCGCAAAAGTACGACGCTTGTTTACTTCATTAATAAAATCGGCGTTTGCCATGTATAAAAATCTCCGCCTTGCGCAACGACAGCACAAACATAAAATACGCTCTCTGCTCCGCCTAACCAAAGGCCATAAACAACCGATATGACGCCACAATGGTCGTCAAAATCTAGGTTATCTAGAGATAAGAGCATTTAAAATTGGGCGTATTATACGCCACTGTCAGCTAAAGGCACGCCTTGTCTATGTTTTTCAATCTGCACAACCATTGAATTGAGACATGAAGAGGACTTTTTATCCTATTTGGGCTAGGGATATAGACACTAAAAGCCCCTAGACTTGATCCCCGCACAAATTCTTAACCGACTCTCTTTGCCTACCCCCTAACCAAATAGTATTGCAAACGATTTGCATTATTATTAATGAGAAGAATAGAATGTAAGCTTATGTGAGTTTGTCTCAAACAAACTTAATTCGCACACAACCCTATTTGGTTTTCTAGAATGATAGAGTCTAAAAATCTGCAGTTTCGAGTTGGTGATCGCTCACTTTTATCTGACTTTTCCATGCAATTTGAAGCGGGAAAAATCTATGCTCTGGTTGGACACAACGGTTCAGGAAAGTCGACCTTACTAAAGCTTTTAGCGCAACAGCAATCCCCGAGTGATGGCGATATTTTGCTGGATAACAAAACGTTATCCGCTTGGCCCAGCAAAAAGTTTGCTCAAAAAGTCGCTTATCTTCCTCAGCATACTCCTTCCACAGATACACTAACTGGGCGCGATTTAGTTGGTTTCGGACGCTACCCTTGGCACGGTTTACTTGGCCGTTTGACCAAGCAAGACAAAACCATTATTGAAGAAGCCATGCAGCTAACCGACACCTTGGATTACGCGGACCGCATGGTAGACACCCTATCAGGTGGTGAACGCCAACGTCTGTGGCTCGCCATGCTACTGGCTCAACGCTCCGAATACTTACTCCTCGATGAACCCCTTTCTGCTTTGGACATAGCCCATCAGGTCGACATGCTAAAGCTGATCAAAAAGCTCAGCCAGCAGCTGAATCTTGGCGTTATTATTGTTATCCATGACATTAATATGGCCGCTCGCTTTTGTGATGACATTGTCGCATTACACAGCGGCAAGTTAATTGCGGCAGGCACCGTCAAAGATTTGTTCGATCAAGAACACCTCAAGCAGATTTACGACATCGATATGCACGTTGCCGATCACCCTGCAGGCTACCCAGTTGCCATGCCACACTAACAGCCAAGGTACTCAATTTCAGTGAGAATTCCCATGATTGTTCATTCGATAAAACGTCTAGGACTGACAACTTTGTTGTTATGTCTGAGCAGTTGGACGCTGAATGCTGAGCCACAACGCTTGGTGTCCATAGACTGGTCTCATACCGAAACCTTATTAGGTTTGGGCGTAACGCCGGTTGGTGCAACTCAAAAAACCGCTTATAACGCTTGGGTTAAAGAGCCGAGTATTCCCATAGAATCAGTCGATATTGGGTTACGAACACAACCCAATTTAGAACGTTTAGCTGAGTTAAACCCCGACCATATTTTTGTTTCGCCAGCTTATCAATATCATCAAGCCAGACTGGAAAAAATTGCCCCAGTCACCGCTATTTCCATCTACGCTGAGGGCAAAGCGAATTGGCAAGCCCTACAAGACTTTACCCACACCATGGCGTCAGCGATTGGCAAAGAAGACGCAGCACAGCAACTCATTGCAGCATCTGAGAATTCCTTTCAGCAACTAAAAGCCTCCTTACCCGTCAAACCACAAGCAGATCTACTGATGATTCAATTTATGGATGCTCGTCATGTGCGGGTATTTGGTCATAACAGCATGTACCAAATCGCACTGAATCAACTCGGTATCAAGAATGCTTGGTCGGGTGACACCAATGCATGGGGGTTTGCTCTGGTCGGCATCGATAGTTTATTGGATATCAAAGGGCAATTTGTCGTAGTAGACCCACTACCAGCTGGTGCTAAAGAACATCTCGAACAAGATCAGCTCTGGCAATATCTGATTAAAAAATCGGGGCATCCGGTATTACGCATTGAGCCGGTTTGGAGCTTTGGCGCAATTCCATCCACCGTACGCTTTGCCACCCTTATCACACATGCCATTCAAGAGCAGGAGGTAAACTAATGCGCATTCTACCCTTTAGCTTCGTCAGCCTTCTCTTACTGGCCGTATTAGCCGTCGGCTATGCGCAACTGACCGCACAATTGCCCTTCAGTCTAGCCTTACAAAGTTTTGTGCACACGGATTGGCAGTCTGTCATTTCCATCAAGCTGTCTTTAACCTGGTGGCCACGACTCTTCACTACCCTGATTTGCGGTGCCGCACTAGCGGTAGCTGGGGTATTGATGCAACAAGTGTTGCGCAACCCTATTGCCTCACCTTCTACTCTGGGGGTAGCCACAGGTGCCAGTTTTGGCTTAATGCTGGCCACTCTGTACGCCCCTTGGTTAATCGAAATTTCGCACAGTCTGGTCGCTCTGTTGGGTGGCTTAATCACCATGGCATTGGTCTTTGCTTTGTCATGGCGACGTGCTTTATCGCCTACCATTGTGGTCATTACCGGTCTGGTAATTAATCTGTATTTTGGTGCCTTTAGTACCGTTCTTTTGATTCTCAATGAAGAAAAACTCTCAGGCTTGATGATTTGGGGAGCCGGCTCGCTGGTACAAACGGGCTGGGAAAATGTGCAGTATTTATTACCCAAAGTCATCATTGCCACCGGTGCCGCTTTTCTCTTCCTCAAACCCTTGAGCTTATTAGAGCTCACCGAATCCGGCGCAAAAAGCTTAGGCGTTTCCTTAGCGAAATTGCGCTTTATTTGCCTAGGTTTGGCCGTCTTACTAACGTCATGGGTGGTGGCGAGTGTTGGCGTGATCGGTTTTATTGGTTTAGCCGCCCCAGCGATTACACGCTTATTGGGCGTACGTCGGCTGGCACCCAAGCTTATTGTCGCGATGATCATTGGTGCTTTACTGCTAACCCTAACCGATTTGCTCATTCAGTCTTTACCGGGTTACATGCCAATGTACATCCAAACCGGTGCAGCCACAGCAGCATTGGGAGCGCCTTTGATGTTATGGCTGCTCCCCAAACTGTCAATGAAAAACCAAACTCAAACGGAAACAATACTGACACGCCACACACCGAAAGTACGCCACGTTGGCAAAAAATCCATTTTACTCACAGCGGCGCTCCTACTATTGGGCTTGGTTGTCTTTTCCACTGTGTCGCTGCAAAACCAAGGTTGGCAATGGCTACTATTAAACGGCGAATGGTCAATGCTGGATTGGCGTTTACCTAGATTATTAACCGCTGTATTAGCGGGTGCTATGTTGGCTGTGGCCGGAACCATCATTCAACGTATCAGTGGCAACCCAATGGCAAGCCCCGAGGTAATTGGTATTAGTTCAGGTACCGCCATTGGCTTAATTCTGTCTTTGTACACAGGTCTAGCGGCTGGCATTACGGGAATGTACATTGGTGGCTTAATCGGCGCAGCCTTGAGTATGCTAATCATTGTGTTGCTTAACCGAAAATCAGGCTTCCAACCTGAGCGCGTATTGTTAACCGGTGTGGCCATAACGGCTTTGATGAACGCCATTCAAACCATCATATTAGCGGGTGGTGATCCTCGTAACTATCAGTTCCTCGCTTGGATGTCAGGTTCCACCTACTATGTCACTTACCAAACACTGTTAATGACCTTAGCTTTTACCCTTGTGCTGGTTGCTTTGGTGTTCCTGTTCACCAAATGGCTAGATATTTTACCCCTAGGCCAAGCCAGTGCTCAGTCTTTGGGGGTGAGAGTCAGCCGTTCCAGATTAGTGTTGTTAGCCATTTCAGCTTGCTTAACTGTGGCTGCCACACTGGTGGTTGGGCCACTCAGCTTTGTCGGCTTAATGGCTCCGCATTTGGCTCGAATGCTGGGCTTTAATCGCGCGAAAGAGCATCTACTAGCCGCCGCTTTAGTGGGCAGTTTCTTGATGTTATTTGCTGATTGGCTGGGCAGACAATGGCTCTACCCACAAGAGATTCCAGCCGGCATGGTCGCCTCCATTTTAGGAGGACTGTATTTGTTGTGGGGATTGCAAAGACTTTAAGGTCGATAATTGCCGCTCAAACGTCTATATCAAAAACGTCGAGACGTTTGAGCCTAAGGTTACCCCTTAAAACAACCATCCTGAGTTCAACGTAAACAACACACATAAAACACTCTCACTTCTAGTTCACCGAAAAAGAAATGGCTTCATCAACAAGCATGGTCACAAAAAACAGCAAACACTTGTGATGGGACATTTTTGTCCTCAATATAGGCCCAAACCTAATAAAAATAAGACGTCCAAGTTGGCATCAATCTTTCATTAGATAAATAAATTATAAAAATAATAGGACATACATAAATGGGGACTCCCAGCTTTTCTTGGCTTCGTAATATTGGCATTGGCGGTAGGCTATTTTTAGCTTTTGTTCTGATATCTTCTATCACCATTGTGGCAAGTGGGATGGCAACCAATACCTATTTGCAACTCAGTGATCGTCTTCTGCTATTAAAGCAACAAGACATTCCTGGATTGGATGCGGCCGCTAGATTAAACGATAAAAGCCGACAAATTGTTGCCACTGCGCCACTGCTCGTGACCAGCGACTCTTCGGTTGCCAGAACCAAAGCCATGCGTGAACTCAGTTCTGCAATCCGAGAAATGGATTCGCTGATGCGCAACCTACCGGATTACAATCGATACTTTCTTGAACTTATTACGCAAATTAGCAACAGCCTAACACTGTTAAATCAAAGTGTAGAACGTCGAGAGGTCATCAGACAAGAACTCGCAAAGCACTCTTTGTTTATCTTTCCATTATTCCAAGATGCCATTTATCAAGTAGATCAGATCCACCCTACTCCTGAGTTAGAAGCAGTCATACATCGACTCTATTATTTCTCTGGATTAATCGAAAAAGTCAGCAACGATGCATCCTTTAACGAGTTAGACTACACCTTCTTAAGGCTAGAAAAGTTAGGCGCTGAAATAGCAGAATACCTGACCTTACTGCCACAAGTTCCAGCTTCTTTGCAGGAGTCATTATTCGACTTGCTCACAATGAGCTCTAGGCAAGGGGCGCTTTTTCAACTCAAAAATGAAGAATTAGACCTGCTCTATCAGCAAAGCTTTCTGTTAGAAAACAGCCAACAACACATTCAGCAGTTAGCGGCACAAATCAATCAATACACAAATAACACCAACACAGGTATTCGCAGCTCACTCGAAAGAGCGATCAAATCCATACATGGCAGTATTCGTAATATTTTACTTTTGTCTCTTATTAGCCTGAGCATTGCTTGTGCGATTTCTTGGTTTTATGTACGTCGCAATGTGTTGCAGCGCATCATTGAGCTACAACAGAATATGCGCGCCATTGCCAGCTCCCAATTGGACACTAAAATCCGCATTGTGGGTCATGACGAGGTCTCAAGCATGGCTCGAGATCTCCAATACTTTCAGGAAACGGCAATACAAGTTGAACAAACCAATCAAACTCTCGCCGCTGAGATCGAAGAAAGAGTCGCCGCTGAAGCACAATTAAAAGCTGCTCAAAATGAATTGGTACAAGCGGGTAAGCTCGCAGCGCTGGGTAAGCTTGGCGTCGGGATTACGCATGAAATAAATCAACCACTGACCGCCATTGCCAGCCATTTGCATACGGCTGGGCGACATATGGAAAAAGAGCAAGTGAACAAGGCACAAACCAGCTTACAAAAAATCAGCCTGCTGCTGACCAAAATCACTCGCATCACCAAGCATCTCAAAGCCTTCGCTCGTGTTGCCGGAACAGAACTCACTCCCGTTTGTTTAGACACGGTTATTCGAGACGCGATCGAACTTATGTCAAGCCAGATTGCCGATCAAAATTGCCAACTTGATTATCAGACAAACGCCTCTTCTCTTTATGTCTTAGCGGAGCCCATTCGCTTAGAACAAGTCATGGTCAACCTCATTAGCAACGCTGTTGATGCCCTATCAAGCGCCTCCTTAAAACAGCTATCCATTGAGGTGCATGAACAAAACAATAAGATAATCATTGATGTCAGTGATACTGGTATAGGCATTGAAGAAAGTCAGATAGAACAAATTTTTGACCCTTTTTTTACCCAAAAAGAAGTGGGACAAGGGCTCGGACTCGGTCTATCCATTAGCTATAACATAATCCAAGACTTTGGCGGACAAATCAGAGTTTCATCGACCCCCGAGACTGGCAGTCGCTTCACCTTAGAATTAGCAAAGGCGGAAAAATAAATGCTAAACACAATAAAAATAATCATGATCGATGATGACCAAACCATCATCGAAGCATTAACCGAAATGCTGGAACTCGAAGGCTTCCAAACTGAGAGCCACAGTCGAGCAGACAAGGCTATCTCATTGCTCAACAAAGACAGCCCTGTTGTGGTACTAAGCGATGTCAGAATGCCGAAAATGAACGGCATGAATTTACTCGCTCACTTACAAGAGTTAGATAACGAATTGCCGGTCCTGCTAATGAGTGGCCATGGCGACATCCCAATGGCCATTGAAGCCATGAAGGAAGGGGCTTATGACTTTCTTGAAAAACCCTTACAACCAGCTCAACTTATTAGTCAATTACAAAGAGCATCTGAAAAACGACAACTGGTACTGGAAAACCGCAAACTCAAACAAAATCTTGCTCAACAAACTGGGTTAGAAACCTTGATTATCGGTGAGTCAGCGGCCATCAAAAACATTCGCCAACATATCTCTTCTCTAGCACAAGCGAACGTCGACACCATTATTTATGGTGAGACTGGATGCGGCAAAGATGTGGTTGCGAGAGCCTTGCATCAATTCAGTCTAAGAAACAAAGGTCGCTTCATTGCCATTAATTGTGGTGGCATTAGTGAAAGTCTCATCGAAAGTGAGTTATTTGGTCATGAAGCGGGCTCATTCACCGGCGCCAATAAACGTCATATAGGCAAAATCGAAGCCGCAAATGGCGGCACATTATTCTTAGATGAAATCGAAACCATGCCACTGCCAGTACAAATCAAATTATTACGGGTCCTACAAGAACGCACTATTGAACGAGTCGGTAGCACCACTCCCATTCCTGTTGAGCTCACCGTTATTGCGGCCAGCAAAGACAATCTGGCGCAACTTGGTGAAGAAGGAAAATTTCGTCAGGACTTATTTTATCGACTTAATGTCGCTAGCCTCACCATTCCACCTCTCAGAGATAGACCCGAGGACATTTTACCGCTTTTTCATCATTATGCTCGAAAAGCTTCCGAGCATTTTTCTCGAGCCTTACCAAGCATCACCCCCTCCTACCTAGATTATTTAATTCAGCATCAGTGGCCAGGCAATGTTCGTGAATTAAAAAACGCCACCGATCGCTTCGTACTTGGCATCAGTGAAACATCATTAGCCTCAATCAAACGTCAGGATGACATCAATGGCAGCTATGAAGAACGTATGGACCAGTTTGAACGCCATATTATTGAAGAAGGCCTAAGAGCCACAAACGGCCTATTAAATGAAGCAGCCGAACTGCTGGATATGTCACGCAAAACCTTGTATCGCAAAATGAAAAAGCACCAATTGGATAAACAACACTTTAAAGCCACCGAAAATGAAGGACACGAATGACCCATTTCATATTTCACCATGAGACCAAAGCGTCCCAAACCAAAGGCGTGCAACGTCAAAATAACAATAACACTATGTTTTAAAAGAATTTTTAAATATTGGCATTGGCATTGCTCTATAGGGGTTAACCCGACACTAAAGTGGGGTTATCTCATCTCCGACAGCGGAACCACCCGACCGGTGATAACAATAAAAAAATACATCATGAGGAAAACAATAATGCCTATTAAATTATTGACAGGTTTAGTGCTATCTAGCTCATTACTGTTAGGCGCCAACGCTGCCCTAGCAGACAATTGTAGCTATCGTGGCGTTCTGGACGATAAATTCTGCGACGAGAACTACGATTTAGTGGCCGATCTGCCAAAAGATTCAAGCCAATGGCGTGACCCTAGTACACTTGTCTTTACGTATACTCCAGTTGAAGATCCAGCTGTCTATAAAGATGCGTTTAGTGATTTCCAAAAATACCTTAGCGATGTCACTGGTAAAAAAGTAGTGTATTACACGGTTCACTCAAATGCGGCTGAAGTCGAGGCGTTACGCTCTGGCCGATTGCACATTGCAGGTTTCTCAACAGGGCCAACCGGCTATGCTGTGAATTTAGGGGGCTTAGTGCCAATCGCGGTAAAAGGGACAGAAGAGTCTTTTCAAGGCTACAACCTGATCACGATCGTGCGACAAGACAGTGATATACATAAGATGACCGATTTAAAAGGCAGAGTGGTTGCTCACACTTCTGCGTCTTCCAATTCGGGTAACTTAGCACCGCGCGCCATCTTCCCAGCGCTTGGAATAACACCGGATAAAGACTATAACGTGAAATATTCCGGCAAGCATGACCAATCTGTGATGGGCGTGTTATCTGGCGACTATGAAGCCGCACCGGTTGCATCAGACGTCTTTAAACGTATGGTAGATGCCAAACGTATTAATAAAGAGGACTTCCGTATTATTTATACCAGCCCTCGCTTCCCTACGTCTTCTTTTGGTTACGCTCATGACCTAAACCCTGAGTTGGTTGAAAAAATCAAAAAAGCGTTCTTCACTTTCCGCTTCCCAGCCGATATGCAACAAACATTTGGTGGCGCTGATCGCTTTTTCCCCATTACTTACAAAAAAGAGTGGCAGGTCATCCGAGACATTGCTCACGCATCCGGCACAGCCTACACCAAAACTGGACTTAAACAGCTAGCCGAAGCGGATGCCGCTAAGGCCGCAGCTAAGAGAGCCAAAGCAGCGAAAGCGGCTGCCAGCAAAAACCAATAAAACCCGTATTAACTGAATACCTCATTTACATAAAGACCAGCAACCTGAACCATCAGGTTGCTCGGCACTCTTTGTCTTTAGGAAACACTATGTCTGTCACTCATAACACAGCTGAGCACTCAAACTTTCTTGAAATTCGAGGCTTAAAAAAAGAATACACAGCCGGTAACCCGATTTTAAAAGGGATCGACATTAACATTACTGAGCCTGGCATTATCGCGATCATCGGCCCCTCTGGTACCGGCAAAAGTACATTACTGCGCTGTATTAACCGCTTAATTGACCCTACTGATGGACAAATATTATTCGACGACAGTGACCTATGCCTTGCAAAGGGCGCGCAATTACGAAAACTGCGCCGTCAAGTCGGCATGGTATTTCAAGAGTACAATCTGGTCGAACGTTTAACCGTCATAGAAAATGTCCTAACAGGTCGCCTTGGCTATATGTCGGCGTGGAAAGCTTGGCGTCGAAAGTTCAGCCAAGAAGACATCAACACGGCGTTTGAATTATTAGAGGCCGTTGGCTTGAGTGAGCACGCTAAGAAACGAGCCGACAGCCTTTCTGGAGGGCAACGCCAACGAGTCGGTATTGCCAGAGCGGTCATGCAAAACCCAAGAATTCTATTAGCAGATGAGCCAACGTCTTCGCTTGATCCTAAAACGGCGGTCGAGATCATGGAGCTTTTACAACGATTCTCTGATGAAAAACACTTGCCAACATTGGTCAATATTCACGATGTAAAACTGGCCAGCCGATTTGCCAAACGTATGATTGGCATGAGTAATGGCGTCGTTGTCTATGATGGACCACCTGAAGGCATCACAGATGAACACCTGAAACAAATCTACGGAGGTGAATCATGGCTGGTATAAACTCCTCACAAAACCGTGAAAATCCCTTTAAACAAAACTGGTTTGTTACCGCAACCTGGCTCATCGTTATCTGTTACGTGGTGTATTCATTTCAGGCAATGGGCTTAAGTTGGGAGCGTTTTAATGATGGTCTAGGTCATGCCAGCAACCTTTTAGGACGAATGGTCCCGCCAAATTTTAGTCGCTGGTCTCTGTTACTCAGCGGCCTAATTGAAAGCTTAGAAATTGCCATTATTTCGAGCATTTTCGGCATTTTCATCTCTCTCTTTTTGGGCTTAGTTGCCGCTCGAAACCTCATGCCAACTTGGGTCAGCACGCCAGTAAGAATGTTGATCGCCCTTTGTCGTACATTTCATCCTGTGATCATTGCAATCTTGTTTGTAAAAAGTGTGGGATTCGGTGCGTTGGCTGGGATTTTAACCTTGATCGTGGCGTCTGTTGGCTTTATTGCCAAACTCTTTGCTGAAGCCATTGAAGAGATTTCACTGAAGCAAGTTGAAGCCATCCGAGCCACTGGAGCAGGCTTTACCAGCATTATTTTATTTTCCGTCATGCCACAGGTATTTTCGCGCTTTATTGGTTTTTCCACCTATCAACTCGACTCCAACTTACGGAATTCAACCATGGTAGGGATTGTCGGGGCTGGTGGACTGGGCGGCACGCTCTTCTCCGCCTTCCAACGCTTTGATTACGATTTTGTGGCGGCCATCCTAATCATCATTATCGCACTGATTATGTTTGGTGAATTTTTATCCAATATCGTACGCCGCATTTTCCGCTAGCCTGACCTAGGAATATACATTATGAACACAATAGATCATCACTGGCAGCGCTTTACACTAAAGCAGAAATTGTCACGCTATGCCGTTTATCTGGTACTCATCATAGCTTTTTTCCAATCCATTAAATCCGTCGAAGTCATTCCCGAATTTTTATTGGATGCACCTGAGCAAATGGCCGATATGTTTGCTCGTATGTGGCCAATTGATTTCGCGTATTATCCTGTTGCCGTTCACGACGCTATGATTGAAACACTCAACATCGCGACGCTAGGCACACTCATCACACTCATCTTTGCGATTCCGTTAGCACTAATGAATGCCAGCAATATTGTCAATTCTGCCTGGTGCCACTGGATCTCTCGATTCTTCTTAGTGTCTTCACGATCGGTTAACTCTCTGGTATGGGCTCTACTGTTTGTCTCCATTTTTGGACCTGGTGTCATTGCTGGTGTCTTAGCCATCGCCTTTCGCTCTATTGGCTTTGTCGGCAAGCTACTGGGAGAAGCAATAGAAGAAGTCAACATGGGCTCCATTGAAGCGCTGAAAGCCACGGGGGCATCTTGGCTGTCTATTTTGCTCAAAGGCTATTGGCCGCAAGTATTACCGGCTTTTTTCAGCATCGTATTGTTTCGTTGGGACATTAATGTCCGTGAATCAGCGGTTCTTGGTCTAGTAGGTGCTGGGGGGATTGGTGTGGTTTTAGACGATTCAATGAACTTATTCCAATGGGACAGAGTGGCCATGTCTCTTTTAGCCATTTTCGCGATTGTCATCGTCGCTGAAATTGTTGTGGTGAATATTCGAAAACGTTTAATTTAAAAAAAAACAATGCTTTCTAACTTGCCAATAAAAAGGAGCCAATCGGCTCCTTTTTATTAAATGCTTAAATAACGATCTCTTAAGCATCATACTCTTTTGAAGACAACCCTTCTGGGCGTTTCGGGAAGATACGACGTACAATCACAAAAAACAAAGGCACGAAGAAAATCGCCAAAACGGTTGCCGTCAATGTACCACCAACAATGCCTGAACCAATCGAAATACGGCTGTTGGCACCAGCACCACTAGACAAGGCCAAAGGCAAGGTGCCCACAATGAAGGCCATGGACGTCATGATAATAGGGCGTAAACGAAGGCGCGCTGCCAATGCCGCCGCTTCCCATACATTAACCCCTCGGCGATAAGCCGCTTCGGCAAACTCCACAATCAAGATCGCATTCTTTGAGGACAAACCAATAGTGGTCAACAAGGCGACTTGGAAATACACATCATTTTCCAAACCACGCAAATGTGCTGCCGCTGCGGCACCAATCACCCCTAATGGAATCACTAATATCACTGACAATGGTACAGTCCAACTTTCATACAAGGCCGCCAAACATAAGAAGACGACAAGGATAGAAATGGCGTACAAAATTTGTGTTTGACCACTTGATAAACGTTCTTGGTATGACAAACCACTCCAAGCCCCTGTGGTGCCAGCTGGCAGCTCATCAGACAAACGCTGCAATTCATCCATCGCCGCACCGGAACTCACACCATCGGCACCAGAACCCTGGATCTGGTATGACGCCGAGCCATTAAAGCGACTCAATGTTTTTGGACCGTAAGTCCATTCACTGTTCGCAAAAGCGGAGAAAGGTGTCATGGTGTTGTCACTGCCGCGCACGTACCAATGCTGCAGATCTTCTGGTGAAGAGCGATATCCAGCCTCACCCTGCATATATACGGTTTTCACACGGCCACGATCCACGAAGTCGTTTATATAACTGCCTGCCCAAGCACTGCTTAAGGTCGAGCTGATGTCCGACATCGACAGACCTAAAGCCGATGCTTTTTCTTGGTCTATATCAATGTGCAACTGTGGCGCTTCCGATTGAGACCCCAAACGCACTCCTGTTAATAGCGGACTGGCATTGGCATTACTCAACAAAGTATCACGCATAGACAACAGAGTGTCTCGGTCAGTGTTGCCGCTCGCTAGCAGCTGGAAAGTGAAGCCACTACTTTGCCCCAATCCCTGTATAGAAGGTGGTATCAAAGAAAAGATCATTGCATCTTTAATGCCAGCAAACGCGCCGTAAGATCGACCCACAATGGCCCCTGCACTGTTGGCTGGACCAACACGCTCACTCCAGTCTTTTAGGGCAATAAAGGCCAAACCTGCATTTTGCCCGGTCCCCATGAAGTTAAAGCCTGAAATGGTGAAGATAGCATCCACATTGGCTTTCTCAGCCACCATAAAGTGCTGTTCCACTTGGCGCATCACTTTATCCGTACGAGCCAAAGACGCCCCTTCCGGTAACGACACCATCACCATGACTCGACCTTGGTCTTCTGTGGGTAAGAAACCTGACGGCAAGTTCATCATCAAGCCAGCTAAACCGGCAACAATGGCGCCATAAACAATCATCCAACGAACTGGACGCTTGATGATGCTGCTGACACCACCAAAATACTTATTGGTCGCACGATCAAAATTACGATTAAACCAGCCACCTAAGCCTTTTTTAGCCGCATGGTGGTTGGGCTTGAGCATGGTCGCACACAAAGCTGGCGTCAGTGTCAGCGCCACCACAACCGATAGAGTCATCGCGGCCACAATGGTGATCGAGAACTGACGATAAATCACCCCAGTTGAACCGCTGAAAAATGCCATAGGTAGGAAAACCGCCGATAACACCACGGCAATACCGATCAAAGCACTGGTAATCTCTTTCATTGATTTTATGGTGGCTTCTTTTGGTGACAGTTTATCTTCTTCCATCACCCTCTCGACATTTTCTACCACCACGATGGCATCGTCTACCAGTAGCCCTATCGACAGTACAATACCAAACATGGTCAGAGTATTGATGGAGAAGCCAAACAACTCCAACACCCCAAACGTACCCAATAAGACAACGGGGACTGCGATGGCAGGAATCAAAGTCGCTCGCCAATTCTGTAGGAACACAAACATCACGATCACCACCAGTGCGATGGCTTCGAATAAGGTTTTAACCACTTCCTCAATCGAGATTTTAATAAAACTGGTGTTGTCTACTGGGAAAGATAACTTGTAACCATCAGGCAGGTTCTTTTCCAACCCAGCAAGTACGTTTTTAACCGCTTCTGATGTCGATAAAGCATTCGCGCCAGGCGCCAACATAACCGCCATACCAGAGGCTGGGTGACCATTCAAACGAGGAATGAAAGAATAACTTTCACTGCCCAATTCTACTTTTGCAACATCACTCAAACGTACCGTTGCGCCGCTATCATCGTAGGCCAATATGATGTTTTCAAATTGTTCAACCGTTTGCAATTTAGACTGTGCGGTCACCGTCACGTTCAATTCTTGACCATCAACAATAGGGTAAGCACCAAGGCTACCCGCTGCAACTTGTGTGTTTTGCGCCGTAATCGCAGCAGAAATATCCGATGGCATCAACTTATAAGACGCCAGCTTCAGTGGATCAAGCCAGATACGCATTGCATATTCAGCACCAAAAACCTGTACGCTACCAATACCATCAACACGGGAAACCGGGTCCTGAATACTGGACACCAAAAAGTCTGAAATATCGCTTGCCGTATCCGTATCCGTTTCGTCATAAATGGCCGCCACTAACAAGAAATCCGTATTGGATTTCTCAACGGTAACCCCATTCTGCTGAACCGAGTTAGGTAGACTGGAAGTCACTTGTTGGATTTTATTTTGCACTTGTACCTGTGCAATGTCCGCATCCGTCCCCTGTTCAAAGGTCACATTGATACTGGTTCGACCAGAAGAGCTGCTTGACGAAGAGAAATACAACAGACCATCAAGACCCGTTAATTGTTGCTCTAACACTTGAGTAACACTGTTTTCCACTGTTTCCGCAGAAGCACCAGAATAGGTTGCAGAAATACTCACTGTTGGGGGGGCAACGTTAGGGTATTGTCCAATCGGCAAAGTATTAATCGATGCCAGACCGACCAACATGATCGCAATGGAAATAACCCACGCGAACACCGGACGATTGATAAAAAATTGCGCTAACATAGATTAATTCCCTTGTGCTGCTGAAGCCTGTTTACTGTCAACAATCTCACCAGTCTTCTTATCAAAAACCATTGGAGAAGCCATTACTTCGCTGCCCGAGCGGATTTTCATTGACCCTTCGACCACCACTTTATCACCGGCATTAATTCCAGATAACACCAACCATTGATTACCAATAGCACGTTCTACGGTCAAAATACGCTTCTCTATGATGTTCTGATCATTCACTAGATAAGCAATTGGATTGCCTTTAACATCACGAAACACACCTTGTTGTGGGACTAATAAGGCTTGTGTGTGCGTTGCTTCATGAATCAAACCTCGGACAAACATCCCAGGTAACAAAAGATCGTCTGGATTAGGGAATTCTGCTCGTAACGTCACACTGCCGGTATTTTCATCCACACTGACTTCACGAGCTTTTAACTGACCCTCATATTCGTATTGAGTGCCATCTTCAAGAATCAAAGAGACTTTATTTGTGCCTTTTTCAACACCGTCCTGCTTCAGCAAAGTACGTTGTTTCAACTGATCTAAACTGGTTTGCGCTAAGTCAACGAAAATCGGATCCAAAGAACGTATGGTGGTCATTACCGTTGACTGGCTGCCCGTTACCAAAGCCCCCACTGTCACTTGAGAAATGCCGATACGACCATCAATTGGGGCGCGAATTTTGGTATAGCCAAGATTGATCTTGGTACTTTCTAGGGCCGCTTCAGAACCTTTTTGTTTGGCTTTAGCTTCTAAGAAAGCCACTTGAGCATCATCTAAATCTTGCTGCGAGACATTGTTTTGCTTACGCAACTCTTTGTAGCGATCATATTTAAGTTGTGCTGACTTTAGACTGGCATTACTCGACTCTAGGTCTGCTTGCGCTTGCTTATAAGAGGAAACATAAGTGGAATCATCTAATTCATACAATACGTCACCGGTTTTGACATCCTGCCCTTCTTCAAAGAAGCGCTTCTCAACGATACCACCAACTTGAGGTCGAATTTCGGCCACCAAACTTGATGTCGTACGTCCAGGTAACTCGGCAATTAATTCCGTTGTTTGTGGCTCGATTGTCACCACACCAACTGGAACTTTTTGAGCCATTGGTGCTGCAGATTTAGACTTAGCAGCCTCTTCCTGACAACCAGCAAGTACCAAAACAAGCAATAAACTTGAAGCATATTTAAATTTAGACAACATTGAGGAGACTTCCTTTAGAAACATTGAGAATGATCATTCACAAAACTATAATCTAAGCCATATCCCAAATACATGACCTAAACGTGCAAATAAATGAGAAGTAGTAAACAGCCCTGTCTTAAAGAACAACGCATACAGTGCATTATTGATGCCACAGAGCAGCATGTGCTCACTAAAGGCTTTCATAAAGCCAGTATGAGCGAGATCGCAAAATCAGCAGGTTTGAGTGTAGGCCAAATCTATCGCTACTTTGCTCACAAAGACGACATTATTCGTGCCTTAGTAGAGCAGTCTACACAAAAAAAATTACAATTCATGTCATCTTTTCTGGATAAAGAAAAATGGCTAGACCGACACTTCTTAGACGACAGTGAAGAGACGAAAAAAATCCGTGTGATGCACGCAGAAATCCAAGCCGAAGCCGCTCGTAATCCTGTGGTCTTTGAAATATGTCAGGATTCTAAAAACTGCCTACAGCAGCACGCAATTCAAATTCTGCAAACTCGCCAGCCTACCCTGAGCACAAACGAAGCGGCGTCACGCATCGAAATGTTAGTGACCTTAACCGAAGGTTTGTTGGCTCGTTGGGAGTTTCAACAGCGCCCCCTCAGCCAAGAAATGATTCAACTCTACAACAATGTGATTGATCAGATTCTGCCAGATTAAGCGGACCTGGAACGACGCAATATCGAACGAATTTGTGGCCAGCGACTCACCAACATCGCTACAAAAATCAACAGACAACCAAACACCTGGCCACCTCCCATGATTTCATTGAACCAAAAGGCAGCAAAAATCGCCGTCCAAACCGGCTCCAAGTTCATAATCACCGCCGCGTGACTAACTGGGGTTAAACTCATGCCGTAAGTTTGTAATAAAAACCGCAAACTGCTGGCGATCAAGGTACTGGCCAAAAACCACCCAGCGACACTCATGCTGATAGAATGAGGAAGAGATTCAAATAAAAGGGATAAAACCAGTAAAAGCACACCAGCGAATACCAACTGAATGGCCGTTAAGACCAAAACATGCATGCGCACAGAAAAGCGCGATAACAAATTCAATTGCAAGGCGGACCCCAGTGCCGCCCCTAAAAAATAGAAATGCGCCGCTTCAAAGTTCAAACCATCATTAAGAGCCAAAAAACCCAAGCCAACCACCGCAAAAGGCAGAGCGACCCAGATACTCATTGGTGGCCGTTCAGCAAACATAAAGCGAGCAACCAAGGGGGCCAACACCACACCCAAGCTAGTAATAAAGGCACCAACACCTAAATTTGATCCTTGATCTAATCCAGTCACCCAAAACATCATGGTGATGCCCATCACCAAGCCAACCAAACCGGCTTGTCTGATCACCTGCCAGCTTAAGCCTCGAAAGAACTTTTGTCCTGCTAGAAACAACACAAAACCAGCCACTAAAAAGCGCACCCCCATGAAAAACAGCGGTGGCAATCCGGCTAATGCTTCTTTTGAAAAAATCCACCCTAATCCAGCCACGATCGTGACCAAAACCAAAACCAACTCGGCTTTAAAATGACTTGTTTGTTTCAAGAGACATCCTTTTTTCTGAACCTGACACAAGAAGAACTTGCCCATTTCGACACAAACGAAAAAGCCTGCGTATCTCATCAAAGATACTCAGGCTTTCATAGCAACTTTTGGCTAAGGAAGCGCGTAAATTACGCTTTCGGCCAACCAATTTAAGATAGACAGCAAGGCTATCACAGCAAACAACCAAGAGTACTGCACATGGCCCACTAGTACCAGTGGAGACACCTGAGCTAATGAGGAAGCTAAAAGGATTTGCGCACCGTACAGTAAAATGCCTTGAGCCCCACACGAGAAAATATCCAACAAGCTGGCATTTGAGCTTTAAAAGTGGCGCGATAGTAAAGAATGCTAAAGCACTAAGCCCATCGTTAAACCGCATGCAGATGATTTAAATCGAAATAGCAAAAAGAAACAAAAGCACAGCACAAAAAACGTATATGGAACGTCAACTTAATGATCCTACCCTTGGGTTACATCATGACCGAATACAAAGTCCAATTTTGACTGAATCAAATTAGGTGCCACTGCGGTTACCATCTGTAAGCCTTTTAATTTGGCTTTACCGAAAAGGCCACCGTGCATGTGATACAAGCCTGCATTGGCGGCTGACATTTGCTGAATTTTAGTGGCTCGTGGCTTACGAATGGCTTCATAATTCATTAGCGCAGTAGACACAGCATTTTGACTTAGCTGATCAGCCAGCACATAAGCATCTTCAATCGCCATGGCCGCACCTTGCGCCATAAAAGGCAACATAGGATGACAAGCGTCCCCTAACAACACCACACCTTCATCATGCCAAGTAGGCAATTCAGCACGCCCATTCAACGACCACAAGAAGCTACTTTTCGCAGCGGCCAACAAATCGGTGACATCGGAGTGCCAACCAGCAAAAGCACGACGTAATTGGGCGACATCACCTTCTTCTCGCCAAGACTCAGATCGCCAATCAGATCTTTCTTCCACCGCTACAAAATTAACGTCCTGACCACCACGTAAATAATAAGTCACCAGATGCTTACCGGGCCCAGCCCAGACACAAGCTTCTGGCTTCACGTTAACGGATAATGCCTCAACAGGAATCACGCCACGCCACGCTACTTGCCCCATAAAGGTTGGCTTTTCCGGCCCCAGCAGTTGAGTTCGAACAGCGGAGTGAATGCCATCTGCGCCAATTAGCAAATCAGCTTGAACAGAACGACCATCCTGCAGTTGTAACACAACCCCAGCTTGCTCTTGTTGATAGCCTGAAACAGTCGCGTTGAGTAAAATGTCGACCCCATGAACCTGACAAGCTTCAGCCAGAATCGCGTGCAAATCCGCTCGATGAACATGCCAATAAGGTGCTCGATATTGGATTTCTGCGCCTTTTCCCAGTGGCGCTTTTAAATAGTATTCACCGCTACGATAGTCTCGAATACTGGCGTAATCTGGCTCAAACACTTTCGATTTTAAAGCGTCTGCCAAGCCTAACTTGATTAACACCCGACTGGCGTTTGGACTAACTTGCAGCCCTGCCCCCACTTCACCGAGTTGTGAGGCTTGCTCACACACCACTACATCGACCCCTTGCTTCGCTAACGCCAAGGCCGCCGTTAATCCGCCAATGCCAGCGCCTGCAATCACTACCCGCTTTAATTGATCCAATCTCTTTATCCTCTTAGCTCTCGACCATTGAGGTCACCTAATGTTCATCATGGTAGCGAATTTAGGGTTAAAAAAAAGCGACTTAAGTCATCTTTAATGGCGACACAGAAGAATATAGGGTAAGCTTCGCGCAAATCTTGTACAGCCAATCTGTACACCTGCCTTTGTCATTACACGAGTACATCTATGAGTTTCACCAAACTGGGTTTGTCCGCCCCTATTCTTAAAGCCATTGAAGAACAAGGCTATACAGAGCCTTCACCTATTCAAGCGCAAGCCATCCCAGCCGTTCTCGAAGGTCAAGATGTTATGGCAGCGGCACAAACCGGTACCGGTAAAACTGCCGGATTCACCCTGCCTTTATTAGAAAAGCTAAGCGCTGGGCCATTAGCAAAAAGCAATCAAGTACGTGCCTTGGTATTAACCCCAACTCGCGAACTCGCGGCACAGGTTGCCGAAAGCGTGAAAAATTACGGTCAACATCTACCGCTAAAATCGACCGTTGTCTTTGGGGGCGTCAAAATCAACCCACAGATGATGGCATTGCGCCGCGGAGCCGATGTACTCATCGCAACGCCAGGGCGTTTGTTGGATCTATACAACCAGAATGCTCTGAAGTTCGATCAACTGGAAGTATTGATTCTCGACGAAGCGGATCGCATGCTGGATATGGGCTTTATCCATGACATTAAAAAAGTCTTAGCCATTTTACCGAAAAAACGCCAGAACCTTTTATTCTCAGCGACTTTCTCACCGGAAATCCGTGACCTTGCTAAAGGTTTAGTGAACAACCCAGTAGAAATCTCGGTCACCCCGCGCAACGCCACCGCAAAATCCGTTGAACAATGGCTGCACCCTGTCGATAAGAAGCAAAAAATTGATTTATTAATTGATCTTATTGCTGACGGTCAATGGCAACAAGCCTTAGTGTTTTCGCGAACCAAACACGGTGCTAACAAAATCACCAAGCAACTTGAAGACGCCGGCATTCGCGCCAGTGCCATTCATGGTAATAAGAGCCAAGGGGCCAGAACTCGTGCACTTGCCGACTTTAAAGAAGGCCGCATTCGCATCCTAGTGGCAACAGACATTGCCGCACGCGGCATTGATATCGAAGAATTACCGCACGTGGTTAACTTTGATTTACCCGATGTGGCGGAAGACTATGTTCACCGTATCGGCCGAACCGGCCGAGCTAATGCCACAGGACAAGCCATTTCACTCGTCTCTGCGGACGAACTTGAGCAGCTAAAAGCCATTGAACGCCTGACCCAAAAACTGATTGAACGCCGTTATGTAGACGATTTTTTCCCTAACCACATGTTGCCAGATACCACCTTAGACATGCGTCCAATCAAGCCTAAGAAGCCGAAAAAACCAAAGCCGCCTAGAACACAACATGATCAGGCGAACCACGGTAAATCCGCTAACAAAAAGGGTCGATCCGCGCCAAAAGCGGATATGACACCAGGCCAAGGCTTACGCAGTAAACCCTTGGCACCTGCAAGACGCAATCGTAAACCTAATGGCGGCCCTAAAAAGCCAAGCGGCGACCAATAAAAGCCTGACGCGAATCAACAATTGATAAGCAAGCATTAAAAAACCACCCTAGGGTGGTTTTTTAATGAATAACACACTCAATTAGCCGTTTTTCAACTCAGCACTGGCTTCATAATCACGGGCAATAAAAAGCCCCTAGAAGTTAGCGTTAACTAACACTCTAGAGGCTTATTTTATATGGTGGGCCTGCCCCGACTTGAACGGGGGACCTGCCGATTATGAGTCGGATGCTCTAACCAACTGAGCTACAGGCCCGAAAAGCGAAACGAATTATAGCGACAAGCGATCTTGATGCCAAGCTGGTTATGACAATTTTGTGAGTTAATTCACACTATGAGAAAAAAAGTCCATTTCAACCCGACAAGGTATTAGCGAAACACAGGCACCTACTCCCAGCACTATGACCATGATTCTTTGAAAGTGTGATGGAGTGCCGCTCGGATATGAAGCTAGAGATTACAAACAGTCTTTTCTACTTATCGGTTCAATTCAATACGCCTTAGAGCTTACTTAACACGGCACGACTGGCATTGCAGACTCTATCAAGGGGTATTTAACGCATTGTGTTCAGAACCTACCCTTTTTCAGGACAAAGTGCTTTTACCATAATGTGCTGAGGACCTGATGGGCCGCCTTCGTATAAGGTTTGAGTATCTTCAAACCCCGCTTTTTCATAACAAGCTTTGGCAACTGTATTTAAACAATTTACGGTCAAAAATAGGCGTTTGAATCGGGGATATTCCTCTTCGAGATGCTCATCCAGGCAGCGTAAAGCCTGACTAGCAAACCCCTTTCCTTGATGCGCTTGATCAATAAAGAATTTCCTCAGTCCAAGATCCTTATTTTCAGCAAAGTCATGCGTTTGGTTGAATACGGTATCAAGCAGGAAAAAACCAACAATCACCTCTTGCTCATACACAATGTAAGGACGCACTTGTGCATTGGACAGTGCCAAAATATCAATCATCGCCCCTACAAACTTCTGTTGTGCTGGCAGCACCTTGAGGTCAATCACTTGGGCGACATGCTTAGTGGTCATTTTTCCAAGTTGAATCAAACGACTAACTCCCTTATTCGTTGCCCTATCGCCTTTTCTAACACACAAAAAAAACAGGCTGATCTACAGCCTGTTTTTTTTATCATAATTACTATGTAATTTCTGAGAAAGTCGCTTCACCGACCAATTTTTGAGGCGCTTTATCGTTAATCATCAGCTGAGAATCACAACCGCTAATGATCGCAGCGCCAGCTATCTTATCTTCATTGCTTTCATGTTGAAGATTAAAGACAAAGTCCACCTTATCACCAGGTGAAACTTGCAAAGGTACGATTAAACCGCACGAAGCAGAAAAGCTGCCTCCTTTTCCGAACAATTCAATTTTACCTCCCCCTTGCATTAAATTTACAGTCGCTGTTAATGCTTGCTCAGCGGGAATATCAAGCTCGTATCTGGTTTGATCAGGTTTGATGATTTGATAACCTTGCCAACTTTCGTCTGCATTCTTCATATCAATACGAACATATTCGTAATTCGTTAAATCATTGTCTTTGATAAATCCGGTGACCGTAACGGTAAAGCTTGCTTTGGGCATATCTTGAGGAACAGCTATCTTGGACACACAAGCCGTTAAACCCAACAACAAACTCACTAACAACGCACTTTTCATCAATTTCATCTAGGGGCTCCTTATTTAATCCTTTTCCCAGTAACAAAATATAACCCTATTTAAAGGCATCGAAAAGACAGTTTCATGACGAACATCATCAGAGCCAATTTAGAAAATAGGTTTCATCAAGACTCAGGCAGAAGAATGAAAGACAGTGATGCCTTTGTTGAAGTAGTGACGATAAAGCTGATAAAAACGCGTCACATGAATCGGTTTTTCTCCTTTGTATTGATGCAAAAAATAAAAGTGCCAGCTTCGGCCTCTTAGGTCAGGCAACACTCTCACTAGGTCATCTTTATTCAGATGAGCCTGTGCGAGAAACTCTGGCAATAAGGCTACCCCCATATCATTCAACACGGTTTCTAACGCTGTCGTTAACGTATTGACCTTAGCGCTATATTGCACTGCGACGCGCTGTTCATGGCTATAGTCATTGGCAAAAATTTGTAACTTTTCACGATGCCAAGCCGTTGCTATGTATTTATGCTCAGACAGATTTTCGATGGAAGTCACTTCACCATATTGTTTCAGATAACGTGGTGAGGCACAGAACACCTCAGATACCTCACCAATGGATAAGGCGCGATAATCACAGTTTTTAATGTCACCGCCAAAAATAGCCGCATCCAAATTGTGTTCTATTAAGTCCTGCCATTTCTCAGTGACCACCACTTCTGGGGTTAATTTAGGAAACTCCAAACACAAGTGTTTTAAGGCCGGAATGACAACGCCTTTTTCAAAAAAAGGTGGCACCGACACCTTAAAATGACCACTAGGCTGGTCTCTTTCACTGTCCAGTTCCGTCAGTGTCATGCTCAACTGTTCGCTTAATAACTCACTGCGGGCCAATAAGCTTTCGCCCGCCGACGTCAAGACAACGCCCCTTGTATTACGGATCAACAACTGATGACCTATCGACTCTTCTAGACGCTTGATCTGCTGGCTAATGGCCGATTTGCTCATGCCCAGTTTTTTGGCCGCGGCGGTAAAAGAACGTTTGTTTGCCACTTCGACAAAAATCAATAATAACGGGGCCAACTTCACAGTGTTCATATATTTAAACAACGAGTTAATTTAATAGATATTGTCTACTATTATTTACAAACCTAAGCTGTGTCAACAAACATAATTCAGGAGATTCAGCATGCCCAGTTACGTTATCGTTGACTTAACCCCGATAAATAAAGAAAAGCTAGGAGAGTACAGCGCCCTTGCCGCGCAAACCTTCTCCCCCTTTAATGGTCATTTTGTCGCCAAAGGAGAAACTGAAATATTACATGGTGACGGGCCACACCCGCTGAAAGCAGTGATTGAGTTTCCAGATAAAGAAAGTGCGAGAAATTGGTATCACAGCGATGCTTACCAAGCCCTTATCCCGTTACGAGAACAAGGCATGGCGTGTCATTTTCACTTAATTTAAAGTGTATTTGATTAACAAAGTATTTAGAGCGCATTTGATTTACAGAGCAAACGGATTTTCTCACATACGAAAAGACAAAGCCTCTTGACGACACAAGTCTTCAAGAGGCTTTACACCAACAAATACAGATAGGTAAGCAGGATGATAACAGTCACTTCAACAGATCTTCCCTTACAAAGTACACTCTATCAACGAATGGCATTAACGGATTTCATTGACTGCTACACAGTTGAAACCCATATGTCACCTCGTCAAGCCGCCAACATCATAACGGACTTTCCAGGATGGGCTCGATTTCTGGTGAGCATACGAAACATAGTCACCACACCATTTGGACTGTTAAAAGAAGGGCCTGAGGCGGAAGATAGGGTTGGCTTTTTTCCCGTTGAATCGGATACACCAACGGAACTGATTGCTGGCTTTAATGACAAGCATTTGGACTTTCGAGTCTCAGTTATGGCATTAGATGGCCATCTCTTTTTGGCGACCTGGGTTCACCCTAACAACCTCTTAGGACGACTGTATCTGAAGGCCATACTTCCCTTCCATACTCTGATTAGTCGAAATGCCTTGGCTCGTGTTAAAGCCATAAGCGAGATAAAACAAGCTTAAAAAAAGAGAGCATCGCATCACCTTGGTAAACCGTGTCGAGGTTTTAATCTACTCAGCTTGATAAATGGATTTTGTCCCTCAAGGTTAAGAAAGGTGTGAATAAGTCTGCTGAACGTCAGTTGACTTGTTCGTACCTTCCTTAATGATGATTCAAATTATCTTAATCATGACCAAGTTTCATTACCTTACGTCTGTCTTTATGGTTGAATGGCGCTAATAAAATTTAGGCCAGTAAAAGACAGTAATGAATAATTTAACCCTACTAGATGGCGGTATCGGCCGCGAACTTAAGCGCATTGGCGCGCCCTTCTCACAACCACTGTGGAGCGCGCAATCTTTAATAGAGGCTCCTCACTATGTTACTCAGGTGCATGAGAATTTTATTCAAGCAGGCGCTGACATAATCACAGTTAACAGTTACGCCTGTGTGCCTTTTCATCTTGGCGAAACACTTTACCAACAACAAGGGGCCACGCTCGCGCGACAAGCCGCCATCATTGCCAAAGATGCCGCAAACAACGCACCTCATCCTGTCCTCGTCGCTGGCTCACTGCCACCACCTCTTGGCTCTTATCGCCCAGATTTATTTGAACAACAGCAAGCTCTCGATATTTTAACGACACTGTTTGAAGCACAAGATGAACATGTCGACTTATGGCTTGCCGAAACCATTGCCAGCATTGGAGAAGCCAATACCCTAGTCAATGTTTTAAAAAACTCAACAAAACCTTGTTATTACGCCTTCACATTGAGCGATGAACTAGGAGAAACAGCCAGATTGCGTTCCGGGGAATCCGTCGCCGAGGCGATTGACGCCATGTTGACAACAACGAACCAAGAACAAGCAATTCAAATAAAAGAGAATGACGGCATTTTCTTTAACTGCTCTATTCCCGAAGCGATGGAACAAGCCATACGCGATACCACCAGCCAGTTAGAAAAACACCATAGACAGCTTAACATCGGCGTTTACGCGAACAGTTTCACCCCCATATCACAGGGTCATGAAGCCAACCTGACGACACAAGCTTCCCGCGATCTATCACCAGAAGAATACCTCGTCTTCGCCAAAAAGTGGCACCACCTCGGCGCCAACATCATCGGCGGCTGCTGTGGTATTAACCCCAACCACATCAAAGCACTCGCAGAGTGGAAACACGCCTTTTAAAAACAAAAATGCCGTTACAATTCACATCGTAACGGCATTTTGCTTTCGTTTTATGAACCGACTAATTTAGTCTTGGTTGATAAAGTAGTTGATCACATAAGCAGGTAATTCCGCAGCAGGCACCACAACTTGCTCCATTGTGTCACGGTCACGAACCGTCACAGGTGCGCCTTCTTTCTCGATTGAGTCGAAGTCTACGGTTACACAGATTGGCGTACCCACTTCGTCATGACGACGGTAGCCTTTACCAACGTTGCCTGTGTTTTCATAAAGGATACGACCCAAGCCCAGTTTTTGTAGCTTATTTTTCAGCTCTTTCGCCAAGGCGACGATTTCAGGCTTGTTCTTTTTCAGTGGCAGAATAGCGACTTTAATCGGCGCTAGGTGCGGCTTAAATTTAAGCACAGTACGCGTCGAACCGTTTTCCAATTCTTCTTCTGTGTAGGCTTCAGTCATCACCGCCAACAAACCACGATCTAGACCGGCAGAAGGCTCGATGCAGAAAGGCACTTCCCACTTGTTGGCTTCCAAATCACGTACGGCTAATTTTGCTGTCGAGTGCTCATTCTTTTTCACGTTTGCAGAAAGGCCGAACTCTTCTTGTGCTTTAGTGTGTGAGCCAAGGTCATAGTCCGTACGGTTTGCAACCCCTTCCAACTCTTCAAAACCATGTGGAAACTTGTACAAGATATCCACAGTCGATTTTGAATAGTGAGCCAAGTCATCACCCGTTACATATTCAAACTGAATATTCTCTTCTGTTAGACCTTGATCCAACCACCATTGCTTACGGGTTTCTACCCAGAATTCGTGCCATTTTTCATCTTCACCTGGCTTACAGAAAAATTCCAATTCCATTTGTTCGAATTCACGAACACGGAAGATGAAGTTACGTGGGGTAATTTCGTTACGGAAGGATTTACCAATTTGCGCGATACCAAATGGCAAAGCTCGTGATGTTGAATCCACCACGTTTTTAAAGTTGGTAAAAATACCTTGCGCAGTTTCAGGACGAAGGTAAGTATAAGACTCTTCATTCACCATAGGGCCGACGTTGGTTTTGAACATCAAGTTGAAATCACGCGGCTCAGTCACTTCTGTAGACCCACAATTGTCACATACTTTAATGTCTTTCATGTGGTCGGCACGCATGCGTGACTTACACTCATGGCAATCCACCATAGGATCAGTAAAAGTGTCTTCGTGGCCCGAGTACTTGTAGACGTGTTTGTTTTGGATAATGGCAGCATCCAAACCTTCTACGTCATCGCGTTCATAAACCATAGAACGCCACCAGGCCGCTTTTAGGTTGTTTTTCAATTCAATACCTAACGGACCGTAATCGTAAGCGCCCTGCATACCACCGTAGATTTCACTGCCTTGGAAAATAAATCCGCGACGTTTACAAAGGGAGACGAGTTCATCCATCGTTTTAGCTGGCATTTCTAAACACACCTTAAGCAATATTCGTTAATTAGAGACACCCAAGCATTGAGCGAGTGTCAAAGAAGGTTAATAGCCGCCCATTGTACTCTTTGACCGTAATTCGCTCAATGCCGATGTAAAGCCGATTAAAGGAATGTAAAATCTTTAATGCATGAGTCATATAACTGGAAATTGAACTCACAATGGTATAGAAATACACCTTATTTGCACATTTATATGATAAGGCTGTCTTAATGATGCGAGTCTCTGCTTCACCTTATACTTTTTTCCTAGGCACTATGGGCTTAGTTCCCTTTTTGTTTGCCACCTATTTAAGCTGGACGAACCAAACATTTTTTGACCGTTCGGGCCTATATCTGTTCATTACTTATGGGGCCATCATCTTAAGTTTTTTGTCCGGTTCTCTGTGGGGACAATTCGTTCATCGTGAATCCAGCCCATTAAGCGTGTATCTACTTATCTCCAGCAATGTCGTCGCTGTCGCGGCTTGGTTCTCTTTGCTGCTAGACATTCAGGTCTTATCGATTGCGTTGTTGTTCCTAGGCTTCATCAGCACCTTTTGGGGCGAAGCCAGATTCGCTTTCGCTAAGCAAACTCATGCTGAAAATTCGCCGTATTTGACCATGCGATTTGTGCTGACATTGGTTGTCTGCGTTTTACACCTCTTAGTTTTTTACCCAAGTTACTAATCTAACGTCTGCTTTCCTACGTAACATGTTTTAAGGCCACATAGGTCGGCCTTCCCTTGCAAGGAGATAACATGTTAACCATATTCTACGATGGCAAATGCCCTCTATGTGCCGCCGAAATGAAAAGTTTGGCTCAGTTCGACACAAATAATCGGCTGATTTTAGAAGACATACACGCCAACGACTTTCAGCAACGCTTTCCACACATTGATCCCATTGCGGCAGATCAAGTATTACACGGTCAACTCGACGATGGGCGCATAATTAAAGGCTTAGACGTTACTTGTAGCGCGTGGAAACTGGTCAATAAGCACCAATGGTTAACATTATTAAGATGGCCCGTGATGCGTTTTTTTGCCGATAAAGCCTATCTATTCTTTGCCCGTTATCGTCACCCTATTGCCGCTTTCGTGGGCGGTAAAAAGCGCTGCAAGACCTGCCATAAAGATGGTTGTGACCTTTAAAGTAGGAGTCTTTGCTATGTCAAATTTTCACGGGTTAGTCATTGGTGCCAGCAGTGCGATAGGTCAAGCCATCCTAGACATCTTAGAACAAGACCCAAATTGCAACGGCATCATTGCCGTATCGCGTTCTGAAAATAGTCAACAGAACATTGGTAAAGTCAGCTTTATTCAGTGTGACTATCAGCAAGAAAGCATTGAAAACGTGTGTCAAAATTTAACTTCTTGGCAAGGCAAGATTCATAAGGTTTTTATCTGTAATGGGTTACTGCACGACGAGACGATGCAACCTGAAAGAAAAATAGAGAGTGTTAATGCCGCCCAGATGGCTGCCAGTTTTCAAGCCAACAGCATCACACCTATGCTGTGGCTAAAATCTCTATTGCCTGTATTAAACGGCTCATCGGCCACACAAGTGGCAGTCTTTAGTGCTCGAGTCGGCAGTATTTCCGACAATAAAATGGGCGGCTGGTACAGTTATCGCGCCTCCAAAGCCGCGCTTAACATGCTAATTCAAACATCAGCAGTTGAGTACGCTAGACGCGCGAAAAACGTCAAGTTCATTGCCTTTCATCCAGGCACCACGGACACACCTTTATCGCAACCTTTCCAGCGCTCAGTGCCACAAGACAAACTCTTCACGCCAAGCTTTGTGGCGCAACAATTGCTCACCTTGATGAATACGATCCCGATGGACAATCAAGCCGCCTATATGGATTGGAATCATCAAGAGATTAAGTGGTAGGAAGATGCGAATAAGCCTTCTGAACGTCAGTCTTGTCCAGACCTTCCCTAGCCTTACACCATGTCCAAACTGAGAAACAGGCGTGGCTGCTCACGGCTCGCAGTAGGTGATCTGTGCACCACGCCTCGACCTAATGAGGTTGGCCATTCTTCGCCTTTCATTAGCGCCACGTCACCCATGTTTAAGCGATTAATATGGCCATGACTCAACAAACCAGAGTTGTGATCTTTGACATCGCCACCACGCCCCAATCGTTCCCGCTGCACATGCGCTTCATGTAACCATTCACTACCAGCTCCGGCATAAGTCGTAATCAAGCGGCAGGGGATTTTATCCACATGAAAACGAGGACACATGGCTTTTGATAAAACATCCAAACGCAGCCCGACCTGCTGTAGATCAAACAGACAAGCGAACATCTCCATCAATAACGTCACATCTTCAATAAAAACCGCTTTGCCTTCAGCTTCCGGTAACAATCTCTCTAATAATTTAGAGGCCTGCTGTGGCTTTTCTTGGCCTTTGAAGCTGAAATGGGGGGCTTGGGCGATAAAGCTATGCGCATACTTAAAGGCTTCACCTAGCGGCCTTTGCCAAATCGCCATGCCAATCTGTCGATGATAAATATCCCCTAACACCTCTCTGTGTGCTGACTTCACTGTACTCAACGACACTGGCTCAGATAGGATGGGAGTCGATTCCCCCGCTTGCCTTTCTTCTGGATCTTGAAAAGCATAAGGTATGGCATTGCCTTCAACAGACAACTCGACTTCAGATATTGGAATACAAGCTTGCATTGATGGGCTCCCCTTGTGAATATATCAAGCACAAAAGGAAATGTTATATCATAACAAACCATAAAAGAAGCATAGCGCTCTTAACATCGCATTGAACGAAGCCAATGCCTCGCTCAATACAATTCACAAAGCCTTACTGTAATAATGGGTCGTCTTTAGGTAGATTCTTTTGTATCCACAAAGCCAATTTATGCTTCATGTTTGGCAAGTCTTCTTTATCCGCCGGCAGAGCCACCACCAATTTATCCAACACAAGCAAGCGATAAATAGCCTCTACTTTTTCATTGGCAGACATAGTCGCAGAGAAACCAGCATAACCACGCTTCAAAGCATATTTTTCTCCAACTTGAATGGCTTTTTTGCTCAGCGCCGCCTCATTTTTCATTTTTTTCATTTGGCTTATCCTATTTTGCTGCTGGTAATGATGATGCATCAGATTGTCGACATATAAACATAAAACCCAGCAAAACAAATAGAATATTGTGAAACAACAAGCATTTTATCCCTTATAGAACGCCTACCCAAAGCGAGTGATAGGCATCAAAAACCAACAATTGTCGACAATATAGCTTGATAAAAGCCAAAAACACGACTATAAAGAAACACATTGTCAACAATTAAGACGTTTTACGTATGAGCCAAATCATCCCAATTAAGTCAGCGACCCTATCAGAAGACATCGCCCAACATCTAATTAACGCTATTGTGGCTGGCGATATTGAGCAAGGCAGTAAGATCTCAGAACCAGAGCTGGCCAAGCAATATGGTATTTCCCGAGGCCCTCTTCGAGAAGCCATCGTCAAGCTTGAAGGATTAGGCTTGGTCACTCGTACTGCCAATGTAGGGGCTCGGGTGATCGAGCTGAACACTCGCGACATGCTAGACACCTTTGCCATGCGCGAAGCCCTTGAAGGGATGGCCGCCCGATTGGCCGCATCCAACATGGCGCAAGCCGAAGTGAATGACCTCTACCAGTTATTGGACAAACATCAGGCTTTCTTAGACGCCAATCAAGATGAACATTACGCGCAACAAGGTGGTAATGAAGACTTCCATCTACGCATCATTCAAGCCAGTGGTAATGGTAAATTGATTCGCCTTTTAAGCCACGAACTCTATGCAGTGATTCGTATGTATCGTCGCCATACCGCCGACCAACGTAGTGATCCGCGTCAGGCCTTAAGAGAACATAAGGCCATTTTAGACGCCATTGCGAACCAAGAAGGTGATCTCGCTGAGCTGCTAATGCGCCGACACATTAGCCGAGCTTCTCGCTTGCTACAACAAGCCATGGAGCAATCCGATCACTCTCAATCCGTCAAAAAATAAAAAAGGAAAGACCCATGAGTCAGACATCTGCTGGAGCCAAATTTAGACAGGCCGTGACTGAACATTCCCCACTACAAGTGGTGGGTGCCATCAATGCTTACTGTGCCATGATGGCGGAACAAACTGGCCATCATGCCATTTACCTTTCTGGTGGCGGTGTCGCTAACGCGTCTTATGGTCTACCGGATTTGGGCATGACCGACCTACATGATGTATTGGAAGATGTTCGTCGAATTACCGCCGCCTCAGAACTGCCGTTACTGGTCGACATAGACACAGGGTTTGGAGGCGCTTTTAACATTGCTCGCACCATAGAACAAATGGAAAAAGCCGGTGCGGCAGCGGTCCATATCGAAGATCAGGTACAACAAAAACGCTGTGGTCACCGTCCTAATAAAGCCATTGTTAGTCAAGCTGAAATGGTAGATCGCATAAAAGCCTGTGTTGATGCTCGTACCGACGATCACTTTGTGGTGATGGCAAGGACCGATGCGTTAGCCGTCGAAGGCATGGAATCTGCCATTGATCGCGCTATGGCTTGTGTCGAAGCTGGCGCCGATATGATCTTCCCTGAAGCCATGCTGACATTAGAGCAATATCAGGAGTTTGTCAGCGCAGTAAACGTTCCAGTGCTCGCTAACATTACAGAATTTGGTGCCACGCCTTTATTCAGCAAAGAAGAACTGGCCAGCGCAGGCGTCGACCTAGTTCTGTATCCACTGAGTGCCTTTCGCGCCATGAACAAAGCCGCGCTTAATGTGTATCAGCATTTATTACAAGATGGCCACCAGCAGGCTGTGGTGGATCAAATGCAAACTCGTAATGAACTCTATGAGTTCCTTAACTATCACGATTATGAGAACAAGTTAGACAAACTCTTCTCGCAAAAATAAGTCTTATTCAGCAATTGGTTAGATACAATTAAATAACAGATTTTAGGAATCAATAAAGTCGACATTCTCACATAAAAGAATGAGACACAAAGCCCTATGGTGATGTGAGCTTTCTTTAAAATAATAAAGGAGAAAGAAAATGGCAAAGGTACTAACAGGCGCAGGATTAAGAGGCCAAAGCGCTGGTGAAACCGCACTCTGCACCGTTGGTAAAGCGGCAGCAGGGCTGACTTATCGTGGCTATGACATTGATGTTTTAGCCGATAAAGCCAGCTTTGAAGAAGTGGCGTATTTATTACTCTATGGCAAATTACCCAATGTCTCAGAGTTACAAGCCTATCAACAACAATTGATCGCTTTGCGGCCTTTACCGGATGCTTTAAAAGCCGTGCTTGAGCTGGTCCCGAAAGACGCTCACCCTATGGATGTGATGCGTACAGGGTGCTCTTTTCTAGGCAACCTTGAGCCTGAGCTGACTTTAGCAGAACAGCAAACAGCGGCTGATCGTTTAGTCGCCACCCTGCCCGCTATGGTGCTGTACTGGTATCGTTTTTCACACCATGGAGTACGCATTGACACTCACCACCCAGACATACCCTCACTGGCGGGTCACTTTCTCGCTATGTTGCATGACGAAGAACCGGACCCCTTGCATGTCCAGGTGATGAACGCTTCTTTAATTCTATATGCTGAACACGAGTTTAATGCTTCTACGTTTACGGCGCGAGTTTGTGCCTCTACCTTATCGGACATGCATTCTTGCATTACTGGCGGCATAGGCAGTTTACGAGGCCCCTTACACGGTGGCGCCAATGAAGCCGCAATGGACATGATAGAACCATGGAAAACCCCAGATGAAGCCGAAGCCGCTCTCCTACAAAAGCTGACAAATAAAGAAAAGATCATGGGCTTTGGTCATGCCATCTACAGTGAGCGTGACCCACGCAATGACATCATAAAAAAATGGTCGGAAAAACTCAGTGAATCCGTTGGTGACCCATATCTTTATGACGTTTCAGAACGTTGTGAAGCGGTCATGTGGCGCGAGAAAAAACTCTTCTGTAATGCGGATTTTTTCCACGCCAGTGCCTATCGCTTTATGCGCATTCCCACCAAACTCTTCACCCCTATTTTTGTCTGTTCACGAGTCACCGGCTGGGCCGCTCATGTTATGGAGCAAAGAGCCAATAACCGTATTATTCGACCAAGTGCCGACTACACAGGGCCTGATCACGCTGAGTGGATCAAGCTAGAAGATCGCCCATAAACAATCAAAGCGTTAAAATAAGGATAAGATATGAGTGCTAACGTCGATTTAAACAATCGCCCAGATTATGACAAGGTGATTCAAGACATCGCTGACTATGTGCTGAACTATCAAGTCAGCAGTCAAGAAGCCCTAGATACGGCTCGGAATTGCCTAATGGATACCTTAGGCTGTGGGTTATTAGCGTTACGATTCCCTGAATGTACCAAACACCTTGGCCCAATAGTACAAGGTACTATCGTACCCAATGGCGCCCGAGTACCGGGCACGTCACTGACGCTCGACCCAGTAAAAGCGGCCTGGGACATAGGCTGTATCATCCGCTGGTTGGACTACAACGACACTTGGTTAGCGGCTGAATGGGGCCACCCATCTGATAATTTAGGTGGTATTCTGGCCATTGCCGACCACCTTTCACAGCAAAGACTGGCTCAAGGCGAATCGCCACTCACCATGCGTGATGTGCTAGAAGCCATGATTATGGCACATGAAATCCAAGGGGTTATTGCCTTAGAAAATTCCTTTAACCGAGTGGGATTATGTCACGTACTTTTAGTCCGTATTGCCTCAACCGCTGTCGTAACAAAAATGATGGGGGGGGATCGTGAACAAATCATGGCCGCTATTTCCCAAGCTTGGGTCGATGGTTCGGCGCTGCGGACTTATCGCCATGCTCCGAATGCCGGCTCTCGAAAATCCTGGGCGGCGGGTGATGCGACATCTCGGGCGGTCCGTTTAGCAGATATGTCAATGCGTGGTGAAATGGGCATCCCCAGTGTACTGACGGCACCTCAATGGGGATTTTATGACGTCTCTTTCAGCAAGACTAATAAAGACCAAGCCATCAAACCTGAAGCACAAAGAGCATTCTCTTTCTCTCAAGGCTATGATGCTTACGTCATGGAAAACATTTTGTTTAAAATCTCTTTCCCTGCGGAGTTCCACGCACAAACTGCCGCCGAAGCGGCCGTTACCTTGCATCCTCAGGTAAAAGATCGACTGGATGAGATTGAGAAAATCGTCATCCGCACCCATGAATCGGCGATTCGTATCATTTCCAAAGTCGGCCCGCTTGCCAATGCGGCCGACCGTGATCACTGCTTGCAATATATGACAGCGGTGCCATTAGCCTTTGGAAACTTGATCGCAGAACATTACGAAGATGACTTCCATCAATCTCACCCTATTATTGATATCTTGCGAGATAAAATGGACATTATCGAAGATAAGCGCTTTACGGCTGAGTATTTAGAAGCCGACAAGCGTTCCATAGCCAATGCCATTCAAGTCTTCTTTAAAGATGGCAGCCACACGGAAGAAGTGGTGGTGGAATACCCAATTGGGCACCGTCGTCGTCGTCAAGATGGCATTCCATTACTGGAACAAAAGTTCCAAGCCAACCTTGCAACGCGCTTCCCAAGCGCTCGTTGTCAGCAAATTTATACTCTCTGTAAAGATCAAACTGAGTTAGAAAAGACACAAGTGAATCGCTTCATGGATTTGTTTGTCATCTAACCAGCCTTTCAACAATGCGCTTTCCTAGGCCATTATGTGGCATTTAGCCTAGGGAAGCTTCCACCCCTTCCTATTTCCCTATAGAACAAATTAGCTCTCTAGCTTCAAACTATCGTCCCCTTCTACTAGCTTCTACCCTAAAAAATTGCCCTATTTTAATGTTTAGATTGGCGCCTTTTTAACGAAAATCTTAATAATTTTTATTTATAGTTAATCATAAGATGTAACCTTTTGTTCATTTAAAACAACTAGATATAAACTTAATTGTTTAAGATAATCGCAAAGTTATGTAAATTTAATTTACATAACAAAGAGGAAATAATGATGAAAATCATTATGAAAAATCAACTTTTCTATATGAAAGGACTAACCATAAATGTTTTCTACAATAAAGTATGCCTCTCTTCCCAAAAAGCTTGGGCTTGGAACTCTCATCGCAGTGTTGCTACTATCTATCGCTTTAGTCGTCATTATTGGGGGGTTATTTGAAAGCCAAATTGGTGGCATTGTTACCAGCCATCAAGAAAAAGAAATTGAACTCGTCGTTAATCGCCTTAACAGTCGTTATGATTCATTCAAACAAATCTCCTTGCATAATGCCGATATGCTTGATTTCAGTCTGAATGAGGTCGAAACAAATTATAATCAGACCATGACCTTAGCCAATCAAACCATTCCGTCACTGACACTGCATGGTGAAACGCTAAATGGTCAATCGGACTTTATAACGAATTTTGCCAAAGCCGCTGGCGCGGATACCAGTATCATCATGGCCAAAAATGGTGGATTTTATCGTATCGCTCAATCCAACAAACAACTCCCCGTCTCGATTTCCGCCAACAATAAAGGCCGATCTTCCCTAAATAATAAACGAACTTTTGTTGGCCGTAATGAAATAAACCAGCAAGACTATTTTGCTATTTATAAACCCCTAAGCAATCAAACGGGCTTATACATTGAATTATTATTTCCCTTTGATAGCGTCCTTAAACCACTACGTCATTCAATAAATAGTATGCGGTTTGGCAAAACCGGTTATGTATTTGTTACGGAAGGCAGAGGAAAAGAGGAAGGAAAACTGCTCATTCACCCAACCAGTGAAGGCAAAGGACTGTACAGCCTTCAGCCAAAGCTTAACAGCACCTTTAAAAAACTCTATCAATCTGACAAGGGTGTTATTCATTATTCTCTAAAAGTTGCTGGAAAAGGCGATAAAGCCCGCCCCTCTAAAGTACTTTTCCAGTCTGTTCCAAAATGGAATTGGGTGGTTTCACTGAAGACGTATGATGATGAATACGCTGAGGAAGTGAATCACGTTCTATTAATAATGACCATCATTGTGGTCATTACAGCATTTGCCCTTAGCTTAATTCTTATTGTGTTCATTCGAAGCGCCCTGTCACCATTAAAAGAAATGTCGTCGGCGATGGAGCAACTTGGTCATGGCAACCTGGCGTTCCGCTTCCAGCGACATGCCAGCAAAAACAGCAATAATGAGATCGATGCCTTACAAGTTGATGCCATTAAAATGCGTGATAATTTAGTCAAGCTGATAACGAACATTCAAACCTCAAGTGAAGCTTTATTGGCATCAACTTCAGGCATTTCGAATGCAAACAGCGATTTAGTACAAAGCGCAAATGCCAGCCAGGATGCGAGTGCTCAAGTCAGTTCGGCCATCACTCAAATATCAACGTCAATCGAAGAAGTGGCGCAAAGCTCCAATCAAGTATCGGAACAATCCGCAAAAATGTCACACTTGACAACTCAAGGACACCATGCGGTGAAACAAGTGGAAGAAACCGTCAGCATGCTGTCGTCGGCTTTTACTAAAGCATCCAATACCATCAAAACGGTTGAACACAGCTCAAAAGACATTGGCGAAGTGGTCACTGTGATTAATAACATTGCCGAACAAACCAACTTATTAGCTCTGAATGCTGCCATTGAAGCGGCTCGTGCCGGCGAGCAAGGACGAGGCTTTGCGGTAGTAGCCGATGAAGTGCGCGTGCTAGCCCAACGCACGCAAACGTCGACAGAAGAAATTCGCAACGTGGTCGATAAGCTTCAAGCTAATAGTCAATCGGCCGTGATGGACATGGAACAAGGTTCTGAACAAGTACGCAATAGCATTGAGCAAACACATACCGCTGACCAGCTATTAAACGATATCCTGACATCCATTCAAGATGTGGAGATGGGCATCAGCAATGTTGCTGCAGCGACTGAAGAACAGAGTGTCGCGTCCACTCAAATTCGTCGAAATGCAGAAGACTTGCAAGATGCCGCCATACAAACTCAAACCATGGCCAATACGTCACAAGGGCACAGCCAGAACATTGAACAATTGGCTAACACCCTACAACATGACTTATCAAGTTTCACCATAAAATAACATTGGCGTCCTCCTATAGCCGCAGTATCATACTCCGGCTATAGGAGATTTTTATGACCCATTCTGACCACCATCGCCGCTGCTTTATATTAAGAGGGACAAGCCAACAACTGTTGTCAGAATTTTCACATCTAAGCCAAAGACTTAATACGCCTCTCATCTGTACTCAAGATCCCGAGCCCTACGACCAACTCAATCAAGGTTTATATCAAACC
This sequence comes from Marinomonas posidonica IVIA-Po-181, assembly GCF_000214215.1. Taxonomy (NCBI): domain Bacteria; kingdom Pseudomonadati; phylum Pseudomonadota; class Gammaproteobacteria; order Oceanospirillales; family Oceanospirillaceae; genus Marinomonas; species Marinomonas posidonica. The sequence continues at coordinate 3,199,141 of NC_015559.1, forward strand.
TGCAACTTTAAACAGGCTCGTCAGTTGCTAGGCAGCACTCAAGAAGCGGTATTAATCGATCTCACTCAAGGTGTTTCTGCTAGTGCATTAGCCATTCTTGCTGGAACGGTTCGTGGCGGCGGTCTATTTGCCTTGGGACTACCCAACGGTAACTGGCACGATTGCCTTGATGAGGATTTATCTCGTTACTTGCCTTGGCCATACCAACCCGAACAAGTTCACTCGTATTTTAAAGACTATTTATGGTCGCAGTTACAGGGAACCACTAGCCCGTTCCAAGAAAGCCTAGAACAGCAAGCCCCCTTAACGGCGTTGCCGGTTTGGTCACAAAACATCACGCTAACCTCGCAACAGCAGCAGGCCCAGAACCAGCTTCTTAACCTAGACGCAGATCATTACATTCTCTCTGCGGCTCGAGGGCGAGGTAAATCCACCTTGCTAGGCGATACACTGGCAAAACTGTCTCAAACGTCGCTCAACCTTGCTTTAGTCGCCCCTAACCAAGACGCCATTGGAACGTTAAAAGCACAATTTGAACGAAGCCTAAAGCAGCAAACGCTCTCTGCAAAATGGCCTTTCTATGCCGCTGACGCTTTACTCTCAGACACACAACAATGGGATGTTTTAATCGTCGATGAAGCCGCTATGTTCCCCATTCCCATACTTATTGAATTGGCCAAACGAGCCAAACACTGCGTCTTTAGTACCACAGACTATGGCTATGAAGGGATAGGAAAAGGCTTTGGCATCCGTTTCACTAAGCATTTGAAGCAATTAAAAAGCCGATCCAAGCAGGGAGTTATCCACTTAAAATTGGATCAACCTATCCGATGGGGGAAAAATGACCCACTTGAAAAATGGCTGAATAACACCCTCTTTTTAGGCAGCGAAATGCCTAATGAACCGATGACTAAATACCCAATTGAAACGCTTCAATATCAGGCTTTGTGCGCAAAAGATTGGTTACAACAACCCCATCAGCTAAATCATGCCTTCCAGCTGTTAGCCAATGCACATTACCAAACCTCAGCCGATAACTTACGTTGGATGTTGGATGATCCTTCGCTTTCGATCCATACGTTGAGCCATGAAAACGCGTTGCAATCTCTGGCCATTGTGTCGGCAGAAGGAGGCTTATCAGATAGCTTGAATCAAGCGGTCATGGAAGGTAAACGCCGCCCCAGAGGCCATTTGGTACCACAATCCTTACTCGCACATGAAGGCATAGCAGAAGCAGGAAAACAGTCCTTTTGGCGCATCAGCCGAATTGCCACTCAAGCACATCAACACAACCTTGGTTATGGCAGTAAACTGCTTGAAAAAATAGAAAAATCCGCACCACCAGAGTGTGATTTTCTTTGCACCAGTTTTGCTGCAACGCCAGATGTACTGCACTTCTGGCTAAAAAATGGCTATCGTATTGTGCGCTTGGGCACCTCTAAAGATCACGCCAGTGGCAGCTACTCCATTATGATGGTGAAATCACTTAACCAGTCCGCCAAAACCATTAGCATAAAATGGCAAACACGCTTTCTTGAAAAATTCACTCTGAATCTGTTGCTGCAATACCATGACCTGCCAAGCGATTTGGTGCTGCAAATCCTTGCTGGAAGCAATGGCGAAATTGGTTTGCCGAGCTTAGCCCAACTTAGCCTACAAGAACAAAACGAATTAGCCTTATTTATAAATCATCACAAGCCTTTCGACAGCATCCGTCCCGTTTTTTTAAAGGCCTGCTACCAATTAGCCATTAGCAACCAACTTGATGCTAAGGATCCAAGCCATCTACTGATGTTAGAAGCCGCATTAGGACGAAATTTATCAAGTAACCAAAGAAAGGCTCAGTTAGATGGTAAAAAAGCCATTTACCAAACCTTCAAAAGCCATTTATCAAACTTTCAAAAGCCTTTTAAAGGCTAAAATAGGCGGTTAGCCACCCATCACTTCACACACCATGTGCCAAGTCTCCCCCACAAACAACCTCCGGCCATTTCACTTCGCACGCAGAAAAAACCTAAAAAACCTTTATATTCAATATCTTAAACAAAAATCTAAAGATTTGGCACGAAATGTGTAAATAACCCCTCTAGCAATCTTTAATTTTGCGCGGCCCATTCAGGGCTAAAAATCCGGTAACCATATCCGGCAACAATAATAAATACGCTTTTTGGAGTTTTATAAAAATGAAAAAAATCAGTCTTGCTCTAACCTCTCTTGCCCTTGCGTTTTCTGCTAATACAGCATTAGCAAACTGTGATGCAGGTGAGCGTGTCGTCAAATTCAGTCACGTTACTGGCGGTACCACTCACCCTAAAGTCGTTGCAGCCAACAGCTTCGCAGATCGTGTTAACAAAGAAATGAACGGCAAATTGTGTGTAGAGGTGTTTCCTAACTCAACGCTTTTTGGTGATTCAAAAGAGCTTGAAGCCCTACTATTAGGCGACGTTCAACTACTCGCCCCTTCATTGTCTAAGTTCGGTTCATACACTGACAAATACGGTGTATTTGATTTACCGTTCATCTTTAAAGACATGGATCACGCTATCCGTTTCACTAAAACGCCAGAAGGTAAAAAACTTCTTCTTGAAATGGATGATTACGCAGGCTTTGTTGGTCTAGGTTACTGGATGTCTGGTATGAAATACTTCTCTGCCAACAAACCACTAATCAAGCCTAGCGATGCAAAAGGTCTTAAATTCCGTGTACAAACGTCTGATGTTGCAAAACAAATGATCTCAGCAATGGGTGCATCTCCACAGGCGATGGCATTCTCTGAAGTATACAGTGCATTGCAAACTGGCGTTGTCGATGGTCAGGAAAACACTTGGTCTAACATCTACACGAAGAAATTCTTCGAAGTACAAGACAGTGTTACCGAAACCAACCACCAATTGTTGGCGTACTTGTTCATGACCTCTTCTGAGTTCCTAGACAGCTTGTCTGCCGAAGATCGCACACAATTCCTTGCAATCGCAGACGCGGTTACGCAAGAAGCCAACTTATCTGTTAAAGCGAAAGAAGCGGCCAACCGTGCCAACATTCTAAAAGCTGGCGGTAAGATCAATTCTTTGACGCCAGAACAGCTACAAGTCTGGGTAGAAACAATGAAGCCGGTTTGGAAACAATTCGAAAGCTACATTGGTAAAGACTTAATCAACGCTGCGGCGGGTGCTTAAGTTAACTTGATCCTGCTGAGCTGACCCTTTGGGTCAGCTCTTTGTGGTTTTAAATGTGTACTTCTTTCGCCAAAACTCATCTGGCCATAACGTCTCACAAACACGCCACATGCTGCTTTTATTTGTTTCGCTCCACGTAAATTAGGAGACCCCCATGGCATATTGGCCACACTTATACTTACTTTTCTTCATCCTCATTCTTTGGGCCCTTGAAAGACGCTTCCCAAAAGTAATGGCTCGTGCAGAAGAAAATTTATTGATCCTTGTGATCTCTTCCATTATGGCCGTCTCTTTTGGTCAAGTTATCGCACGTTATGGTTTCAACACAGGTTGGGACGCAGCGTTAGAATTTAATACTATTGCCTTCTCTTGGTTGATCCTTTTGGGCATGAGCTATGGCATCAAAACCAATCTTCATATTGGTGTCGACATTGTTTTAAACGCTGTGCCAAAGCGCATTACAAAAGCCTTATCTCTGTTTGGTGCTGCAGCGGCTATGCTATACGGTTTGATCCTATTGGATTCTACTTGGTTAGCCATGCTTGGTGTGGATGTAAAAGGCGGTGCAATCGAGTACTGGTCGAAAATGTTCCGTATCGGCATTGGTTCAGAAGAACTGCGTTACCCTGAATTCATTCAAGAAATGTTTGGTGTACGTCCACGTATCCAGCGCTGGATCGTTTTGGTGATTCTTCCAATCAGTTTGGCACTCCTGTCTTATCGCTCTCTACAAGCCTTTATTAGCATTGCCCGCGGCAAACGCGACATGCTAATCAGCGGCCATGAGGCACAAGACCTTGTCAAAGAAAACCAAAACGTCTTGAAAGACTAGCTCAGGAGCTTAATTGTGGAATCCATTATTCTATTTTCTATGGTACTAATCTTGCTGTTTATCGGCTTGCCTGTTGGTATCTCCTTGGGCTTATCGTCCATTTTATTTATTACTTTTTTCTCCCACGACTCCTTGTCGTCTGTGGCAATCTCTTTATTCGGTGTGGGTCAGCATTACACACTATTAGCGATTCCGTTTTTCATCATTGCCTCGTCTTACATGTCGACTGGTGGAGTAGCAAAGCGTCTGATTAACTTTGCCATTGCCAGTGTCGGTCACTTCCGTGGTGGTCTGGCGATGGCATCAGTCTTGGCATGTATGATGTTTGCCGCCTTATCTGGTTCTTCCCCAGCCACCGTAGTTGCCATTGGTACCATTGCGATTGCTGGTATGCGCCAAGTAGGTTACTCAAAAGAGTTTGCGTCTGGCATCATTGCTAACGCAGGTACGCTTGGTATTTTGATTCCACCTTCGATTGTAATGGTGGTTTACGCCGCTTCGGTTGACGTTTCTGTTGGTCGTATGTTCCTCGCGGGTGTCATTCCAGGTTTGATGGCTGGCGGTATGTTGATGCTGGCCATTTATGTGGTAGCACGCATCAAGAAACTGCCTGCTGAAGAGTGGAAAGGCTTTGGCAATCTCATTCGTGGTGGTAAAGACGCTGGCTGGGGCTTGTTCTTGGTTGTCATCATCATGGGAGGAATTTATGGTGGTGTGTTTACCCCAACTGAAGCGGCTGTGGTTGCTGCGGTTTACTCCATGTTCATTGCGTTATTCGTTTACCGTGACATGGGACCTTTAAAAGGCAAAACCTGGACCAATGACGATGACACCACTCATGCACGAGTTGGCTTCAACGGCATGGTATATGGTGTTTCCTTCTTCCTTGTATGGGAAATCATGTCTTTCTTTGCCCTATCGGACAACGAAACCATTACCGGTGGCGATCGTGCGATTTGGGGTCTTATCATGTCAGCCCTATTGGCCGTCTTCTACGTTTATAAGCGTTCTAGCAAACTAGAAGAGTCCATCTCCGCTTGTTTCCTTGCCGGCTTACCCATTTGGGGACGTAACTTGTCGATGATGTTACGTGGTTTCTTCCCATCTTTGTTTGGTGAAGAGTCTCGTAAAGTGATGTTAGAAGGGACAAAAACCACTGTGATGTTGATGTTCATCATCGCTAACGCCTTGTTGTTTGCTCACACCTTGTCGGCAGAACGTATCCCTCAAATGATCACAGAGTGGATGCTTGGGGTTGGTTTTAACTGGTTTACTTTCCTAGTTGCTGTGAACATTCTGCTGTTAATCGGTGGTCAGTTCATGGAGCCATCTGGTTTGTTGGTAATTGTCGCGCCTGTGGTTTTCCCAATTGCGATGGAGTTAGGTGTTGACCCTATCCACTTGGGTATCATCATGGTTGTTAACATGGAAATCGGTATGATCACGCCACCAATTGGTTTGAACCTCTTCGTGACGTCAGGCATCACTGGCATGAGCTTGGCTCGTGTAGTGAAAGCGGCCATGCCATTCGTACTTGTCTTGATGGTGTTCCTAGTACTCGTGACCTATATCCCAGCATTGTCTACGGCTTTGCCTTACAGCATTATGGGACCAGAGATCGTGCAGTAATCGCCTTACCTCCAAACTGTTCTGTGGACACTTTGGAGGTACAAAACAGTCATAAAAAAAGAGCCTATAGGCTCTTTTTTTTGAACAGATGAAAATATCAACCTTAACGCGCTAACCAACCGCCGTCGACGGCTATGGTATAACCATTCACATAACGTGATGCGTCTGATGCTAAAAATACCACAGGGCCTGCCATGTCCTCTGGCAATCCCCAGCGGCCCGCCGGAATACGAGCCAGGATCTCATTTGAGCGCGCTTCGTCCGCACGTAATGCTTGAGTGTTGTTCGTCGACATATAACCCGGTGCAATGGCATTCACATTGATACCATGCTGAGCCCATTCATTTGCCAGCAGTTTTGTGACCCCCATCACACCGCTTTTGGAAGCCGTATAAGAGGGCACACGAATCCCTCCTTGAAAGGACAACATCGACGCAATGTTAATAATATTGCCGGAGCAGCCTTGAGAAATGACTTGTTTGGCAAAACCTTGTGACATAAAGAAAACCGATTTGATGTTCACGTCCATCACATCGTCCCAGTCCTTTTCAGTAAACTCAATGGCATCATTACGTCTAATAATCCCCGCATTGTTCACCAAAATATCCACATGACCGAACGTCTTAACGGCTTCATCTATGATGGCATCAACACTTTCAACCTTACTCATGTCGGCAATGATGCTATGAAATTGACGCCCGGTTGCTGACATTAACGCCATTGTCTCTTTAGGGTCACTACGATTCACCCCCACAATGTCCGCCCCCGCGTTTGCCAGCGCCAATGCCATCCCTTGCCCTAAGCCCGTATTACAACCCGTTACTATGGCCACCTTGTGGCTTAGATCAAACATCTCTTTCATAAAAATCACCTAATAAAAACCCGCGCTGAGACAGCGAAATGCCTCATGATGAAATCAGAATAACACAAGAAAACATTTTTTCAACTTTATAGAAACAATGTTTTATTAATTTCCCGTAGAGAGCATCCATTCCATTCTCAGCGACACTTTTATGAATTGAATTCAGAACATAGACAAGCGTCACCGCCCACTGGCGAGCAGTCCAGAATCAAAGTGCAGCACGTTTTTGCCTGCGCAAATCCGTACTGCCCGCCTTTCCCGTTACCGCATCGCACGACGTAAAATACGGTTACCCTTTTTGATAAAGTCTTCTGCGGCCTCTTCAACAGACAGGTCACCTTGGTCCATTTTTTCAATCAGCTCTTGAAACAAGCTAACAAATTGTGGGTTTTCAAAGTAAGCAGAAGTTTGTAGCTTTTTCGGCAGGTCGTTAATTTGCGCTAAGCCTGAAACGGATAAATCCGTATCTTTGATGGTGCCATCCAACATCAAAGCACGACGAGCAGCCAAGCTTAATGGCACCCCACGCGCCAACCCCATGGCTTTATATCCCGCAGGCTCATTAAGAATAAAGTTCAGCAGTTTCGCCGCTTCTTCTGGTTGATCGCTGTTTTTACCAATTGAGAACATTTGTGCAGGTTTATAAAACAAACCAGCATCGCTCGCTCCCTTCATTTGTGGGTAAAAACCCAGTTCAAGAGACATAGGAGGCATCAGGTTATCGTTGTACTTGTTAATGGCAGAGTTCCACATATACAAGCCAGCCCATTCACCATTAATCCAAGGCTTGTGCTCATACAGATTGGCGGCACCAAAACCGGCAATGTACTTACTGCTTGGTGCCACATGGTTTTTCACCATGTCTTCATAAAGCTTGAAGAACTCCAACATTTGCTCATCTGAATAGGCAATTTTCTTATTGTCTTCATCGATCATTGGAATGCCATATTTTTGAACCATGTAAGAACGGTTCATAGCAATCACATCACGGCCTTCAAGCACTAATGGGTAAAATTTTTCACCCAGCTTTTCTTTGAATACCGGACCGGCTTTCATGAAGTCATCCCAAGAAACAGGGTATGGCAAACCGGCTTTATCCCAAGTGTCCTTGTTGTAATAAAAGATCCGTGCCGCCATCGAAATGGGAATGCCGTTTAAGACGCCATTATTGGTGCCAGCCGCCAGAGCGGCGTCATCAAATTGGCTCAAATCCAACACATCACTGTATTGACGGAGGTCTTTAAAACCGTCACCACGACGAGAGAAAATGGGCATCCAATTCCAGTTGGTCTGCATAAGGTCTGGCTCTGTATTACCTGCAATCTGAGTGGTTAAACGTTCTAAGTGCCCCCCCCACCCAGTGTATTCTGTTTTCACACTGGTCTCTGGGTTTTGCTTTTCATATTCCTTCACCGCATTATTGGTAGCGGCATGTCGAGAATTCCCTCCCCACCATGACATTCGCAGATCTTCCGCACTGACATGGGTGCTGACCATTGAACCCGCTGACGCCAGCCCAACTAACATAGCTATTGTTTTTATTTTCATGCTTGCTTTCCTCGTTTTATCACACTGTTTCAACTTTTTCAGAGCCACCAAGACAATCACCTAGAGACCTCCAAAATCCATTAAAGAGAAATGTTTTCCTCAGTTTGCTTATCAAAGATATGGGCATTATTCATTTCAAAATGAAACCACTGCTCCTTACCTTTTGAATCTAATAATTGTGCTTCGACCACATCCGAAGGAACCCGAGCACACATTTCCTTCTTCTCACCATCAACCGAAAAGTGCACATAAAACTCAGCTCCCATGTTTTCCATGCGAATCACAATGCCTTTCACCACCTCACCTTTTGGCGAATTATCATTAGCCAATTTAATGAATTCAGGACGAATACCAAACACAGTATCTTCGGTGAATTTAGCGACCACTTTCTGAGCCTTTGACGCAGGTAACATCAAGGTCTGTGATGCCAATGCCAACTGATATTCATCATTCTCATTAGCACTCAGCTTTGCTTCTACCATGTTCATTTCTGGCGCACCAATAAAGCCAGCAACAAACAAATTTTTAGGGTATTTGTACAAATTGGCTGGCGTATCAACTTGCATGATATGGCCGTCCTTCATCACACAAATACGATCCCCCATGGTCATGGCTTCTGTTTGATCATGGGTGACATAAACACTGGTAGCGGAACGATTGGTTTCCTTCAGCGTCTTATGTAAATCCGAAATACGCACCCGCATAGAAGCTCGTAATTTGGCATCCAAGTTCGATAAGGGCTCATCAAATAAGAAAACTTGTGGGCGCTTTACGATGGCGCGACCAACTGCCACACGTTGCGCTTGACCACCAGATAATTGACGAGGTAAACGGTCAAGCAATGGTGTTAATTCAAGTAATTCAGCCGCTTCATTCACCTGTTTCTCAATGTCCGCTTTACTGACCTTCGCCAATTTCAAACCAAAACCTAAGTTTTCACGAACACTCATGTGTGGATAAAGCGCGTAATTCTGAAACACCATGGCAATGCCACGATCTTTCGGGGGCAAATTATTGACAATACGACCGCCAATGCTGATGGCGCCATCCGAAATGGACTCCAACCCAGCCAACATACGTAATGTGGTTGATTTGGCACAACCCGATGGTCCAATGACCACCAGGAATTCACCGTCTTCGATTTCAAGATTAATGCTGTGAACCGCTTTAAAACCGTTCGAATACACCTTGGTTAAATTTTCGAGTACAACTTTAGACATAATAACGACCTATCCTTTAACACCACCGGACGTGATTCCTTCCACAAAGTAATTTTGCGCAATAAGGAAAACGACAATTGACGGAACGATGGCAATGGATGCCATAGCAAGAATTTCATTCCACTGAGTGCCTTCCGTCACATCAATGGAGAGTTTTAACGCGAGGGCAATGGGGTACTTTTCGACACTGGAGATATAAATTAATGGCCCTAAGAAGTCGTTCACCGACCACATAAACTGAAACAGAGCGACCGATATAATCGCCGGTTTCAACATAGGCACCACTATGTACCAAAGCAGCTGATACGAGTTGCAACCATCAATCATGGCCGCTTCTTCCATATCTGTTGGTAAGCCCCGCAGGAACTGAATCAACATAAAAACGAAGAAACCTTGAGTCGCAAAGGCCATTGGTAAATACAATGGCATGTAGCTGTCCAGCATGCCCATTTCACGGAACATCAAATACTGTGGAATCAATAAAACAGACGTGGGTAGTAGAATCGTCGCCACCAAGGTGACAAACCAAAACTTCTTGAATGGGATATCAAAACGCGCAAAACCATAGGCGACAATCACCGAAGAAATCACCGTCAAAATAACCTTTGGCACCACGTAATAAAAGGTATTCAAAAAGAACCGCCCAAAAGTGTATTCCGTGCCTGTATTCCAACCATTAATAAAACCATCCAACGAAAATTCGGCTGGCCAAAGGCTTAAGGAACTGAATATTTCATGGTTCGGTTTAAAAGCGGCAGAGAACATCCAAAACAAGGGATAGAGCATCACCAAACCGCAAAACAATAAAATGATATAGCGAATCGCCGCGCCAATTTTCTGTTTACGCATCTCGATTCTAAGGTAACGAGTGTTATCGACCACTCCGCTTACTGACGGATCCATTGATACTTTATTCATGATTACTTACCCCCCTTATCGCCAGAGTAAAACACCCAATATTTAGAAGACTTAAAGGAAATCGCGGTGAAGATCGCTACGGCCACAAACAACACCCATGCCAAGGCACTGCCATAACCCAAGTCAAAATACTTAAAGGCGGTTTCATAAATGTAGAGTGAGAACAAATAAGTGGATTTGGCTGGCCCACCACCGGTAATCACATAAGGCGCGGTAAACTCTTGGAAGGCTTGAGTGGTTTGCATAATGAAATTGAAAAAGATTACAGGTGTGATCAAAGGCACCGTGATCTTAGTAAACATCTGCCACTTAGAGGCGCCATCGATCATCGCCGCTTCATACTGAGATTGAGGCACGCTTTGCAATGCCGCCAAAAAAATCACCATGGCCGAACCAAATTGCCAGACTCGCAACAAGGTCACAGAAAACATCGCAAACACAGGTTCGCCCAGCCAAGAAATCGGCTCCACGCCAAAAATCCCCAAGAAGCTATTTAACAAACCATCTAAAGAAAAGATGGCGCGCCACAACACCGCAATGGCGACACTGCTACCAAGAATGGAAGGAATATAGTATGCGGTTCTAAAGAACTTAATACCGCGTAATTTAAAGTTCAAAACGAAAGCAATAAAGAGAGCAAACGCCAGCTTAAGAGGAATCGTGAGGAAAACATAAGCAAAGGTAACGCCCATGGATTTATAGAACGTATCATCATCCATCATATAGCGATAATTTTCTAAACCGATATATTCAGGGGGATTGATCAGATCATAGTCGGTGAAACTAATGATCAATGACGACAAAAATGGAAAAGCGGTAAAAACCAGCAATCCAATAATGTACGGGCTGATATAGGCCAAACCTAACCGTCGATTTTCATACATATTGATCAACTCTATTTTGTTGTTATTGAGGTTGCATTTCGATATTAGATGAGCAATTTCATTTTTACAACAAATTAAATCATTTTTTTGAAATGCTTTTTCAAAAATAATGATTTTGCTTTTTTGATCAATTCTTCTATCACTTCTCTTTTCGTATACCCCTGTCAGAACGGGATAGCCAGACACAAAAAAGCGAGGCCATGGCCTCGCTTTTTTTACCCTAAGACGGAATCACTCGCCCAAAGTCAGTATTCCTTCTACCAGCTGAGGAATAGCCAACGGATTATTCGCTTTCACACTGCTTGGTAACAAGCTAGTAGGAAAGTCTTGATAGCACACAGGGCGTAAGAAACGCTCAATCGCGGCGCTACCAACGGATGTCGAGCGGCTGTCTGACGTCGCTGGAAACGGTCCACCATGCACCATAGCCTGACACACCTCTACTCCCGTAGGGTAACCATTGCATAATAATCGACCAGCCTTGCGCTCAAAGATAGGCAACAACTGACTGACCGCCGCAATGTCGGCATCATTCATTTGAATGGTGATCGTCAGCTGACCTTCAAAATGCTCAGCAAGTTGCTGATATTCTGCAAGACTCTGACACTGGATCACCAAACTGGTCGATCCGAACACCTCATTTTCAAGACTTTTATCCCCTAGGAACGTTACTGCATCAGTGACGAAAGCATGGGCATGACATTGATTTGGTCTATCGGATGTCTCAGATTTAGCCAGTAAACGAACGCCAGAGTGCTGCTCCAAAGCCGCAACCCCATTACAGTACGCTTGATGAATACCCGGGGTTAGCATGGTTTGTGTCCCTAACCCTTGAATATCTTCTGTCACCTGCTGCAAGAAAGCATCGCCGTCAGCATTCGCCATTATGACGACCAGTCCAGGGTTGGTACAAAACTGCCCAGCCCCCATCGCCAGAGAGGCAACAAAACCCGATGCCAAGGTTGGCGCTTCCGCTGCCAGCTTATGAGGCATCATGAAAACAGGGTTAATACTGCTCATTTCCGCATAAACAGGAATGGGCTCGGGACGATTCGCCGCAATATTCATCAACGCCACGCCACCCGAGCGGGAACCAGTAAACCCCACCGCTTTGATGTTTTTATGCGCTACTAGCGCACCGCCGACATCTGCTCCAGCGCCGAAAAGTAGAGAAAATACCCCTTCCGGCATCTTGCAGTCTCGCGCGGCTTTTTGAATCGCACGCCCAATCAATTCAGAGGTTCCTGGATGAGCAGAATGCGCCTTAACCACCACAGGACAACCTGCGGCCAATGCCGAAGCGGTATCGCCACCCGCCACGGAAAACGCCAGTGGGAAATTGCTCGCGCCAAAAACAGCCACAGGTCCTAACGGAATTTTCTGATATCGAAGATCCGCTCTCGGCAAAGGTTGACGATTCGGCAGTGCTGGGTCAATCCGTGCATCGAGGAATTTGCCCGAACGTACAACCGATGCAAACAGTCGTAGTTGGCCCATGGTTCGCCCTCGCTCCCCTTCAATACGCGCTTTTGGCAAACCTGATTCTGCCATAGCACGTTCGACCAACACCTCACCCAAAGCAAGGATTTCATCGGCAATCGCTTCTAAAAAAACCGCTCGACGTTCAAACGACAACCCGCGATATTCGTCAAATGCTTGCCAAGCCAAATCCACCGCTTGATCGACATGCTGCTGATCACCGCCCAAGAAATCAGGCCCCAATGATTCATTTGTCGCTGGGTTAATGGCGCGAATCGCTCGTTTGTGGCCTTGTACCGATTGCTGACCAATTAACATGTGCCCAGAAATTTGCATCATTTCCTCCACTTTATTTCCACTGGCTGTTTTTAATGGTTTTATCAAAAACACCAATAACGTTATGAATTTGCTTCAATTAATGCCTTCAGGCGAGCTTCTTGTTGCGCATTTGGCATAGTCAGAGGTGCTCGTACATCTCCTGCTGGACGATCAATTAACTTTGCACCAGACTTAATTAAGCTCACCGCATAGCCTTTTTTCTCATCTCGTAGGCGACAAAATGGCACAAAGAAATCTTTTACTATTGCCGTTACCGTTTCTTGCTCCCCAGCTCTCAAGGCTTTATAGAAACGGTTCGCCATGTCCGGCATGAAATTAAACACCGCCGAAGAATAGGTGTTCACTCCAATCGCTAAATACGCTTCCGCAAAGATCTCCGCCGTCGGCACACCACCGATGTAAGTTAAACGATCACCGACCGTTTTGATGATGTCATTTAAAGCAGCAATGTTGCCGACACCGTCTTTTAGGGCAATGAAATTGTCATTTTGATCTGCCAGTTGCTGAACACTTTCAGCACTTAAGATGCCATTCGCACGATTGTAGTAAATAAATTGAATGGCACTGCTTTGCATAATTTGTGAAGCGTATTCCACCACACCGTCTTCTGGACACTCAGTTAAAAATGGAGGCATTAATAATATGCCATCACAGCCAGCGTCTTCCGCTGCCTTAACAAATGTCTTGGCTTCTAACACACTGCGTCCAGCACTGGCGATTACCGGCACACGACCTGCAACTGTCTCCACCGCAATACGACAAATTTCAGTGTATTCCTCGAGCTCAAGCGAGAAAAATTCCCCCGTACCACCCGCGACAAAAACGGAAGACACGCCATGCTCGATGAACCATTCAATGCGCTGTTTGTACGTTTCTGGCTGAAACACACCTTGCTCATCAAAGTCAGTAATTGGAAACGATAATAAACCGTCACTGAGTGATGAGCGGATTGTATCAATTGAAAGTGCCATAAAAGAGTCCTCTTATTATTCAAATACCCAATTTTGGGCAAACGAAATCCCTACCTCATAAAGGCAGAAACATCATTGTTAGGAAGTTAAATGTTATTTAGAAATAGAACGAAATTAGATCAGTCATCATCTTCAAAGTGTCCCGCTGTTGCGAAAAATCCCCCCTGATAAAGCAATACTGGATGATCGGTATTTAACAAAGGGTCATTTGCTAACACCTCAGTTTCAAATTCAGCGGAAGAATCTTTCGGCTGCCAACCTAAAAAATTGGCCTTGCGATTATCCCACCATGACCAAGGGTTATTAGAGGCTCCATACACCACAGTGCAAGCCAACCGATTCACACTAAATACCCGTTTAATCAAGTCCGCCATGTCCTCTTCACTTAACCAAGTGGATAACATTCGACGATCAACCGGTTTAGGCAAACAACTGCCAATGCGAACCAAGGCCGACTCAACACCAAACTTATCAAAATAATAGCGTGCCAATAGTTCGCCGAAACCTTTAGAGACGCCATACAGGCTGTCTGGTCTCATTGGACTATCTGCATCAAGATGCGTCTCACGGGAATGAAAGCCCACCACATGGTTAGAGCTGGCAAAGAAAATGCGTTTCACCTTATGCTGTCGAGCCGCTTCATAAATATGATAAGTGCCTTTTAAATTGCCGTTTAAAATGCTGTCAAACGATCCTTCAATGGATTGGCCACCCAGGTGAACAATGCCATCACAGCCTTCAACCAAGCGTTTAACTGCGTCAAAATCCGCTAGATCGCATTGCTGGAAAGATTCACCCACCTGCAAGTCAGAAATGTCTACTCGATCAGACAACACCAATTCGTCTGCCCAGCCTGACAAAGCACGACGCATGGCCTTACCTAATGTTCCAGCTGCACCCGTTAACAATACACGTTTCATTTTTTTCCCCTTAACCACTGATCCAGTTTGGTAATGCCATCGAGATAGCAGGGACAAATGTCACCAACATCAATGCTGCTAAGATCGCTAAATAGAAAGGCCAAATGGATTTTACAGCTCGTTGTATTGGCACTTCACCAATCGCACAGCCTACAAATAAACAGCCACCAACGGGCGGTGTACACAAACCTAACCCTAGATTCATCATCAACATAATACCGAATTGAATCGGATCCATTCCCAAACTCACTGCAACTGGTAAAAAGATGGGAGTACAAATCAAAATCAGTGCCGCCATGTCCATAATCATGCCAAGCATCAGCAAGATTAAGTTCATCATTAAAAAGATAATGATCGGATTATCCGAAATCGCCGTTAAGCCAGCCGCCAATACCTTTGGTACTTCATATAGGGCCAGCATGTAACCAAAAGCGGAAGCACAACCAACCAGTATCATCACCATTCCGGTGGTTCGAACCGATCGAATCACGGCGATCCAAAAGTCCTTCAAACTGAGCGAACGGTAAACCAGAGCAGTAATTAATACCGCGTAAATAGCACCTATGGCCCCAGACTCTGTGACAGTAAAGACACCGGATAAAGCCCCACCTACCACGATAATGGCGGTAATCAGACCTGGAAATGACGCCAGAAACGCCACCAATATCACTTTCACACCAGCAAATGGCTCAGTCGGAAAATTGTGACGAATGGCAATCCAACGCGCGACCAGACCAAGCAATACACACATCAAAATACCTGGTACAACACCCGCCATAAACAAGCTCGCCACAGACATACCACCACCCGCGGCCACCACATAGAGAATCATGTTGTGACTTGGTGGAATCATAATCCCCGCAATGGATGAGGTTACGGTGACATTCACTGCATAGGCGTCGTCATAACCCTTTTCTTTCATCACTGGAATCAATAATGAACCCAAAGCCGACACATCGGCCACTGCAGAGCCGGATATCCCGCCGAACAACATACTGGAAAACACATTTACTTGGCCTAGGCCACCGCGCATCCAACCGACAGCAGACGACGCTAAACGGATTAATCGCGCTGCGATGCCCCCATGCAACATCAGCTCACCAGCAAAAATAAAGAAAGGTATCGCCAACAAAGAAAAGGTAGAAGTCCCTGCGACAATTCGCTGAAACCCTATCATTAAAGGCAGACCTTCATAAAAAAACGCCGAGATTGCCGCCATACCAAGGGCAAACGCAACAGGCACGCCGACAAAGGTCAGCAGAGCAAATAAACCAAGTAAAATCGCCAAGCCCATATCACTGATCTCCATTTACATCGGAAGAATGGGAATCTGCAGATACAGATTGACCAATAAACATATGCTGTATCGCCACTATCACGCGACAGCCAGAAAACAAACACATCAAAGCACCACTGGCCACTACAGGAAGGTAACGAATACCTTCAGGAATACCTAACAAGGGAATGGAGCGGAACCAAGCAAAATCTACCAGCTCTTTTCCATAGACCGCCATTGCCCAACCAAATGCAAAGATGCAGATATCAATCAGCACGTTAAACATCACACTGATACGCTTTGGCACGCACAAAGACAACATATCAACACTCAAGTGGGTGCGTTCATGAATGCCCACGGCCGCGGCCAAAAAGGTAATGCTGGTCACCAGTAGCATGGCCATTTGCTCTACCCAAGTTGGAGTATCGTTTAGCACATAGCGCCCAAATACCAACCAACCAAAGGAAAACACCAACACCACCAATAAGACTCCAGAGAAAGCCGTCACACTATACGCAATGGCGTCTAAAATGCGTTTCATCATTGGGTCTTTAGAAGAAGAGAAAATCATCGCAATACTCTTACCATCAAGGTCATCAAAGGGCTTGCCTGCTAACACGCAGGCAAGCACTGTTTATCACAAATTAGTCAACACTCTGAATTTGCTCAATAAAAGATTTCAGTGATGGGTTGTCTTGAACCGCTTTTGCGTAAACCGGTTTCATCGCATCGCTAAAGGCTTTTTTGTCTTTGATTTCATTGAACTTCACACCAGCCGCCAAGACTTTCTTACGACTCTCTTCGTCACGCTTAGCCCAAAGCTTACGTTGAAGTTGTGAACTATCACGTGCGGCTTTCTTTACCAATACTTGATCTGCTGGGGATAATCTGTTCCAAGCAGCAACGCTGACACACAAACATTCAGGAATAATCAAATGTTGAGTAAGTGAATAGTAGGTTGCGACTTCATAATGATTACTGGAGTCATAAGAAGGCCAATTGTTTTCAGCACCATCAACGACGCCTGTTTTTAGCGATTGGTACACCTCTGAATAGGCCATAGGCGTCGCATTACCACCTAAGGCTTCAATCATACCCACGTAAAGCTCGTTATTCATAACACGGAACTTTTCGCCTTTCACATCCGCTGGGGTTTGGATCGGTTTAGAAGTATTGTAGAAAGAACGAGCACCACCATCGTACCAAGCCAAAGACATGATGCCTTTTTTCTCCATGGCCTTACTAAGCTTATCGCCTACTGAACCATCCATCACTCGGTGCATGTGATCCAAGTTTTTAAAAATGAAGGGCAAAGAAACCACGTTGACTTCAGGAACAGCGTCGCCCATTGGCCCCAAGCTAAAGCCTGCAAACTGTATCGCGCCAACTTGTAACATCTGGATAGAGTCAGACTGGCTTCCTAATACGGCACCATTATAGACACGGCCATTGACACGACCATTGGTCACCTTGTCGGCTTCTTTAATAAAGGATTCTAATGCCACCGTAACTGGGTAATCCGTATTATGGATGTTCCACCCTTTCCACTCCGCATTCGCAGCGGACGAAAATGCCACGGCCGAAGCAGTTGTAACCAATGCCAATAGATTGCCTAATTTCTTTGCGGGAAATTTTATGATCATTGTTATGTCTCCAATTGTTATTTTAATTTTGCTGCTTACATTATTGACGACTATGAAAGCAAATGCTCAACAAAAGCCACCAAACCTTTTTTATTTGTAGCACATGAAATTAGAAACATACAACATTCATAGTATGAATTTTTTCAAAAAAGTATGAAATTTATTGTTAACCCGCTATATTTAGTAACATTCATCTTATGTGATAGTATGTTTAAGATATTATTTAGAAACATTTTTTTGCCTTTAGAAAAGTGATTAAGCTATGTCAGCACTGAAACAAAAAAAAACCAGCCTGCCACAACAAACCGCAGAAAGGATACGTCAGCGTATTAGTGAACAAGGCATGAAAGCCGGTGATAAATTGCCCACGGAACCGAACCTCATGTCCGAACTTTCGGTCAGTCGAACGGTGCTGCGTGAAGCCATTGCCAGCCTCAAAACGGAAGGGTTAGTGAAAGCCAAACAAGGTGCAGGCGTGTTCGTATCAGAACCTCAGCAAACAATTAGTTCTTTGCTACGTAACAGTACTCAGACACTGACGGATACGATTGAGTCGCTAGAATTAAGAACCGCCGTAGAGATAGAAGCGGTAGGCCTTGCCGTCACTCGATGCTCCCTTGCACAGGAAGCAGAAATCTACCGATGTTACGACGCTTATGAACGCAAAGTACATAAGAGTGAAAGCGCCGAACAAGAAGATTTTGAGTTTCATCTCGCCATTGCCAAAGCCACCAACAACCAGCATTTTGTTGACTTCTTAGAAGTGCTAGGCCGCCGCACGATTCCTCGTGCCCGTTTACGAGAAGAAGCTGGCCTACCAAGAGACCCTGATATTGATAAATCCCTTAATCGTGAGCACAAAGCCATCTTAGATGCGATCGGGTCGAGGAACAGCAAAGCCGCAAAAGAAGCCATTCGTATTCACCTCAATAATGGCTGTGAACGCTATCGAAAATTAATGCGTGAGATACAAAGAGCAAAGTCATAGTATGAATTTGTAGAATTATTCGAATGAATTGTGATATGTTTATCAAAATCCAATAACAAAAAACTCACATTGAAGGTCAGCTTGCATGAAAATTACTAAAATCATCACTCACCATCTTAGTCATTCATTAGAACATCCCTTTGAATCCGCTTCGATGCGATTCTTATCACGGGAACATTTACTTGTTGAAATTCACTGTGATAATGGCCTAGTGGGTTGGGGAGAATGTTTAGGTAACCGTCTTGTCAATGACGCTTTAATCAAGAGTATGACACCTCACCTCATTGGTGAAAACGCCCTCGACATAGAACCTATCTGGCTCAAGCTTTACAATGTTTTTCGCGACCAAGGTCAGCGCGGAGCTACCATCAATGCCATCAGTGGTATTGATATCGCCTTATGGGATTTAGCAGGCAAATATCATCAGTGTCCGACTTACCAATTACTGGGTGGCGCTTTTCGAAAAAAGATCCCCGTATACGCCACGGGCGGCTTTCGTATGGTCGGAGAAGATCGGATCGACAGCCTTTTGAAAGAAGTCAGTGAATACAAAACACAAGGTTTTAACGCCGTTAAAATCAAGATTGGTTTTGGGGTCGCCTTAGACATTGAATCCATTAAAGCTGTTCGAAACTGTTTAGGTTCTGACATAGAACTGATGATCGATGCCAATCATGGTTATGATGCTATTGATGCAGCACGAGTTGCGAATGCCGTTAGTGATTGCAATATCCTTTGGTTTGAAGAACCGGTCACCCCTGAATCACTAAGCAGCTACCATAGGCTTAGACAAACTCAACCCATTCCATTGGCGGGCGGTGAAACCTGGCATACTCGCTGGGGGATCAACGAAGCACTCAAACAGCAGACCGTCGACATACTACAACCGGATGTGTGTGGTGTTGGTGGGTTAAGTGAAGCACGAAAAATCCTAACCTTGTGCGATATCCATGGGGTCCGTTGCGTACCGCACGTTTGGGGCACAGGTGTGGCTTTGGCCGCGGCCCTTCATTTTCACGCCGTTATTCCACCTAATCCGCCGTCTTATGGCAACACTCCAGATTCACCAAGGTTTGAATACGATCAAACGCACAACCCTTTCAGACAAAGCATTATCCGTCAGCCATTGACACTCAATGAGGGCTACTTAACGGTTCCTTCTGGACATGGTTTGGGCATAGAAATTGTGCGCGAAGAACTTAGTCGATACGCCCCAAATAGTTAAAGGAGACTTTTATGACACGTTTATTATCAGGTACACCACCTAACGTTCTCCTTCCAAAAGGCAGCGTCGATACCCACATTCATGTCTACGATGCGGCGCATCCGAACCTACCCGGCGGGCCTAAGATCCCAGTCGATGGGGCCAATTTGGCAGACTATCAAAAAGTTCAAACTTGGCTTGGCCTTGAAAAAGTCGTCATCACTCAACCCAACGCCTATCAGACCGACAATCAAGTGTTATTACAAGCCGTTCAATCGCTTGGCGATAAAGCCCGAGGCATTGTAGTGGTAACACCAGAGACAACGGAAGAGGAACTGGCTCAGTGGCATGCGATGGGCGCTAGAGGTGCCCGTATTATGCAGTTAACTCAAGGCGCGGTGAGACTCAAAGATTTACTCAATATCAATGCAAAAGTGGCCAACTTTGGTTGGAGTTGTATTGTGCAATTTAATGGCCGAGAAATTCTGGATCACGCCCCATTGTTGAATAAGATCCAAGGCAATTTTAGCTTAGATCACCATGTAAAATTTCTCCCACCCGTTGCCACCAATTCAAGAGAGTTTAAACAGGTATTAACGCTATTAGATAAGGGCAACTGCTATTACAAAATTGCCGCCTGCTACGAAAGCTCAGCCAGCGGCGGACCTAACTATGAAGACGTTGCAGACATGGCCAAAGCAGCTATTCAACATGCCCCTGAGCGCATTATATGGGGCAGTAATTGGCCGCATGTATCAGGCACACCAGAGGAAGCTCCCAACGATGCAGCCTTACTAGACCTAGTACAAAGCTGGATTCCAGACGATAAAAGTCGCCAAGCAATTTTTGTAGATAACCCAAATAGACTGTATTGGTCATAAGCAAAACATGGCGCTCAAGGCGCCATGTTTTTATCTATTAACCAAACTCAATCTAAAGGCAAAACCACGTATTCGTCACGGCCAGAGCCCTTTGCTTGATACAGTGCTTTGTCGGCTACTTTAAAGGCTTTTTCAAAGGTTTGCTCGCCATAGCCAGAAAACATAGCAATACCAATACTAACCGTAAAACTTGTTTGACCAGACTCAGTATCCACTAACGTCTTTCTTACTTGATTTAGGATCTCTTGAGCAAATTGATGCGCATCTTGCTCTGTTGCATTGGTCAATAAAACGGCAAATTCATCCCCACCAAGACGACCAACCACATTGGGCTTTTTAAAAAGTGCACGTAAAATATCAGCAAACTTTACCAACACTCGATCGCCGCAAAGATGACCGTGCGCATCATTAATTTCTTTAAAACTGTCCAAATCCAACACAAAAAAAGCCGCCATGGGGACGTCTTTCATACTGAATTTATGCTGTAATGCCTTAAGACTTATTTTGTGAAAATAACCACGATTCTTAACTAATGTTAAGCTATCAGTAGAAGCAAGACGGGTCATTTTCTGCTCCATTGTGTCGACTCTCAAGAGCAAGCCGACAAGGTACCAAGACAATACAGGGGTCACGATACTTGCGATCACAATAATCATGAAGACATCACGTTGAATGTCGAGTGTGAACCCAAATAGGCTCGCAAGCACCACATCCAAAACAATGGAGATTAAAATAGCGGATACCGTTAAAAACGATACTAAGCCTGCTCGGCCAAGCGTTCGAAGAAGATGCCTTACAACAGGAGTCACGTTGCCTCCACAGCAAAAAAATTAGATAAAACCCATAGACCCGACGATAGAGTGAAAACGCGCTCTTAAGCTACCGAATAAGACTATAGCAAGCCAGCCAAACATGTAAACGATTATCAGTAAAATTAGAATTGAGCGATCTTTACCATTTTTACTGTTTGTACAAGTCTTTGTCTAAGTCGTACTTTCGCATTTTGTCATAGAGGGTTTTGCGGGGCAGCCCAAGCGCATCCATAGTGTCCTTAATTGATCCCTTCTGACGCATTAATTCTTGTTCCAGCAATGTTTTTTCAAACCGTTCTAGTTGTTCTGGCAAAGTCATGACGCCTGGGTTATTTTCATTGATAATGATTTGATCAAATTCGAAGGAACCCGCTTCTCCCATCAGCACATAACGCTCTGCCAAATTACGCAGTTCACGAACATTGCCAGGCCAATCATAGTTCAATAAGCTGTGCATACGAGCCGCTGATAAGGTCTCAGATTCTCGCTTATATTGAGCCGTCGCCACCAAACAAAAATGCTGCCACAACAATGAGATGTCATCTTTCCTCTCGCGCAGTGGCGGAATGTCTACCCGCACGACATTTAAACGGTAATACAAGTCCTCACGAAAACTGTCACCTTCACTAAGCTGCTTTAGGTCAAGCTTAGTTGCCGCTAAAATTCGCAAATCCAGATCGATGGCTTTGTTCGACCCTAACCGCTCCAACCGACGCTCTTCCAACACCCGTAGTAGACGAATCTGCATCGACATGGGCATACTTTCAATTTCATCCAGAAATAACGTCCCACCATTGGCATGTTCTAATTTCCCAATCCTTTGTTCCTTAGCATCGGTAAAAGCGCCTTTTTCATGACCAAATAACTCTGACTCCATAATAGAATCCGGTACGGCACCACAGTTAATCGCCACAAACGGCTGACCGCGACGGGAACTGTGCTCATGAATGTAACGAGCTACCAACTCTTTGCCAGTCCCCGTTTCACCCTGAATCAATATATCCGCCCCCGTGTCCGCTACATGTAAAAGCGCCTGACGCAACCGATGAATACCGGGAGTATTCCCAATAATACGAGGACCAGGGGCATTTTGAGCCGCTAACTCTAAACGTAAGTTACGATTCTCTAGGGTCAGCAAACGCTTTTCGCTGGCGCGACGAACCACCTCAAGAAAGTCATCATTCGAGAAAGGTTTTTCAATAAAATCATACGCACCATCTCGAATCGCACTGACCGCCATACTAATGTCACCGTGGCCTGTAATCAGAATAAAAGGGATTTCCGCATCGATTTTCTTCACCCTTTCAAACAACTCTAAACCACTCTGACCTGGCAAATTGATGTCACTAACAATGACACCAGGCCAGTCTAGTGCAAGCTTTTCTAACACGCCTTGAGTACTTGCAAATTCCGTCACATTAAACTCTTCTAACGCCAATGTTTGTGAAATGGCCATGCGTACGGCTTGTTCATCGTCTATCAAAATAACTTGGTTTTTATCCGTCATCTTTTCTCTCATTTTTCAGGATGGCGATTGGAACCGCGGTAAAGTCACGGAAAATATAGCCCCACCTTCTGCTCGATTTTGTGCGGTAATTTGGCCGCCCATAGCATCCACAATACGTTGACTAATGGATAAGCCTAAGCCCAACCCGACCCCTGAAGATTTGGATGTATAAAAAGGTTCAAATAAGTGTTTAATGGCCTCATCACTTAGTCCTTCACCTGAATCCAAGACATGAATAATCACCTCTGAATCCGTAGCCGATTGTGTTATCGAGACTTGTCTCAACCTTGCTGGTAAATCACCATGGCAAGCTTCCAATATCGCATCCGATGCATTAGCCAATAAATTCACTAAGACCTGTTCAAGGAAAACCATATCACCATTGACGATATAACCTTGATCGTCTGGCATCCGCAGATTGATACCAACCTCTTTGTACCTTGGTGAAATGATCTTTATGGCCCCCATAATGGCGCTTTGTACCGCAATGGGACCTTGTTGTACGTTGCCTTTTCGAGCAAACACTTTAAACCGAGAGATGATATCACTCATGTGCTGACCCAGCTGATTAATCTGCTCAAGGTTGCTATGGGCTTGTTGATAATTTTGCCGAGCAAGAAATTTCAAACCGTTGCCAGCAAAAGCGCGAATCGCGGTTAATGGCTGGTTCAACTCGTGGTTTAAACCAGCACTTAATTGCCCAAGTACCGCTAACTTAGCCGTCTGAATCAACTCTCGCTGCGTGTCTTTATGACCCGCCATTTCCTGACGCAACAAAAGGTTAGCCTCTTCGAGTTCAAAGGTACGCTCGCGAACGCGCTCTTCCAACTCAAGCTGGGCTTGCATGACTTCTTGCTCATAACGTTTGCGCTCTGTCATGTCATGAAAGGTCACCAAATAGCTACGACGATTAAGCAGTTTCATTTCACATAGCGTCATTTCGACAGGCACCAGATCCGCTGTATCCAATTGCAAACGCCCTTCCATAGTCACCACTTTAATGCCCAACTCATCATCCGCCGTCCACACCCGGTCGAATGCTGTCTGATCATCAGCACGGAATAAGCTCTGTAAAGGTTGACCTATTAGCGCACTAAGCGGTTGTCCTACCAGTCTTTCAATGGCGGGATTAAAGGATTCAACGCAATGCTTTTCGTCCAAAGTAACCAATCCAGCCTGGGTGTTCTGTATCACTTCTCGAATGTAGGCTTGATTGTGACGCGCCATCTCGTTGGCATTATAACGTTCTAACAGCATTCGACGACGCAATAAGGCCAAACCAGCAAGCAAACCAGTAATGGTTATGCCGCCGGCAAATATGGCTCGCCATAAGGCAATTTCTTCATTGATTAATTTCAACGGTGATAAAATCGAAATAGTGAAGCCCAATAACTGAATCGGACGACTCATTTTTAAGTACGAATGTCGCTCCAACTCACCATTAAGCGGATTGGCTTCCAACACATCCACCAGCATCGCCTTGTCCCCCAAAGGTTTCTGATAAGCAATGGGCAATTTCTCAATCGGTCGATCTTTATAGCGTTGAGATTCTGCAATGCGTTTAAGTTCGCTGTAGGACAAACCACGCAATACTTGATAGAGCCAACTAGGCCGCGAGCTACTGAATACAACACCGTCTGGATCCAGTAATAGAAAATCATAATTTTGATTGGCGAAGCGCTTTTCAAATTGACTGATGTCTACCTTCACCACCGCCACCCCAATGATTTTTTCGTCATCCACCACAGGGTAAGAAAAGTAATAACCACGACGATTAGACGTGGTTCCCAGCGCGTAATAACGCCCAGGTTGGCCTTGAATGGCTTGCTGGAAATACGGCCTGAAAGCAAAATTATTACCAATAAAGCTGGCATCACTTTGATAATTTGATGCCGCTATGGTGAGACCGTCTTTGTTCAATATATAACTGTCAGAAGCTTCGGTAATGCGGTTAATTTGCTCCAACTCGAGATTTAACTGGGAAATATCATGGTAAAAACCATCTCGTAGGGCTTTTTTAACTCGACCATTGGTCGCCAATAAAGTTGGCATGTGTTGATATTTTGCAATGGCACTTTCAATCACACTGGCCAGTTGCGCCAACTGCTCCTCAGAAGTTAGTTGTAAATCGTCAATTTGGCGATTTTTTAGGGCCTCTCCACCCTTCCAGATGATAACCATCACCAATAATAGAGTTGCCAACAAAGACAGGACAATGACTTTTCTTGGCGCGACAGACACAGCCGCAGCTTCACTCAACGTATCAGATAACTTGCTCACCAAAACCTCATTTTACGCAATTGGATTAAGCCCGTTCATGAGCAAATGCCAGCACCTCGGCAATGTCCTTTTTGCCACAGATTAGCATGAGCAGACGATCAACACCTAACGCCACACCGGCACAATCTGGCATTCCCTGAGCCAACGCCGTAATCAGACGTTCATCAAACTGACGCTGTGCTGATCCAGCTAGGTGCCTTTGTGCTTGATCCTCTGCAAAACGAGCGGCCTGCTCCTGTGCGTCTGTCAGCTCATAATAACCATTTGCTAGCTCCATTCCTTGCCAATAAAGCTCAAATCGAGCCGCCACAAGATTGCCTGAAGAATCATTATGTAACTTTGCCAGTGCGGCCTGAGACACTGGATAACTGTGGATAAAGCAAGGTTGCTGCTGAGCAATCTTAGGTTCAATCACACTGGCAAAAATCAATTCCAATAAAGTATCTCGGTCAGTTTCCTGCAAGCCGTATTCGGTTGCTTGATGCGCACACGCTTGCAAGTCGTCAAGACTCACCTGCCAAGGATCTAGCCCTGTAAAGTCGATAAAAGCTTGCTGGTAACTGAGGTAATCACATTGTAGGCTCGGTGCAATCACAGCTTGCAACAAGGCTTCTATTTCAGCCATCAATTGCCAATGATCCAAGCCAACGCGATACCATTCCAACATGGTAAATTCGATACTGTGACGACGCCCCATTTCTTCGGCTCGGAACACCTTTCCCAACTGATAGATAGAGCCAGCTCCTGCGCACAGTAAGCGCTTCATGGCGTACTCTGGCGAAGTTTGCAGATAATAGGTAAGGTCTTGCCCCATTGAGTGGGTGTTGGCCGTCAGCACGTCAATATGTGGATCAGAAATACTCGCAAGAGACAAACATTGAGTATCGACCTCCATCACCTCGCGCTCTGCGAAAAATTGACGTATTGAGCGGAATAACTCGGCACGCTTACCCAGCACTGAAAGGTCGGCACTAGGCTGCCATGATGCGGCATCATACATAGGAAAAAGCTCGATAAAATAAAGCCCATCATAACAAATTTATCACGCCGGCCTTTATAAATTTATGAGACATCTTTCTGATCAACGCTCTCTTTCAGATTGCCATCCCGACACTTAAAACCAAAGATTTTTTTCACCCTTGTCGCAAACGGCCCCATTCCGACAAACCAAGTCTCACCACTATACTCCTCATAAAAAGCCTGCTCTTTTTTTTGTTGCGCCGTCTTCGAAGGGCATGGAAAAGGAATATTGCTAATGCCATTATATTGTTCACTCCCTAGACGATTTTTCTGCTCCATCATCAAGCCTCCCAAGTGTGTTGAGCATGACATATCCAGCCTCAACAGCACTCTCTAAAATAAAAGTAATGATTGACCCTTACCTAGAATAAGGCGTAATGTCTTTTCGACAACAAAACAGATTAAAAAGACTATTTCATGATTGAAAAGAACATGGATTGGAATGACCTCAAATTTTTCCTCGCCGTTGCCAGACATGGAGGCCTGTCAGCTGCAGCAAAACAATGCCAACGCAGTCCTGCCACATTGGGCAGAAGAATGTATGAGCTTGAGAAACAGATGCAACAAGAGCTCTTTATCAGGCAAGATAGAGGCTATCTATTAACAACAGATGGACAAAAGTTACTCAGCGAATTAACACAAATAGAAGCGCTTATTTTGCGTCAAACATCACCATCAGAAACCTCACGCCCACTGGTAAAAATCTCCGCAGGCAGTTGGACCACTCTTGCATTAATACAACACTTGGATGAGTTTATTGGCTCGCCACCGGATCTGTTATTACGCTTTGTCTCAGAAGAAAAGAAACTCGCTATATCGCATCGAGAAATCGTAATAGGCTTTCGTAATCAACGCCCCACAGAAGAATCCTTGGTATGTCGAAAATTGGCAAAGGTAGAATTCGCTCCTTATTCGACAAAAAATGCGCCTAATTGCTGGATTAAAGTCATTGCCAATACCCCCTCGGCACAATGGCTAGATCAGCAAAAACACTTGGATATTATTTGCGAAACGAACACCCCTAGAAACAGCCTCGACTTGGCTCTTGCCAGCAAAGGCATTGCAGTCTTACCAACCTTTATTGGAGACACGCAAACTAGCTTGCATAGAGTTGATAATATCATCGAAGAACTTAGCCACGATCAATGGCTAGTCACTCACCATGAAGATCGTTATTTACCTGAGGTGCGACGTTTGATCCAGCGTATTAGGCTTGCGATGGAGCCAGCTTAAAGTGAGAGCGGAAGATCCGCTCCCGATTTCCATAAACAATTAAGCACTCAATTTACTCATCAGAATTTTTATTCCAGCAATGCCAAAAAACAACGTGAACAAGCTATCAAATACCCGACTCATTCTGAAATATAGGGTCCGAATTTTCGCTTGCGAAAACAACAAAGCGTAACCAAGGAAAAGACACATACTTTGCATACCTATCAAAAAAATAATGGATAGCAATCCATCCATGTCCACCGTGCTGGGCACGCCCATAGAATACAAGGCGCCAAAGAATAAAATGACTTTCGGATTAGTTAAATGAATTGCCAAGCCACGTAAATAATCCGCTTTAAGAGACTTAGAGGGTATTTGCTCTAATGTGATTGACTTAGGATGCAAAACCGATTTGAAAGATTTAAACGCCAAAAACAGCAGATAAGCCGCACCAAAATAACGCAATATATCGAATAACCACGCATTGGCATACATTACCGCAGCCATACCAAACGCGCCTGAAAAAGACCAAATAAAGGAGCCGGTCAAGATGCCGAATGCTGTTGCTACACCATGACGACGTCCGGAACTCATGGCGCTACCAGCAATGGCTAAGGTGGCAGGACCAGGACTGGCCGTCGCCACAAAGGCGGCAATTAAGATCAAACCATAATGAATGTCCTGCATAGTCATCTTCCTTTTTTATCTCAGAGTTTTAAGGTTACTGTTATCATCAAACAGTGCTGCGTTTTACCTTGAACACAGTCCATGTTATTTGACTGATAAACAACCCAGCAAGAATCAGTCCGCCTGCAACGATTTGACTGACCGTAATCACTTCATCGTAAAACCAATGACCTCCCAATAAACCAAACACAGGCACCAGCAAAGTCATGGGCGCTACACTGGAAATAGAGTATTTCACTATCATCTTATTCCATAACCAATAACCCAATAAAGTGGTGGGATAAGCCTGAAACAAAGCGGAAAACAAAGCCGATTGATTGAATTCCGTCATCAAATCAGTAACAACGCTAGGGCCATTCAGCATTACAGATAAAAGCACTAATGGCACAGGCGCAAACAACATCCCCCACAGATTAAAGGCAAAAATTTCACGGGTATTGGCCCATTTTACAATCACGCCATTGACGCTCCAAAAAACCGACGCCAACAGCACCAACAGAAGACCCGCCATGGTAATGGCACCACCGTCGGCACGTATGATGATTAGCAATCCCAACAACGCCAATCCAGCGCCAAATAACTTGTTGAAAGTCAGCTTTTCTTTAAGCACAAAATACCCCACCAACAAGCTACTGACGACACTCATATCCAACAATAATGACGCCATGCCTGCTGATAATCCTAGGCGAATCGATAAGGTTGTTAAGCCCCAGACACCCACACCAAAAGACAAACCATAAGCCATCAGGTAACGCCACGGCACATTAGGACGTTTGATAAAAAGCACCAGTGGAAATACCGCAAAGGTAAATCGCAAGGCCGTTAACATAAGAGGGTCAATGTTATTTACCCCCAACTTAATCACGCTGAAGTTCAATCCCCATAGGGCCATTAAAGCGAACAACAAGCAAAAATCCCTGAGTTTCATCTCTTTCTCTCTTTTCAATACCGAAGAAGTCTGCCTAGTATCACGGCAAAACCAAAAAGAGATCAGATTCAATTTTTAATAAAATTAAGAGTACAATTTTGCTATACTGTCATCACATCCTCAGGAGAGAGTTTGCGTTATGTCAAAGTTTCAACGCTTGGCCCAACACTTTATTGAGCAAATTAACACGCAAAAACTCCCCGCAGGCGCGCGTTTACCGGCTTTGCGAAAAGTTACTAAGCAACATCAGGTCAGCATGACCACGGCCACACGTGCTTATCACTACTTACAGCAAACCGGCTGGATTTATGCTCGCCCGCAAGCTGGCTACTTTGTTGCCAGCCAGATACAAGACACCCCCTTCCCTGAATTATCAAACATTTTCTTAGAGCAAAGAGACCCTAAGAAATTCGCCCCTAGCCGGGGCTACAACCCCAGTTCAGCTTTTTTCAGCCCACTTGGCACCTCTATGATCGCCCCCCATTTATTACCCAATACAGGCCTACAACGCAGTATCAAACGCGTTGCTCAACGCGCCAGTCAGCCGCTATTTCAGTACCCAGACATTCAGGGAGAAATGGCATTAAGGAGTGCATTAGCAGAACATTTGCGCCGTTATGGTCTGGCTTTTTCCAGCCATGAGCTGGTCATCACCAATGGCTGCATCGACAGTGTCAAAAAAGCCATCGAAACCCTAACCCGTGAAGGCGACACCATCGCCATTGGTTCCCCTTGTTTTAGCGGCTTATTAGATTTACTAACCACCTTGTCACGACAGGTAGTAGAGGTGCCAATCGGCCAAGACGGTGTGGATTTACAGCAATTTGAAAAGCTGCTCAAGCAAGGCATAGTCAAAGCGTCATTGTTCAGCACCAACAACATCAACCCCAATGGCATCTGCTTCTCAGATCAGCAAAAACAAGCCTTAGCCGAACTGGCGGCTCGATACCAAACCCCTATGATTGAAGACGATGTGTATTTTGAATTGAGCCATTTAAAGGACACACCATTACCCGCAAAATATTGGGATCAACAAGGCTATGTCATTTGGTGCGGTTCCTTTTCAAAAATTTTGGCCGAAGGCATGAGATTAGGTTGGTGTCATCCGGGGCGCTATTTTTCTGATTATATGCGCAAACATACCTTAACCAGTTTTGGCGTGAATGGCTTAGTGCAATCCTGCATGGCGGAATTCATCAACACAGGAGAATACCGCAGCCATGTACACAAGATCCGCTACCGAATGGGCCAACACATTCATCAATATCAGCAGTTATTAGCCAAACAGCTGCCTGACAATGCCAAGATCAGTACACCGCAAGGCGGGATGGTATTATGGGTGCATGTGCCTGGCTTAGATGCCGTACAGTTGGAAGCTGACGCTCAACCATTAAACATAGACATTCGCAGTGGCGCTGGCTTCAGCACGCATGACTTCTATACAGATTGTTTCCGCATAAATTGTGGCTGGCCACTCGAAGACAACGCAGACAAACACAATACCCGTCAACAGATATTGGTCTTATGTGAATTGATCAAAGCCAGTATGAATAAATAAGACAACGACTGATGTATCTCTAATAAAGAATCACATACCGATTCAATTTTTTTGAAGGGCTTAATCAAAATACTTCGTTACTTATTCTGTCATAAATTGTATATAATATTGCTATCACTCATAACAGATTTCAAGGTAGAAACTATGCAAGCATTTATCCAAAACATAACACGTACTTCTTCTGGCTGGGCAGGCACGATTCTTCGTATCCCAGTTGGTTTAATTCTAATGGCTCACGGCGCACAAAAATTGTTTGGCGCATTCGGTGGCTATGGTCTAGAAGGCACAGGTCAATGGATGGCATCCATTGGTCTTGAACCAGGTTACTTAATGGCATTGATGGCCGGCAGCGCAGAATTCTTTGGCGGCTTGGCTTTGGTGATTGGTTTGTTGGTACGTCCTGCCGGCATCGCATTAGCGTTCACCATGCTGATCGCCATCTTTTCCGTTCATTTCAGCAATGGTCTTTTCATGGCAAACAACGGCTATGAATACGCTCTAACCATATTGGTTGTCTGCTTGTCTTTAGCCTTTAGTGGTGCTGGCGCTTTGTCTGTAGACAAAGTGATTGCTAAATAAGCGATCTAAGTCAAAAAATAAGGTTCGACTTCTCAAATG
The DNA here is from genome assembly GCF_000214215.1 of Marinomonas posidonica IVIA-Po-181. Lineage (NCBI taxonomy): Bacteria > Pseudomonadati > Pseudomonadota > Gammaproteobacteria > Oceanospirillales > Oceanospirillaceae > Marinomonas > Marinomonas posidonica. Next base: position 3,230,533 of record NC_015559.1, read on the forward strand.
AGAAGTCGAACCTTTTTATTTCCCTAGCAAATCAACGACTAAACTTTCTATTTGCTCTCTTGCTTTCGCGATAGACTTTTGATGTCTTACATCTTTAAATTCTTGAAACTCAGAACCAATTTCATAGAAAGATTCCGCCCCTAAGTAACGTCCAAGCTGTTTCACATGAGGGCCTAAGTGATTCATTTCTTCCCTAACGCCACCGGCTTGAAAACCAAACTCACCCGTTGAGGTTAGTAGTACCAACACTTTTCTAAACAGCATAGGCTCAATCGGAAAATCCCCTCTTTTAAGGTCGAAGGTAAAGGTATGATTTAGCCGTAAGATCTGATCAAACCAAGCCTTTAAAACGGCAGGCATACCATAGTTATGCATAGGCGCAGTAATCAAAATAAGGTCTGCTTGTTTTACTTCTTCATAGTAGGCATCCGACTGCTTCAGTACACTTCTTTGCAACTCAGAACGCTCCACTTCTTCTGTAAACGCAGCGGCTAACCAATCAACTGAAAGGTATTCGGGTGGATTGCTTGCTAAGTCCCGATAGACGACCTTAATCGAATTATTTTTTTTCATCCATGTTTGTATAAAATGTTGTCCTAATGATTTAGAAATTGATCTATGAGACAAGGATTCGTTTTCACTAAAGCGTACACTAGAATCTATATGTAATATGTTATTCATAAGAAAACCTCTGAAATTTAATGATTTTTCAGAGGTTAGTTTTCATTCAAAAGATGTGTCTGACAAACGATCATATTTTTACTATAAATAACTTTAATTCATCTATAAAGGACTACCACGTGTTTCATAAGTTACCGTCTCTCAACAGTATTCGAGCCTTTGAAGCGTCTGCGCGGCTTGGTAGCTTTAAAGCGGCAGCAATCGAACTTAATGTCACACCAACAGCGATTTCTCATCAAATTCGTGCACTTGAAGATGAACTTAATATCAGACTTTTTGAGCGAAAAACCAGAAAAGTCATGCTCACATCGGAGGGCAAGATACTAGCGGAAACGGCGTATCAGTCACTACACGGATTACTGACAAAAATTAATGACCTAAAAAAATTCCCTAACGATTTAACAGTCAGTACAACAAACTCCTTTGCAACAAAATGGTTAGTCCCAAACTTAAATCTATTTCAATCACTCAATCCAGATATCAATATCCAAATACGAGGCGAAGATGACATTGTTGATATAGAGAATGATCGCCGTTTTGATTTAGCCATTCGTTATGGAGATCCTTCTCAGCTCTCTCATAAAAACCCCCTAATTAGCTGTGCCTTGTTCACTGAATCTTTTTCCCTATACGCCACACCTAATTATTGGCATACACACCTTAAAGAAAAGCAACCTATACAGTTCTTCGCGACTCAATGGAAAAACCCAATCTTAGCGCCTCTAGACCTTGATGAGCAGCTACTTAAAAAATTCCCTCACGCCAAAGTCCAGTACTTCAATGATGAAAATTTCACGGTTCAAGCCGCATTATCAGGACAAGGAGTCGCTTTATTAGGCAAAATTTCAGCGGAACACTCAGTAAAAAATAGCTGGTTAATATGTGGAGAAGATGATTATTCTCTTCAAATTCTAGGACACGATTACTATTTAGTAATTCCTCAACGAGTTGCACACTTGCCTTCGGTCAAGGTATTTAAACAATGGCTGTTAGAAATGATGCAACATAAAAAAATCACGCCACACTAACTCCATAAAAATTGACCATTAAGTCAGTGAGAATACGCTAAAATACTTAGCAATTAATACAAGGAGAATATTACATGTCTTATCGCTCAATTAAGCTCGTTAAACGTCCTGAGCTGGAAATCACAGAAGATCTGTTTGACGTGGTCACGCAAGCCATACCTCAACCTTCGGAAGGTGAAGTATTAGTAAAACTAACACATTTATCATTAGACCCAGCAATGCGTGGCTGGATGAGCCCTGACGAAAACAGCTATATTCCTCCAGTAAAATTAGGCGACACCATGCGTGCCAGCGGCATTGGTGACGTAGTGGCCTCTGAAAATGCCAATTTCCCCGTTGGCAGTCGTGTAATGGGGTTGATGGGATTAACCGAATACGTCATCAGTAATGGCGATAATCTCAATCAGATTCCAAAAGAGGTGCCGGCAGAGGCCATTCTTTCAGTGATCGCATTACCCGGCATTACCGCCTATCACGGTGTATTTGAGGTGCTAAAGCCTGAAGCAGGCCAGACGCTTATCATCACAGCAGCGGCAGGGTCTGTGGGCTCTCTGGTTGGCCAAATGGCTAAAAACATGGGGCTCACCGTCATCGGTGTGGCCGGTTCTGATGAAAAGTGCCAATGGCTGACCAGTGAACTGGGCTTTGACCATGCCATCAACTACAAAGACGCGGACTTTGTGACGCAATTAGAACAAGCGACTCCGAATGGCATTGATCTCTTTTTTGAAAATACGGGCGGTACTGCACAAGCCCCAATTTTTGATCGCATGAATCCCCACGGTCGCATTGCGGTATGTGGTTTGATTGCTGATTACCAGAAAGCAGAACCGGCTCCTGGACCAAGCTGGGTAGGTATCATCAAGCGTCGCTTAACCATACAGGGCTTCACCATGCCAGATCACTTCCACCGCATTCCGGAATACGGTCAAGCATTGGGTGCCATGCTAGCAAAAGGCGAACTGAAATATCGCGCTCATGTGCTATACGGCATCGAAAGTGCCACCAGCGGAATCAACTTACTGTTTGAAGGTAAAAACCAGGGCAAGCTAATCGTTGAGCTGTAATTTCTCGCCGCCCTAACCCCAAGGGAAACCATTTTGGTTTCCCTTTTTTATTCTGTCATGAACAAACATAAGGTAACATCAATCCTTTAGCGCGATACCAATAACAACACGAGTGCTTTATATGGATTACATCATCATAGGTGGCGGGGCAGCAGGTTGCCTGCTGGCCGAACGCTTGTCAAAAGACCCACACCAACAAGTGACCTTGCTGGAAGCTGGCGGTCAGAACCAGCATCCTTTGGTCAAGATTCCAGCTGGCATCATAGGATTAATGCGCAGCCAAAAATTCAACTGGTCACTGCGAACTCAGCCTCAATCTCAATTGGATAACCGTTGCCTATTTTGGCCTAGAGGCAAAGGGCTTGGCGGCAGCACAGCCATCAATGCCATGTGTTATACCCGCGGCCAAGCGGAAGATTTTGACGACTGGCAAAAGCATGGCGTAAACGGTTGGGATTACCAGAATTTACTTCCCCACTTCAAAAAAATGGAAGCCTATCATCAAGGGGAAAATACTTGGCATGGCACTGATGGTGAACTGCAGGTACAGGCCCTGCGACACAAACACACTTTATCTCATGCTTTTGTCGCCGCTTGTCAGGAGTATGGCCTACCTCTTAACGAAGACTTCAATAGCGCACAACAATTGGGAACTGGCTTTTATGATGTCATGCAAAATCGAGGACAACGCTGCAGTGCCGCACATGCGTTTCTTAATGACGCTAAAGCACGTCCAAATTTAACCATTATTTCTCACGCACAAGTAGAAAAGATTCAGCTACAAGACAAACGTGCCATTGGTGTTCTGTATCATAAGCAAGGAAAGTCTCATTTTCTCAAGGCGGACAAAGAAGTATTACTGTCAGCTGGCGCCATCCATAGTCCACAGATCCTCATGCTATCTGGCATTGGTCCTAAAGCGGAATTAATCCGTCATGGCATTCATGTGGAACATCAACTGGAAGGCGTTGGACAAAATCTACAAGACCATTTGGACATCAGTCTCATTCATCTCGATCAATCTAAATCCAGTATTTCTTTCCATCCAAGTTTTTTACCGGCTGGCCTCAAAGCCCTTTCGCAATACCCAAAACGACGCGGCTTGCTAACATCAAACATAGCCGAAGCAGGTGCTTTCGTGGCCACAGAAGAAGACAACTTACGACCGGATGTGCAATTGCACTTTTTGCCCGCCGTCGAGGTAGATCATGGGTTAAACTTATGGCCAACCACTATGCATTATGGTTACACCCTTCGTGCTTGTCTGCTGCGTCCCGAAAGTCGTGGCCACATTTGCCTGCAATCCCGATCACCGTTTGATGCGCCACTGATCGACCCTAACTATTTGAGCGCAGAAGAAGACATGAACGGCATGTTACGTGCCTTTGATTGTGCCAACGACATACTGCAACAAACCAGCTTAAAAACCTTCTCTAAACAAGCCTGGCTACCAGAACAACAGACACTCAGTAACGCCCAAAAAATGGATTACATACGACAGCATGCGGAAAGCATCTATCACCCTGTTGGCACCTGTAAGATGGGCACAGACTCGATGTCCGTCGTTGATGAAACACTTAAAGTCATCGGCATAGACAACCTCAGAGTCATTGATGCCGCCATCATGCCGACCCTCGTCAGTGGCAATACTACTGCTGCGACCTTAGCCATAGCCAGCAAAGCGGTTGACAGCATTCAAGCCAAGCACAATACAACTACCCTTAATACATAACCCAAAAATAGTATTTCATCCCAAAATAGTACGGACTTAACCCACAAAAAAGGGGAAGCCATTGGCTTCCCCTTTTCAATCCAATCTTATTAGATTGTTATTATTTGCCAGTCGCACGTGAAACGTATTCACCACTGCGAGTATCAACACGAAGTACTTCACCAATGTTGATGAAAAGAGGCACGCGAACCATTGCGCCTGTGGTTAAGAACGCTGGTTTAGAACCACCGTTCGCCGTATCGCCTTTTACACCAGGATCCGTATCAACTACTTCTAGTTCAATGAAGTTAGGTGGCGTTACTGCTAATGGCGCGCCATTGTATAAAGTCACAACGTATTTCTCTTGTTCCTTCAGCCAATTCTTCGTATCGGCAATGGCATTTTCATCTGCGGCATGCTGTTCAAAAGAACCATCTATTGCCATGAAATGCCAGAACTCACCGTCTGTGTATAGATATTCCATGTCGGTATCCATTACATCAGCCGCTTCTAAGGTATCGCCCGACTTAAAGGTACGTTCCCATACACGACCGGTTTTAAGATTACGCAACTTTAAACGGTTAAAGGCTTGGCCTTTACCAGGTTTCACGTGTTCATTATCCAAAACTGCACATGGATCGCCATCGACCATTACTTTTGTGCCGCCGCGCATGTCGCTAGTTGAAATATTAGCCATACATCCTCACCGTATATGTTTAGAGAAAAAGCTCTGACTGGCGTATCATGTCAGTCTAAGATCTCTGCAAACGTTTTTATACGATTCGTTATAAAGTAGCGTTTGCAGAGATCTTTATGAGCCAAAGGCCTCATTGGCCGAAATTCGTTGGCGCAATCATAACCTAAATTAACTCAATTTTGCAGATATTTGACGTGATACCAATTCAAACCGAACAGACGCTAACTTGGCCTGAGCACCTTACTCAGGCGATTACTTCCTTAGCCGAGCTAATTGACCACTTAGGGTTACCAAAAAACTTGATCACCCAAGGCATGGCAGCACACCATAGTTTTCGTCTGTTAGTGCCTCGTCCTTATTTATCACGCATCGAGTACGGTAACCCTAACGACCCCTTGTTAAAACAGATTCTCCCCAGCCCTTTCGAAATGCAAACCGTTTCAGGCTACACTGCGGATCCATTAGAAGAAGCCGATCACACACCACAAAAAGCCATTGTGCATAAGTACAAACGCCGTTTACTGGTCATTACCACAGGCACCTGTGCGGTAAACTGTCGCTATTGTTTCCGCCGCCATTTTCCATATGGTGACAACCAATTAGCGCAAGCTGAATGGCAAAGTGTGATCGACTATTTACGAGCCCACCCGGAGATAAATGAAGTCATTTTGAGTGGCGGTGACCCACTGATGATGAAGGACTCTTTACTGGCGGATAAGCTGCTCAAGTTAGAAGCCTTACCGCAAATCAAACGCTTACGCATTCATTCTCGTCTTCCAGTGGTGATCCCTGCCCGCATTTGCGATGCCTTGCTAACCCGTTTCTCACAAAGCCGTTTAGACATTGTCATGGTGTGGCACATCAATCATGCCAATGAGGTCGATCAAGAGGTAATTGACGCCGCCTTTAAACTCAAAAAAATCGGCGTCACTTTATTGAATCAAGGCGTGCTGCTAAAGGGCATTAATGATACGGTCCAAGCGCAAGTGGATTTAAGCGAAGCGGTTTTCTCGGCCGGTATTCTGCCTTATTACCTGTTTACACTCGACCCCGTTGCAGGCGCGGCGCATTTCGACATTTCCGTTGAAGCAGCGCAGAAGCTAATGGGCAAAGTCGCCGCAGAGCTACCCGGCTATTTAGTACCAAGACTCGCGAAAGAGATTCCCGGAAAAGCCGCCAAAACGGTGTTTGCGCCGATCTTTGAATCGAATTAACGCAGTAAAGCAATTCGGCCCGTTTTTACGGCTTGGCGTATCACGGTGACATTCGGGGCAAGCTGATACAAGTCGCCATTTTGTCCAACCAGCTGTCTTGGTACATGGCTAGCTTTCGCCACCTCTGCGTTTGCCGCTAAATGGGCGGCCTCCCCATGAACAGGAATCGCGACTTCTGGCTGCACCCAAGAATACAGTTGTCGCAATTCATCCTGATATGGGTGGCCACTCACATGAATCGCTAGATTCGTATCCTGCTGTTGTAATGTGCGAATGTTTTGTCCTTTAAATTGACCAACCAAACGCATGATGTCGTTTTCATTGCCAGGAATCATCATGGCAGAAAAGAGCACCAGATCATCGGCCTCCAGCGTCAAATCAAAACAGTTATTCGCGGCCAAACGGTTTAAGGTTGCTCTTGGTTCACCTTGACTGCCTGTCGCCACCGCCAACACTTCTTCTCTCGGTAAATAGCCAATATGCGCGGCATCGATTAAAGGCAAATCCTCAGGCCAATGGCCAGTGACACGAGCGATACTCACCATATTCAAAAGTGAACGACCGATTAACGCCAAGTAACGCCCGGTTTCTTGTGCCACTCGTCCAAGCGACACCAAACGCGCCAGATTACTGCTAAAGCAGCCGACCACAACGCGATTTTTTTCCTCTTTGATGGCTGCCAACAAGCCCTGATAACAGTCACTTTCGGAAACAGAATGACCTGCTTGCAGGGCATTGGTTGAATCGCACACCATGGCGAGCATATTTTGCTTGGCCAGCGCACTAAAGCGACTGGCAACAAAGCCTTCTCCAACCACAGGTTGTTTGTCGATTTTCCAATCACCAGTATGAAATACTCGTCCAGCTGGCGTCTCAATGGTCACTGAGAAGGCATCAGGCATGGAATGGGTCAAAGCCAGCCAGGTGACCTGAAACGGACCAATCTGTTTGCTCTCACCATCATCGACAATGATAATTGGCACGTCTTGTTCTAGGCCAACTTGAGCCAATTTACGACGCAATACTTCAGCGGTAAAACGAGTTGTGTAAACAGCACATTTAAAGCGCCGCCATAGGTAAGGCACAGCCCCGATATGGTCTTCATGAGCATGCGTAATCACCATGCCAGCGAGGCGCTCTTTCTGTTCACTGATAAAGCGAGGATCCGCACTAACCACTTCCGATGTCAGCGCATCTTGAGGTGATAAAGGTTCATTAAAAGACACGCCGCAATCCACCATCAACCATTGCCCGTCATGCCCATAAAGATTCATGTTCATGCCGATTTCACCTGTCCCACCTAACGGTAAAAACCATAAATCTTGCGGCGATGGTACTAAATGACGGATAACAACCTCCTCAGTTGGTCTAGAATAATAAGCGATACCTTCCCTATACTACGTACTTTCCGATAAGATCACAGCCTGTCTGCCAACATCTCTTGTTGGGATTATGTTGCAGCTAATTTACATACGCATCACAATGGAAAATAAGTTTGAATAATTTCATGTCCAAGATGGCGAAGGCTGTCTCTTTTTTAATTCTCGCGGCCTGTGTCGCCATTTTCGCTCTGTATTTGATCCAAAAGTTTGGCGCCGAATACGCCGAAGAAAAAATCCAACAACGTATTACCGCAGCAGGGTTAAAAGCCTTTATCGAATACGACTCGGTGCATCTTGACCCATTTACCTTAACGCCATCACTGGAAAACGTGCGCTTTGGTCTCAAATCTGCACCTTGGCTCAACTTTGCTCGTATTTCGTTTAACTCATACCTATTCAAGCAACCTAATTTAGACGTGGATTTCTGGATAAAAGACACACCCGTTGATCAGCTCTCACGAGACACGGCGGCCTGGTTCCGACAAGCGGGACTCGAGCAAGTCTTAGGCAAGGGCTCTTTTCAGTCGACTCTGGACGGCGATATCTTACAATCTCATCTGAATTTAGACATCAAAGACGCCGGTAAGCTAGACCTCATCAGCCACACTCAACTCGCCACACAGGATCTCTCATTAGTGGATCTTCGTACTGATTTGTTAGCGTCTGTGGCCCTAGGTCAGCCCGAAGCCGTTTTATATCTCTATGGGGAACAGCTAAGCATTGACCAGCTAAGCGTCACATACCAAGATACAGGATTGGCTCAACACCTTTCTGGTGACTGGCCGCAACGCTTAAGAGAGTGGCGAATCGCCAAGCTGGAGCATTTGATGGATCAGCTCAAACTTGCTCCTCAAGGCACTTCTAACGCTCTGGCCCTAGCTCGTACACTCGACCAATATTTGTTAAACCCGACACAAGTGTCTCTGACATTTTCACCAAACGAGGCAATGAATTTAAAGCAATTGGCTTTAATCGCGGAGCAAAAAATGTTGGCACGACAAGCCAAGCTAAAGGTCACCTTGCTAGCCAACTAATCAGTGGCTTAAATCACAAATCAAGCCATATAGGAGCTTCCAATGCAAAACGTGACCATCTTAGTCGACGTTCAAAATATTTATTACACCACCCGCCACAGCTTTGGCCGCTCCTTTGACTATAATGCCTTTTGGCGACAAGTAACCGCCGATAGACAAGTGGTCAAAGCCATCGCGTATGCCATTGATCGTGGAGATGAAAAGCAGCGTCAATTTCAAAATATTTTGCGCGCCATTGGTTTTGAGGTAAAACTCAAACCCTTCATCCAACGCTCTGATGGTTCCGCAAAAGGTGACTGGGACGTCGGCATCACGATTGATGCGCTTGAATATGGTATGAACTCAGATGTATTAGTACTGGCCTCAGGCGATGGCGATTTTGATTTATTGGCAAAAACACTAACGGAAAAACACCATACCAAAGTAGAAGTCTATGGCGTAGAAGCTCTCACCGCTCAGTCTTTGATTCAAGCCGCCACTCACTTCACCCCAATTGATAACAATTTGTTACTAAAATAAGTCAAACTCATCTAGTCTTTTAAGGGAGAATATGACGCTCACATTCGATCGTCCTTGTTTTTCTTTTGAGATGTAGATAAATGAGCCCTGTTACCAACTCCATATTTAACGCGACTCGTAACACGCTTCACAAATGGCTGAGCTTAAGTACTGGCATCATTGTTCTGTTTTTCTGCCTACTCAATAACTGTGTGTTAGAGCAAAGAACCTTAGGCACGATTCAAATTGCACTCGCTGCGCTTTACTTTTATTTTTTCTGGGTGTCATATCACAATAAAAGCAAAGCTTGGCATCGGCATGTTTTTATTATCACCCTTTGTTGTACCGCCATTCTGGCCTTTGCCTTTTCCGACTTGAGAGCAGGAGCCATCTACTGGCTTATTGTATTGCCCGCTATTTTCTGTTTGCTTGGCGGCGCGACAGCAGGACTTTGCTACACTATTTTGGCGTCTTTTCCAGCCATCTTTATTATTTTCTATCGATCAGAGACAGACAATTTTATCCAATATCGCTCCATTCTGAACTTTGTACTGTCTTACTTCATGGTCTACGGCGTCTGCTATCTCTATGAACTACAGCAAACAAAAAACAACCAATTACTGGCCAAAATGGCGTTTGAAGACCCATTAACAGGCGCCAAAAATCGCCACGCCTTAAAACTCTTCTTCGATCATTTTAATCGTCAGGCGCAAAACATTTACATTGATACTGAATGGGCCACCCGACTGCTCATCGTGGACATTGATTTTTTCAAAACGGTAAATGATAAATGCGGTCACGAAGTAGGCGATCAGGTGCTCATCGAATTAACCGAACTACTGCAATTTTATGCCGATAAAGACAGTGTGTATCGCATTGGCGGTGAGGAATTCCTCATTATCCTTAATGATGCGTCTGCTATCCAAGCTTATGATTTTGCCGAAAATATACGTATTCGAGTCGAAAACAGCGTCTTTCGGGCCAATCATCACCAAATCAGAATTACCGTCAGTATTGGTATTGCGAAGCTCAATCAAGGACATTCATTCCATAAATTCCTAAAAGCCGCCGATAAAAACCTTTATTCGGCAAAACATAAAGGTCGTAATCTGGTCCATCACAGCGACCTAGAGGATGAAATCAATTAACCCACTAATGAAAGGTGTTGATGTAAAGCGCTTCGACCTTTTCACGAGCCCAAGGCGTCCGACGCAAAAACTTTAAACTCGATTTAACCGATGGGTCTTTTTTAAAGCAGTTAATGTTCACTAAAAAAGACAACTCTTGCCATCCAAAATGGGCCTGCAGATCGGTTACTATGGTTTCCAATGTCACCCCATGAAGAGGGTTATTGTCTTGTTTCTCTTTCAATTTCATCACCTTATTTCAATCAACTAAGAGTATAACTGAATTTCACTCAAGTTTGAGACACATCAGACACAATCGGAATTGACTAATGAGACAAATCCCAGAAGAATAACCATCATAACAATTAGGAGAAGAAACAAATGGGTATTTTATCTGCTCTAAAAGGGCTATTTTCTGGCGGCGAAGCGGCCCCTGCGAAAACCGAAGAAGCGATTGAGTACAATGGTTACCAAATTGTGCCAGCGCCGATGCAAGACGGTGGTCAATTTCGCGTGGCAGCGACCATCACCTTAGGTGAAGGTGAAGAGCAAAAAATGCACAAATTCATTCGCTCTGACTTAATGCCAAACCGTGATGAATGCATCGAAATCACCATTCGCAAAGCCAAGTTAACCATCGACCAGCTGGGCAAAAACCTGTTTAACTAAAGCATATTCATATAAACCTTATGGGAATGGCATCATGAATGTACCAATAGGACAACACTGGCGTCTTGTTAAACAGGGTGAAGACCTATTGGGCGACCGCTTTTATGCCCGTACATTTGCTTTTCCAGGCCCAAAAACGCAAGTTCATACCACTCTTATTCACCACCTAGACGAACAACAATCAGCCAAAGCCATTTTATATGTACATGGCTATACGGATTATTTTTTTCAGACAGGCTTAGCGGAACACTTTATTGCACTTGGCTATCGCTTTTATGCCTTGGATTTACAAGGTTATGGGCGCTCTATACGGCCTTCCACACCGCCAAATTGGTGTGACTCGATTGAGCAATATGGCCAAGACTTGGACATCGCTTTGGCCACCATGAAGCAAGATGGTGTCGAACAAGTGGTGATATTAGGTCACTCAACCGGTGGTCTCGTGGTCTCGACGTATTTGGCCCAGCCTTACAAATTGGCTGAGCGCGAAAATCACTATCAAATGCCGTTTCCAGAAGTCATCGGTTTAATGTTAAACAGCCCTTTTTTAGCTCTGCCCTTTCCACCAGTCATTTTGAATCGCATCCACTGGCCCATTCGAATCATCGTATCCCTGTTACCTTTTTATTTTATAAAGGCCAAAAAGGCCACTATTTACGCCAAAACATTACACCAACGGTTTGGCGGAGAATGGGATTACCGGTTGGATTGGAAACCGGCTGAGGGATTCAACTTCTCTTTCCATTGGCTAAGAGAAATCATTCAGGCACAACGCAACCTAGCGCAGAAAAGCCTCAGCATCCCAACGCTACTTTGTCATTCCAGAATCAGCACCATTGGCAAAGACAGCGTTGAAGAGACTCAACAAGGCGACGGTGTGTTGGATGTAGAGAGCATGAAACAAGCCGCCGAAAAGAGCTTTCAAAACCTTACCCAAGTGATAATTGATAAAGGCTTTCATGACTTGTATTTATCTCATGAAACCGCCAGAAGTGAGTATTTACACGCCTTGGATGAATGGCTTGGGCAACTAACCCAAGCCAAAAGCAAATCCCATTAACTGCCTTGGCGACGCATCACCCAATCCAATAAACAAGTTGGCAAAATGCGTTTCATCACCACCGCAGCATAAGTGGGCGTCGTCACATAGTAACGAGCTTTCGGACGTGGCGATTCCAAAGCATGAATCAGCTTCTTCACCACCGCGCTGGCCGGCAAAGTCTGAGAAGAGGTCACGCCTTCTTTACTCAATCGAGCAATCGCCTCTTGATAACCTTGCTGATGGCGGCTGGCCACTATATCAATGTTGTCTTTTAATGCCTGTAAAGCATTAGCACGAAAACGACTTTCAATTGGCCCAGGCTCGATCAAACTGATTTTAATCGGCGTATCAGCAAGCTCTAATCTGAGAGTATCTGTCAAACCTTCTAAAGCAAACTTACTGGCATTGTAAGCGCCACGAAAAGGGGCTGCGACCAACCCAAGTACCGAACTGTTTTGTACAATCCGACCGTAGCCCTGTGCCAGCATCAGCTTGATAACCCGAGTAGTCAGATCATGTGTACCAAACACATTCGATTCGAATTGAGTCCGTAACGCTTCAACAGGCAAGTCTTCCACCGCCCCAGGCTGACCATAAGCACCATTATTAAAAAGGGCAAATAAATGCCCGCCGGTTATCTCAAGTGCCTTTGTTAAGCCTTTTTCAATAGACGCTGAATCCGCCAAATCCAACTGAACAACATGTTGAATTCCCTGCTCCTTGATCGCGGCAATGTCCTTTTCCTGACGACAGCTGGCGACCACCAAGAAGTTTCGCTCTTGCAGCATTCGCGCCGCTTCCAAGCCTATGCCACTGGAACAACCTGTGATCAAAATCGAAAATTTCATGCTCTGTATGGTGGTCATAATGTGTGTTCCAAAAGGGTTTTTAGCATAGTAACAAATGCATTTTTAAAAAGTACAGTCTCGCCACTTCTTGCTCGAGTCTTCCCTGCTCACTTCAAACCTAACCAACTCATTGATGTGCATCACTTACCAATCTAATCAATGGCCATCATTATGTGTCATTCATGTCGTTTGAAGAGTACCGTTAACCAGCCGAACTCTGATGAGTTGAAGTGTACAGCAGCCTTTAAAATGACGATAAAAGCCATTACATCACACCTCTTTTGGTCATAAAAAATTCTTCATTTTCGAGCTGAATGAAGAATTATCTTGGTAACCCGTTAAGGTCAAATAGCCTATTATTCATCACTAGAGGAAAAAATACTGGGAGCAAAAAATGACCACCAAGATCGGCCGCCCAACGCAATCAGATGATAATAGACAGTCGGTTCGAAACCGTTTAATCACCGCCGCCAAACACTGTTTTTCAGAACAAGGGTTTGACAAGGTATCGACGCGAAAAATCGCCCTAGCCGCTGACGCAGATGCCGCAATGATTCGCTATTACTTTGGCTCCAAAACTGGCTTGTTCGAAGCCACAATAGAAGAAACGCTTGCCCCTGTTATTGAACAACTACAAACCAATCTAGCACCCAACTCGCCACCAGACCCATTGGTGTTAATGCAAACCTACTATCGCATGATTGCCAAGAATCCCATGCTCCCGAAACTCATGTTGCAGGCACTTAGTCAGCCGAATCAGCCCGAAGCATTTGGCGTTTTAACAGGCATCATAGATAAACTCATTCAAGGCTCAGAAAAATGGATCCGCTATTTTCAACAACAAAACCAGATCAACCCTAACCTCAATACAGGCTGGATTCGTCTGAGCTTTGTCAGCCTAATGATCTTTCCCGTGCTGGCACCCAAGTACCTGCAACAGCAACTTGGAGTAGAGCTCAAAGAAGAATGGTTGTTGAGCCTAGCCGATCATAATCAGACCCTACTGGAACAAGGTTTGTTTGCTTCTTTAGCCACACCCAAACAAGGTCAAACAAAATGAAAACCTTTCGTCTGTGTATGTTAATCGTAATATTCACCACGCTAAGCGCCTGTCGAACAGAAGATGGTCATCGAGCAATGGGCAATATTGAGCGAGATAGAATCAGCTTATCCGCATCGGCATCAGAACAAATCACCTTGATTCATGTAACAGAAGGGCAAATGGTTTACCAAGGTGAGCCGTTATTACAATTAGATTTACGCAGCGCCAATGCCTTAGTCGCGCAACGTAACGCCGAACTAAAACAAGCTCAGGCCGCTCTAAAAGCACTTATCTCAGGCACCAGGCCAGAACAACTGAGTGCCGCCCTTGCGGCGCTCAAGGCTAGCCAAGCGGCCAACCAAGAAGCCGAACTCAAATATCAAAGAGCCAGTAAACTGTTTAAAAGCAAGGTGGTTGGAAAAGCCGATTTTGATACAGCCAAAGCCAATAGAGACAGCGCCAAAGCCAAAGCACAGCAAGCGCATGATCAATGGCTAGAACTCAAAAACGGTGCTCGTGAAGAAGACATCGCACAAGCCAGCGCGAAAGTTCAAGCCGCTCAAGCGGCCTTAGTGTGGCAAGAAAAAGCCCGTCAAGACCTCACCATCAAGGCCCCAACAGATGGCATTATTGATACCTTGCCATGGCATCAAGGTGATCGTGTCGTTGCTGGTACTCAGCTCATCAGCTTACTCTCAGCGCACCAACCTTATGCGCGAGTTTACTTACCCGCCAGCGCCTTAACTCACCTCAACATTGGCGATACGGTAGCGGTTTTTGTGGATGGCTTCGACTCCTCCCTACAAGGACGCGTTCGTAATATCCGTTCACAACCCGCTTATACACCTTTTTATGCCCTCAATGAACGAGATAGAGCGCGTTTGATGTATCTAACCGACATTGATTTGCTGAACGCAGAAGCACTACCGACTGGGCTGGCCGTTGAGGTGCATCTGCCATGAACTCAGCAACGACTTATCAACAAACAGAATACGCCATTGACGCAAAAGGGCTAACAAAACGCTTCGGTGAAAAAGTCGCCGTTAACAAACTCGATTTACGTATTCCCAAAGGCCGTATTTATGGCTTTCTTGGCCCTAATGGTTGCGGCAAATCCACCAGCATTCGTCTACTAACAGGGTTATTAGAAGCCACTGAAGGCGAAATAAACATCTTAGGGAAACCTCTTTTAGGGCATGAAGAATCATTAAAAACACGTATTGGTTACATGACCCAAAAATTTTCTTTATACGATAACCTCACCGTGCAAGAAAACCTGATTTTTGTCGCTGCGATTTATGGTTTCTCAGGCCGTCGAAAGCAAGCCCGAATCGAGGAGCTTCTGGCCATGTACGATTTAGAAAAACAAGCGAAACAGTTCGCAGGTTCAATGAGTGGCGGGCAAAAGCAACGCCTTGCCTTAGCCTGTGCCACATTACATTCACCCGAATTGCTGTTTCTCGACGAACCAACCTCAGCCGTAGACCCTGAAAATCGTCGAGAATTCTGGGAGAGGCTGTTTGACCTCTGCACCGCAGGCACCACCATATTGGTATCCACTCACTATATGGACGAAGCCGAACGTTGCCATTCATTGGCGATAATGGAAGAAGGCAGGAAACGAGCAGATGGCTCACCTCAAGCCCTGATGGACGCCATGCCAGCCAATGTTGTCGAAGTCAGTGGTAGCGGATTGAGACAACTGAAACAAACCCTAGGTCAGCATCCAAATATCCTCTCCACCGCCCAGATTGGGGCTCACCTTAGAGTTTTAGTCCAAAAAGGGATCCACAATCCTGTCGAATTCATTTCACAACTAAGTGATGGTCGACATGCACAATTGGCTCGCCCCAGTCTTGAAGACGTCTTTGTTACCTGTACTGGAGATCGCCATGTGGATTAGGATTTACGCAATTTTCATCAAGGAGCTTAAGCAACTGTCTCGAGACAGAATGACCTTTGGCATGATTGTGATGATTCCACTCGTACAACTTATGTTGTTTGGCTACGCCATTAATACCAACGCAAGACACATCCCAGTTGGACTGGTCGATCTCAGTCAAACGTCAGAGAGTCTCGCCATTGAACAGGCGATGCTTGCCACTCAATCGGTCGACTTTGTCGCTCGCTACCCGTCCATAAAGGACGCGGAGATGGCCATCACTAAAGGCGACATTCGAGCAGTACTCTATTTGCCCTCTGATATGACGCGTCGATTGTTCACTCACCCAAATTACGATCGTCAGCAAACCCGCTCTGAACTCACCTTGCCGATTGGCCAATGGATCGTCGACGGCTCTGATACCGTCATCGCCTCCAGTATTCGAGCATTACGTAATATGCCCCTCGACGAAATCGCCAACCGCGCGGTGATACAAACGACGCCAAGTTTTGAAGTGGTTCAATACTTTAACCCCGAACAAAGGACCGTCGTTAATATTGTCCCTGGTCTGGTCGCCGTTATCCTTACGATGACCATGATTCTGTTCACATCAGCGGCCATCGTAAGAGAAAATGAACACGGTAATATGGAGTTCTTGATCACCACGCCCGTTCGACCAATAGAATTAATGATAGGCAAAATTGTGCCTTACGTTTTAGTCGGCATATTACAAGTGACCATTATTTTGAGTATGGGGCATTGGATTTTTTCAGTGCCTATTAAAGGCAGCTTACTGTCGTTATTGGGAGCCTCCCTGCTGTTTATTTTTGCCAGTTTAACCCTAGGTTTGGTCCTGTCTACGATTGCCAAAACTCAGCTTCAAGCCACCCAGATGACGATTTTCATCCTCTTACCCTCAATTTTATTATCCGGCTTTATGTTCCCCTACGATGCCATGCCAATCGCAGCACAATGGATTGCCGAAGCTTTACCTGTGACGCATTTCATGCGCATGATTCGCGCCATCGCATTGCGAGATGCTAACCTTTTATTATTGGGAAAAGATGCCATATGGCTGGGATTATTTACCCTAGGCGGGATGGTGATTGCATCATTACGCTTTAAGAAGACCTTATGATGATTTTCGGTCCAATAACTATGTAATTAAAAAATTTAGGGCAGAGATGAGTTAGAGTGTCTTAATGTATTGGCTCGGTGTAATCCCAAATGATTTTTGAAAACGTTGGCTAAAACGCTCTTGAGACTGGTAACCACAACGCACGGCAATATCGATCTGCTGACGATGACCTTGCTGTATCAAGTCAATAGCATGATTCATTCGAACTTTTGTTAAAACGGCTCTAAATTGGGTATTCTCCTCTTTCAGACGGCGAATCAAGGTTGCTCTGCTCATCGAGAAATACGTGGCAATTTGCTCCAATTGATAATCCTTCCAAGGAGCTTGCAGCATCAGATCAGTGACTTTCTGCTCAAAAGAAATCGAATGACCTTCAAAAATGAAATGCAACTTACCTGCTTCAGCCAACTGCTGATAAAAACCATGTAACCAATACGTTTGCGCCGCCTCACTTAAATCTGATATGTCCAGTTGCAATAAAAAATCGAGGCTCTTCATCAAGGCTTTACTCGGACTAAACTGTGGGGTTCGGTTTTGATCCGCTCTTTTTATACTAAGCTGAATCATCTCTTCCGGTGGCGGTAATAAAAAACTGATTTTCACGGATGAAAATCGCTCTTTCGCAGGTTCATTTTCAAACGTCAGTTGATGCCCTGCTTTTGCTAATAACAAGGTCGATGCATTAAATTCCAAGACATCATCCTGCCAAAATAGACGCTTTCGTCCTGAGCGGATTTTGAAAATACTAGGAGTAAGAATGGCCACATTACGCAGTCGCTGTGTTTGCAAACCATACATCTGGCTGACGTTAAAAAGCGGGCTCATTAATACTCCTAATGACGGATAAACTAACGGTTATATGGTGCAACTAACACGGCTTTATCGATTGCCAAACTGCGAACAGTAAAGCCAGCTAATGCAGCCGAAACACGCGCATTTAAATCCAATTTTTCAACAGGCAACGCCCAAACGGTAAATTGATAACGATGCATATTATCGCCTTTTGGTGGACAAACACCGCCAAAACCCGTACTGCCATAATCCGACTTGAGCTCAGTCGCGCCCAATTTCGTCAAATCGGCACCTTGAGGTAACGATGTCACTGAAGCAGGGATGTTGAAAGCAGACCAATGCCACCAACCGCTTCCCGAAGGCGCATCCGGATCATATACGGTAATCGCGAAGCTTTTCGTTCCCGTTGGCACACTAGACCACTCTAATTGCGGAGATTTATTCTCCCCAGAACAGCCAAAACCATTAAATTCAAAAGACTTAGGCAGCTTATGACCTTCTTGAATATCTTGGCTAGTCAGCTCAAACGCCTGACCAGCCATTGAAAGCAAACTCCCCATTAAACCTGTCATAATCACGGACTTCTTCATACATAACCTCTTACTATTTCCAACCTTAGAAGCGGTTATAGTAAAAGCGTTTAAAATGCCATCACCCAACACAAAATATCAATTTGAATTAATTTAACATTAATTTTGATACTTTATGAAATAACATAGAAAAATACAGTTTAGTATCAATAGAGAAAAGAGACCTTGCTTGAAATAGGTATTGAGGAAAGTACAGAATGGAATGCTATTCACTATTAACGCCCCTATCTAAAGCAAAAAAGCTAATGCAAAAAAGCTAAAGCAATAAAGCAAAAGCAAAAGCAAAAGCAAAAAAGCGAGCCTAAGCTCGCTTTTTTCAGTCAACCCCGTGATCAACTCAAGGCTTTAGCATGATGCTCTAGATGTTCATCAATGAAGCTAGCAATGAAAAAATAGCTGTGGTCATATCCCGGCTGACGACGTAAAGTCAGTGGATGGCCTGCTTGTTCACAAGCGGCTTCCAGGGCTTCAGGTTTCAGTTGTTCAGCAAGAAAGTTATCGGCTTCGCCTTGATCCACCAGCAACGGCAAGCGCTCTTTGGCGTTCGCGATCAGTAAGCTGGCATCCCATTCTTGCCAAGTACTTTTGTCTTCCCCTAAATAACCAGTAAAGGCTTTTTCGCCCCAAGGGCAATCCGTTGGATTAACGATCGGCGCAAACGCGGAAACCGATAGGTAATGTCCTGGATTTTTCAACGCACAAATCAGGGCTCCGTGACCGCCCATCGAATGCCCAGAAATAGAACGCTTGTCTGTCACCGGGAAATTGGCTTCCACCAAGTGCGGCAATTCTTGCACCACGTAGTCGTACATGTGGTAAGTATTTGAATAAGGTGCCACTGTGGCGTTCAAATAAAAGCCCGCTGCCGAACCAAAATCATAGCTCTCATGTTCACCCGGATAATCCGTGCCACGCGGGCTGGTATCAGGACAGACAATGGCCAAGCCCAATTCCGCCGCTTTGCGAAACGCGCCGGCTTTTTGAGTAAAGTTTTCATCGGTACAGGTCAAACCTGACAACCAATACAAAACCGGCACTTTTTGCGTTTCCGCTTGTGGAGGCAGATAAATGGCAAACGTCATGTCACCTTTGACTGACAAACTCTCATGCTTATACCGCTTCAGCCAACCGCCGAAGCTTTTAGTGCTGGATATGAGTTCCATGTTTTCTCCTTAGCATTCGCACCGTCGCAATAGGACGATGCGCATCAGTGACGTACTCTGTTGACTCATTTGAACCGAGGCAAGCAAAGCCGTCATTTTTGGCTCATACTTATTGGTCGAACAAAATGACGGTACGGATACTCTTACCTTCGTGCATCAGATCAAACGCTTCGTTAATCTGTTCCAGCGGCATGGTATGAGTCACGAACGGGTCAATTTCGATTTTGCCATTCATGTAGTCTTCTACGTAGCCTGGTAATTGGCTGCGACCTTTCACGCCACCGAAAGCCGAGCCCTTCCATACGCGCCCCGTTACCAATTGGAATGGACGAGTGGAGATTTCTTGGCCTGCACCCGCGACACCTATGATGATGGATTCACCCCAACCTTTATGACAGCATTCAAGCGCTTGACGCATGATTTGTACGTTACCGATACATTCGAACGAGTAATCCACGCCGCCATCCGTCATGTCGACAATAACTTGCTGAATTGGCGCATCAAAGTTCTTCGGGTTAACACAATCGGTAGCGCCGAATTGGGTCGCCATTTCAAACTTAGACTCGTTAATGTCAATGGCAATGATTTTCGACGCACCGGCCATGCGAGCACCTTGGATCACGGATAAACCAATGCCCCCCAAACCGAACACAGCAATCGTTGCGCCTTCTTCCACTTTTGCCGTATTCAATACCGCACCAATGCCTGTCGTGATGCCGCAACCTAGTAGACAGACTTTTTCCAACGGCGCATCAACATGGATTTTCGCCAATGAAATTTCAGGTACCACACTGTACTCAGAAAACGTAGAGGTGCCCATGTAATGGAAAATAGGTTCGCCATTGATGCTAAACCGGCTCGTGCCATCCGGCATTAAACCTTTACCTTGTGTTTCGCGAACCGCCTGACACAAGTTAGTTTTACCAGATTGACAGAATTTACACTCGCCGCACTCGGCCGTGTACAAAGGAATAACATGATCACCCGGTTTTAGCGTGGTAACGCCCTCACCCACCGCTTCAACAACACCGGCACCTTCATGGCCCAAGATCGCTGGGAAAATGCCTTCTGGATCTTCACCTGACAAGGTAAAGGCATCCGTGTGACACACGCCCGTTGCTACCATGCGAACTAACACTTCACCCGCTTGCGGATCCTGTACATCCACTTCTTCAATTTTTAACGGTTGGCCTGGTCCCCAAGCAACAGCAGCTTTACATTTCATTGCGCACTCCAAAATTGGTTTGAATTCGAGACTTTCTAAATCAAGTAAGAGCAGTGTAGTCCTAAATCATTGAGACGATAATGCTCGTATTGGCAAATTATTATTGTCATACAGCAATAATAATTTCAAAACACCATCAAATAGTTATAATATAACACTCTATTTGGATCAATTGAGGGCACCCTAATGAAGAATTGGGAAGCAATGGAAGCCTTTGTGGAAGTCGTTCGACAAGGCAGTTTTTCGGCCGCAGCCATAAAATTAAGCGTTTCGGCTTCTCATATCAGTCGCTTAGTAACGCAACTGGAATCCGAGCTAGGTTGCACACTTTTGTTCCGCACTACCCGACGGATTCGTTTAAGTGAAGCGGGGGAGCTGTATTATCAACACTGTCGTGATTTACCAGCGGCCTTGACCAGTGCTGAAGAAGTCATTTCCTCACTGAATCAAGCGCCGATTGGCGCCTTTAAAATGACCTGTGCTACGACCTTTGGTGAACGATACATAGCGCCAGTGATGAACGATTTTTTAACCAGTCACCCAAAAATTGAACTGGACCTACATCTTACCAACCGCGCTGTAGACCTGATCGAAGAAAATTATGATCTGGCCATTCGCATGGGCGCGATGAAAGATTCTAGTCTGCTGTCTCGACGCCTTTGTGATCGCAAAGAATTCCTCTGTGCTTCTCGAGAATACATTGATCAATACGGTATGCCGCATACCTTATCTGAGCTCAATAAGCATCAGTGTTTGATTGGCTCCAAAAGTCATTGGTTGTTCCAACAAAATGGCCAGCGAAAAGAAGTCAAAGTCAGTAGTCAGTGGCGTAGCAACTCTGGTCTAGCCTTATTGGACGCGGTCAAAAAAGGCTTAGGCATCGCTCAATTACCCGATTATTATGTTCAAGAAGAATTCGACTCGGGCCGCCTCGTGCCATTATTATCACAGTATCAGTATCCCTACAGTGGCGTTTGGTTGGTATACCCAAAAGTTCACCACCCTTCTCCAAAGCTAAAAGCCATTTGTGATTATTTAATTGCCTGCTTTCAAGATAATGCCCCATTTCAACCACCGCAGGCCTATGATTAAATAGGCCATTCCATTATCTGAGAGTCGGTTATGTTTGCACAAGAAGATCTAATCCAAGTGGCCCGCCAAACCATGCCCTTTGGCAAATATCAGGGACGCACCTTGATCGATCTGCCGGAAGCCTATCTATTGTGGTTTGCGCAAGAAGGTTGGCCAAATGGCAATTTAGGGACTTGGTTACAACTTGTATTGGAAATCAAAATCAACGGTTTAGAAAAGCTGGTAGAACCTTTACGTCTACCAACAGAAGAACCCAAAAATGCCCCAAAAGTCCGCATTCGCTTTGATGATTAATGAACCTCTTTAATCACGATAAAAAAACAGCACCCCATGCTCTTCTTTGATCAGTCGGAAACCGGCTTTCTGCGCGACATGAATCGAGGCTTGATTGCCCAATTTGACTTGAGCTTCAAGCGGTTCATCAAATTGCGAGAGCATTGCTTGCAGCATTTGATGCGCTAGGCCCTTACCTCGGGCACCCGGTGCCACAGTCCATGACAGTAACCAAGCATGCTCGAGCTTATCGGCTCGACAAGTCCCCACGGCACATTCGTTAAACTCGGCAATCCACAAACGCCTCTGCTTGGTCGCCTTCAATGACGCCTCCAGCCAACGTTGATGATCTGCTGCGCTTACTGGGTCCATCGAATGAGACGCTTGCCGTGTCAAGGAATCATTGCGCCAAGTCAGCAAATCATCGGAATCACTCATTTTTGCAGGTCGTAATATCAACAAGGCAGACACCGTTATCCTTAATGTAGAAGTTCAGTGGAGAGTATACCTCTAGGAGGCATAAAGTTTGCTTGTAATATGCTGGTTATTTTTTACAGTTAATCTTTATCTTCAGGAAATCAAACACGTATGGAAATCCTCATCGACGATTTATCGGGACAAGACGTTAAAACCTTAATCCAAGAACACCTAGACGACATGCATGCGACCTCACCAGCTGAAAGCGCCCATGCCCTTGATCTTAGCGAACTTAAAAAGCCAAACATTGTTTTCTGGACCGTTTGGGAAAAAGACCAACTGCTTGGCTGCGGTGCCTTAAAAACACACAACGCTAAGGAAGGGGAAATCAAGTCTATGCGCACATCCCACTTAGCTCGTAATAAAGGCATTGCCTCCAAACTCCTTAACCACATTCTCACCACGGCAAAGCAAAGCGGATTAGAAAGAAT
Organism: Marinomonas posidonica IVIA-Po-181; assembly: GCF_000214215.1. Taxonomy (NCBI): domain Bacteria; kingdom Pseudomonadati; phylum Pseudomonadota; class Gammaproteobacteria; order Oceanospirillales; family Oceanospirillaceae; genus Marinomonas; species Marinomonas posidonica. The sequence goes on from NC_015559.1 coordinate 3,253,636, forward strand.
CAGTTTGGAAACGGGCCCCCAAGATTTTTTTGCTCCCGCCAGAGCCTTGTACCAAAAAAATGGCTTCAGCGAATGTGGTCCATTTGCAGATTATCAACCCGACCCTTACAGTGTCTTCATGACAAAAACACTCTGATAGTGATTATAAGGTATAAAAAAGCCAGCATGCCGCTGGCTTCATTTTTATCGATAGGCAAGGGAACTAACCCACCAACAAAACTACAGACCACCATGGGTCAATTTGGCAGGATCGAGCAAGCTGGTCAGCTCTTCACGACTTAAGTCGGTTTCCTCATCTGCCACATCAATCACAGGACGACCATCTTGATAGGCTTTTTTCGCGATTTCAGCCGCCTTTGCATAGCCAATAATGGGATTAAGCGCCGTGACTAAAATGGGATTACGGTGCAAAGCTTCGTTTAGCTTCGCTTCATTCACGGTTAACGTCGCGATCGCACTGTCTGCAAGCAACTGACCACTGTTGGCCAACAGTTTGATGCTGTTCAACAGGTTTTTCGCAATCATAGGCAACATGACATTCAATTCAAAATTGCCTGACTGACCACCAATCGTCACCGCCGCATCATTTCCTATAACTTGCGCTGCTACCATGGCCGTCGCCTCAGGAATCACGGGGTTCACCTTGCCAGGCATAATGGAAGAGCCTGGCTGCAATGCTTGCAAGGTTATTTCCCCTAATCCGGCCAATGGACCTGAGTTCATCCAGCGTAAATCGTTTGCAATCTTCATATAGGTCACTGCAACGGCTTTAAGCTGACCAGATAAAGCAACCGCTGTGTCCTGAGATCCAATCAAAGCAAAGAAATCCTGCCCTGGAGAGAAGGTTTGCTTGGTTAGCTCGGACAGTGATTGCGCAAAGCGCTGAGCAAATTCAGGGTGGGCATTAATCCCCGTACCAACCGCCGTACCGCCTTGTGCCAATTGGCTGGTTTTGCTTTTGATGTGATTCAAATTATCAATATTATCTTGCAGCTGAGCTGCCCAAGCATTAAAGGTTTGATCCAAACGAACCGGCATGGCATCCATTAAGTGAGTACGGCCTGTCTTGGTGTAGGTTGCTAGACGCTTGCCTTTCTCGATAATAGTGGCTTTTAAATGCTCCAAGGCAGGCAATAAATGGCCCGCTAATTCTAACGTCGCACTCACATGAATCGCACTTGGAATCACGTCATTACTGCTTTGACCAAAGTTGACATGGTCATTCGGGTTAATGGTTTCACCATTGTACTGACTGGCAAGAGTCGCAATCACTTCATTGGCATTCATGTTTGAACTGGTACCAGAGCCAGTTTGATACACGTCTACTGGAAAATGCTGCATCAAATCATCCGCATCCAACAGTTCATTGCAAGCATTCTGGATAGCCTGTGCTTGTTTAGGTGTAATGCACTCTAGAGCTTCATTCGCCTGAGCGGCCGCCGCTTTTATCAAAATAAGAGAACGAATAAAAGCTTCTGGCAATGGCTCATCACTGATTGGAAAATTATTAATCGCTCGTTGCGTTTGAGCACCATAAAGAGCACTTTCTGGTACTTCGAGTTCACCCATACTGTCTTTTTCAATGCGCATTTTCATTCTTAAATATTGTCCTTTTACTACTCAAAAGAAGAGATGAAATAATGGCTCAACACCCTAAGGTTATGCTCCATTTTGAAATAGTTTCTCGCGTCCTGGTAAGTCACGATCAGACGCTTAAGATGAGAGAGAGGCAAGTACACTTTATCGAGGCATGTCTGACGCCAATGAGGCGCGACATTGGTATCACACACAGTATCCAATAACACATTAAACACTCTCTGATGCAGCACAGTCGCATCGGTAATGTTCAAACGCTCAGCATATTCTTCCGTTAAATTCAGGTAGTGATACAACACCTCTGGCGAGTCGGCACATTGACCAGCCTGAATGGTTTGCTCAAGTACAGAAAATGGCACCAAGTAACGACTCATAGCCTTACCCTCCAAACATTATAAATGATAACTATTATCAATAATGTTCGGTCATTCCATTCCTGTCAAGAAATTGATAACGATTCTTATTATTTTTTAATAATTAACCATCGCCTTTTGATTGAGGTCATTAAAGGCCAGACATAAAAAAGCCCCTGCTATTAAGAACAGAGGCTTTTCGAAATCTGACCTTTTATCTAACCTTTTAGTGGTGATGACCGCCCACACCGTGTGCGTGACCGTGTGCGATTTCATCATTAGTGGCTTCACGAGTCGCTACAACTTCAATATTGAAGGTCAACTCTTTCCCAGATAATGGATGATTTACATCAACTGTGGCGTGCTTTAGACCCATTTTAACAATGGTCACCTGACGCAGGCCTTTGTCCGTTTGTACTGTCGCCACCATTCCCGCTTTCCAACGCTTCGAGCCCTGCAAATGCTTTACGGGCATTTGCTGTGTCTGGTTCTCTTTACGCTCACCATAGCCTTCTTCTGGTGATACTGTCACAGCAAACTCATCACCCGCAGCCTTTCCTTCCATGGCTTTTTCTAGACCGGGAATAATATTACCGTGGCCATGAAGATACGCGACTGGCTCTTTTCCCGCGGAAGTTTCGATCAGCTCTTCACCATGACGTAACGTATAATGAAATTGAACGACTTGATTGTCTGCAATGGACATGCATTTTCCTCATATAAATTAAAAGCGTTTGGATCGAAACTGACCAAAATAAACCGCCGAGTATTATAAAAGTTTTATGTTATTAAAACATAGACAATTCAAGGGAATCGTCTTCAATCACAATGTCACTCACCATGGAAGCGGCTAATTTTTCGAATGGCGAGTGGTTTAATTCATAGACTGGATGGTGGTCAAAGTAGTCTCGTAAGGCGACTTCGACTTTGTCTTGTAAGGAACCTAAAGTTGAGCGGATGATGTTTTCATCAAAGCGGGAGCCACTGATCACAACCTGAGTAAATCTTGGGGCCACTAAAAACAATTGCTTATCCTGTAAACGAATACCAGATTCAAAAGAAGGATTGACATCAGTTGTGAGCGAAAAGCTTTGCCCAAATGCCGACACTTCCCCCGTTAAATCACACATTAAAGCAACGGAAATCAGACCGCCATCTCGCTCCAAGAAATCTACTTTTGCCGCTTTAATCGCAAGATTTAAAACCACAGCATCGCCAGAAGTTAAAGCCAAACGCGTCTCTTTCGACTGCTCCAGCTGCTTAGCCAAATCTTTATTAACATCGGCTTCACTCACACGAAAACTATTACAGCCTGTTAATATCAAACTTGTGAATCCAAGCAATAACACATGAGCAATGGTTGAATACAGACGCATGAAATACTCCTATTCTTTAGAATCTATGAGTCGACGCTTTTCAAACCAAAAGCGCATAAAATCTTCCGTTACTTTTTGTTCAATGTCGATCGCTTCATCAGTTGGGCAAAATAACGACACGGTAAACACATTATGACCTTCCATAGTCGTGGTAATTCGAACACGTGGTTCAGGCCCCGAGATATTAATATCCAAGCGTTTTTCGATTAGGCTGTTGTAACGGATGGCCACTTCATGAAAGTGTTCGCTGTATTCACGAAGCTTAGCCAATATGTGCTCTTTAATCTCAAACAGGTTCACATCATCGGTCTGGCGTGAAATGGAAAAACTGTGGGTCACATAGCGTCGCATGTAATTCAGGTTTTGCACAGTATGAACCAATAACACACTGTTCGGCACAAGCGTAGTACGACCTGTATAAGTATAACTACCGCCTTTTAAATCCACTTCAAATAACGTAGTGGATAACCAGTCACTGTCCGTCACTTCCCCTTCAAAATTGGCAACCTTGATCCAATCACCGACTTGGTATGGTCGAGTACTGGCGCGATAAAAAGCGCCGACGATACAGGCAATGAATTCTTTTGTGGCAATCACTAATGCCACCATGAAAGCAGCAATGGAAATGGCGATATTTTGCAGCTCTGATGACCAAATCAAAATCAACCCAACGACAAATAAGAAATTAAAGGCGTTATCCGCGGCATTAATTCTTTGACGCTTTTTATCGTGATCAATATGTTGGTTAAGACGAATCGCTCGCTTGGTGTAACGACGAATTAAATACACCAAAAAAATCAACGTCAGAGTAAGTGCCAGCTCGACATGATCAGTAATGATGGATAGATCCAATTGAGATAAATCGAAAGGCATAAAGAGTCACTTCTGTACGGAATAGGACACTTTAGCAAAGTATTCCTTGAGACAACAATAAAGTGTAGACAAGACAAAAAATTATACTGTATATTTGTACAGTATAATTTTTGTGAGGTGACTTATGTCCGTCATTATTAAATACGTCGTAGAACGCCATGGAATCGAAAAAATGACTTTTACTTCAAAAGCCGAAGCAGACGCTTATGACAAGCTTCTGGATACTGCTGAAGCGCTGGAGATTATACTCAGCGGTAGCCAGCTCGTTGAAGATGATCCCCTGCGAGAGTCGTTAGCCATGTACTTGGCTGAGCACAAGAACAGTGTCATTGATGCCCTTGGCCCAAAAAAGAAAACGACAAGTAAGAAAAAACACAGCCAAAGTTCACAAACGGAACTGGCTCTCAACAAAACACCAAAATCGCCAAGCGCGTCGTTGGAAGACTTAGTAATAGAAACCGATGAAGAACAAATTTATCAGGAGGAAGAAGCGGCCGATCCATTTGAAGAAGGCGATTTTGATGAAAGCCATGCGGCTTAGTTTATGCCATGCGGCTTAATCTAATGGCAAGATTGAGTGAGCTTTTTCTAAGAAATTCATGAGGCACTAAATAGTGTTTAAAATATCAAGGACGCATACATGCCAGCTAGCTCGGAGTTAACTCACCACCTCGACTCAGTGGCTTGTTCTTTGCGTTAGCATTTAGGCTTGCAAACATCGGGATTCAAAAACCGGGGGATTAATATAGAAAGTGAGGAATACAAATACGTTTGGCAAGATGATGAACTCTTGCTGATAATTTTTGAGGGAATTGCTGGCGTGGTTGAGCTTATTAGTTGGCTGTGTTTCTAACTGACACAATGTCATTGAGCAGGCTTACTTCTGTGAGCTTGCTCTAATAACCAATCAAAAAACACTTGAGCCGCCGAGTGCAATGGGGCACTGGATTCTTTCACCAAATAAAACGACTCACTGGCTTCTACTTGTTTCGCAAAAGGCGCAATCAATCGTCCTTGTGCAATAAGCTCCGACACCATGGAAGATCTTGCTAAAGCCACGCCTTGCCCAAGCTCCGCCATACGCAGTGTTGATACCAAGGTGTCAAATTGCATCCCTCGGGAAAAATCCACTTGATCTTCGCCCATAATATTCAACCAATAACCCCAACCCTCTTCGTAGCCAAGCACATGCAGCAAAGTGTGATTGGTTAAATCAGCAGGCGTGTCCAAGCGAGTATGCTGTGGTAATGCTGGCGAACAGACAGGCATCAAACTGTCCCATGTAAGACGTTGTGACAACAAACCTTGCCAATCACCGTGCCCCCAACGAATTTCCATGTCCTCTTCGGCATCCCATTCAGCCAACCAAATATGACTAGCGTAACGAATGTCTATGTGCGGATGCAGAGCTTTAAAATCGGCCAATTTTGGTGCTAACCAATAACTAAAAAAGGACAAGCTGCCGCGTATTTTAACGAGACTTTGACTGTCGGGAGAAAAAATCTCACTGGTACCAACAGACAAACGACTGATGGCATCTTGCACCACAGGATAATAGGCTCGACCTTCTTTGGTTAAGCTCAAACCACGAGCCAAACGCTGAAAAAGTGCCACACCAAGATGACTTTCGAGTAAACGTATTTGCTGGCTAACAGCCCCTTGTGTCAGACACAATTCGGTCGCAGCATGAGTAAAATTAAGATGGCGTGCAGAGGCTTCAAAGGTATGCAGCCAATTCAAAGGAGGGAGAGATTTTTGATTCATACTCGGTGCCTAGCAAGTCGCCTTGATCATAAAGAGCAAGGCGACTTTAACCTAAAGCCCTCGAGACATAAAGTCTTGAGGCCTACAGCACTTGACCAAGGAAACGCTGTAAACGAGGGTTATCCGATTCGAAGAAGCGATCTGGCGACTCTTCAAACACCAATTCCCCATCTTCCATAAAGACTACTCGGTCAGCCACTTCACGGGCAAACCCCATTTCGTGAGTCACTACCACCATGGTCATACCATCATTGGCAAGACTCTTCATGACATCCAAGACTTCCCCAACCATTTCCGGATCAAGGGCACTGGTCGGCTCATCAAACAACATGATTTTTGGCATCATGGCCAAAGCTCGGGCAATGGCCACACGTTGCTGCTGACCACCAGACAAATGCGATGGGTAGTTGTTCATGCGTTCAGCCAAACCCACACGCTTCAGCAGCTCACGGGCTTCTTGCTCGGCTTCTTGTTTACTCTTTTTCAACACCTTGATCGGTGACAACATCACATTACCAAGAGCTGTTTTATGCGGAAACAGGTTAAAAGACTGAAACACCATGCCCACTTCTTCACGGACTTTATTGATATTGGTTTTCTTGTCAGTCAGGCTGATGTCATCAATATGAATCGTGCCTTCTGAAATGGTTTCCAACTGATTCAACGTCCTCAAAAAAGTCGACTTGCCTGAACCACTTGGCCCTATGATCACAACCACTTCACCACGCTTGATATCCAACGACACTTTTTTCAAAGCGTGACATAAATTTGGATACACTTTATCAACATTTTCAGCACGAATAATGTGCTCACCTAGCTGCTTAGTCACTGGCTGACAACCTCTTCTCTAGATATTGGATGGCCCAAGATAAAGAACCAGTAAGTACTAAATACAATAATGCGACCGTAAACCAGACTTCAAAAGGTGCAAATGTAGAACTCACCACTTCACGACCCGCTTTGGTTAAGTCAGTAATGGAGATCACAGATACCAATGAAGAATCTTTGATCAGGTTAATAAACTGACCAGCCATAGGCGGCAAAGTACGCTTAAATGCTTGCGGCAGAATAACGTTCACCATGGCCTTTACATAGTTCATGCCTAAACTGCGTGCCGCTTCCATTTGCCCTGGGTGAATCGACTGAATACCAGAACGTACGATCTCAGCAATATAAGCCCCGGTAAAAACAGACAACGCCGCCACGCCTGCCGTAAATCGATCCAGACTTAGTACTGTGCCGATAAAGAAATAGAAGATAAAAATCTGCACCAGAAGTGGTGTACCACGAATCAATTCAACGTAGGTAATGGCGAGGTAACGCAGCACTGGATTATGAGAAATGCGTGCAAGACCAGTAAATAAGCCTATGATGACAGCAAAAACTAGGGACACTACCGATAATTTCAGTGTAATCCATAATCCCCAGGTAATTGGTCCAATCGTCCAACCGGTTCGTTCAGCGACTGGATCCCCTTCAAATACTAGATCACCATCATAAATCAATACGTCATCAAACTTCTTGATGACCAGAGGATCGAGACCGATATCGGATTCAATGGTGATGGTGTTGGTGGCATCGTCTACGTAAGCAGTACCATCAAAAGGGGCACGAATTTCAGTCGGCTCAGTACTCACAATATACTGTGGAATACGCTCCCAACGCCATGTGTAGTCAATGCTTTTGCTGGAGGCGTAAATACCAAAGCCCAACCCAACTAGGATCAGCAAAAATAAGCCTTTCCATAAAAGCAGGTGTGATTTATTTTCCATCGATGAGAGGTTCCCCGTCGTGTTTCCAACTTAAATTAAGAATAGGCATCCAAACCTACTAAGACACTAGCCACCTAGATTAAGGTCAATCGCTAGCCGTTATGAAAACAAAAAGTGGCGCTGACAGCGCCACTTTTTATAACAGGTGCGGATTTTACTGGATGTTTTTCATCCATGCATCACTTACGAACCATTTGTTGTAAATTTTATCATAAGTACCATCACCTTTGATTTGCGCTAGGTAGTTATTGATGAAATTCATAAAGTCTGGATCACCTTTACGGATCGCCATACCTAGCGGTTCGTAGGTAAATGGCGTATCTAGGTGAACCAATTTGTCGCTGTTCTGTGAGCCGTAGATAGCGTTAAATGGCAAGTCGTATACGAAAGCATCCGCATTACCATTGATGACTTCTAATGCACCTTCAGATTCTGTTTCAAAAAGGTTTACTTTAGCTTTGCTTAGGTAACGCTTAGTCGCGTAATCAGCCGTCGTACCTAGCTTAGTTGCGATTGTGTACTTGCTGTTATTTAGATCACGGTAAGAACTGACTTTGCCTTCTAGGTCTTTGCTTAGCAAAATACTTTGACCAACAATGATGTAGGGATCAGTAAAGTTAACTTTCAAGTTACGCTCAGCTGTGATGGTCATACCAGAAATGATGATGTCACACTTAGATGTTAACAAGGCTGGAATGATACCGTCCCAAGCTGTATTGCGTAGATCGACTTTTACACCCATCGCTTTTGCCATAGATTTGGCAATGTCCACATCAAAACCGACGATGTTGCCTTTTTTGTCACGCATATCGAATGGCATGTAACCCGCTTCAAGACACACTTGTATCTCGCCACGTGTCAGAATGTCATTCAAGGTGGATTTTTCCCAAAGATTAATGTCTGAAGCAGACGCAACCGTTGCACTGATCATAGCAGCAAAAGCAATCAATACTTTTTTCATTATTTAATGTCCCCAATTTGAATTGTGAATTGAGAAAGACGACTAACTCGAACCTTCCCAATATTTCTTATCATAGTGTTATAACTGGCCGCACATAATACATAAATTCATTAACACAGTCCTTAGGAAATACAGGATTTCTAGAGCGTTAAAATGAGTTTGCGTACTCGCGCTTCAGGCAAGCTTACCTGCAAGAAGCATTCCGAACAAACTCAAACGCCTGTTTAAGATCAGAAATTAAATCCTCTGTATCTTCAATCCCCACGGAAATGCGCACTAGCCCTTCCGAAATACCTAATGCTTGGCGCTCTTCCAAGGTATTTTCCACATGACTCGTGGTTCTGGCTGGACCATAAATGGTTTCAACCGCCCCCAAGTTGCCCGCACAGTGCGCATAACGCAATTGCGGTAACAAACGTGTTACTGTCTCCATACCGCCTGCGAGCACAAAACTAACCATAGCACCAAAACCGTGCATCTGCTCACAAGCAATCTTGTGATTATTATGATTCGGTAACCCTGGGTAATTCACCGCGTCAACCATCGGCTCTGTTAGCAAAAATTCGGAGATGGCTTGCGCGCTTACTTGTTGCTGACGCACTCTTAGCGCCAAGGTTTTGATACCACGAATAATCAAATAAGCTGAAAATGGATCCAGTGAAGCACCATTAATTTCACGATAATGCCTGACTTTCGCCATCAAAGGCTCAGCACCACACACCAAACCACCCATGGCATCCGCATGGCCACTCAAAAACTTGGTCGCACTGTGAATCACAATGTCTACGCCCAACGCCAAAGGGTTTTGATTCAACGGCGTAGCAAAGGTGTTATCCGCCATCACAATGGCACCTACTTTTCTAGCTGCGGCCGCCAAGCGTTTAATATCAACAATTTTAAGCGTTGGGTTGGTCGGTGTTTCCAAATACAGTACATCGCAGCCTTTGGCAATTTCCGCTTCTATCTGCTCATGACTATGGGTCTCACATAACACGACATCCACACCCATACGAGGTAAAAATTCTTCGAATACTTTGTTGGTACCGCCATAACTGTCTTTGGTGGACACCACACGGCTACCATTTTGTAGAAAGGTATAAAGGGCACTACTAATGGCTGCCATTCCTGTACTAAAAGCCACGGCAGACTCAGCATTTTCCAAAGAGCAAATTTTAGCTTCTAGGGTTTCTACGGTGGGGTTGCTCATTCGACTATAAATAAAGCCGGGGGCTTCACCCAACGCCACATCATACCAATGATCGATATCTTGATAGCCATAAGCCGCACTCGCGACAATAGGCGTTTGGGTCGCTCGATATGGATGCCCTTCTTCTTCACCGCCCCATATTGCCTTAGTCCCAAGACCTATCTCTTTTTTCTCAATCACACTCACCACCTACTCAATTCTGACAAAGCTGTATCACTAATAGTGCCAACTATAAGTAAGTTACCCGATAAGTAGTAATCATCAAATTCGAGATTGAGGGTCGATTTTATTAATGGCTATTAATTTCTTATTTATACACATTTTCATAAGGGATAAGGAAGTATATGAAACGAAATATGATTGTAGCAGGCATTTCTTTTGGTCTATATACTCTTGTACCTATTTCAGAAAACAACGATATTTTTCTGAAAACCGCACTTAACTATTAAAATGATAATGTTTCGGCCTCAAACGGATCAATTGACTTCACTAGATTTCCAATCGACTTACTAATCACCAAACAAGGTGAGAAACTTCAGTTCGGTGTAGGACTAACCTATCACCTTAACCCAGAGTACGATAGTAGTTTCAGTGGTTTCAATACAACGGCAGACAATGCTCTTGGTCTTATCTTAGAAGCAAATTATAAGATATTCAGTCAGGCACACATTGGGCTACGCTATACCAACATAAAATACAAATTTGCAAGTGAGTATGATGGCAGTAACACCGCCATAACCGCGGGATATACTTTTTAATCCTATTCATTAAACATAGCCACATCATGAAAAGGCTCCAAACCGGAGCCTTTTTATATTGCACTAAACTTTAACCTTGTCTTAAAGTGTGTCTCTCAATAATCATAGATCTAACTCAACAGGCTATCGAGAATCACCTTGCAAAAGAAAAAAGGCTTCGCCACCATCTCAGATGTTGCCAAACATGCCAATGTTGGTAAAACCAGTGTATCGCGATACCTAAACGGTGAGCAGAATAAATTATCCGATCTGATGATTGATAAAATTGCCAATGCCATCAAAACGTTAGATTATCGACCAAATCACTCGGCTCGCATGCTAAAAGCGGGACAATCAAAATTGATTGGTCTGTTATTAGCGGATGTAACCAACCCTTATTCCATTGACGTATTGCAAGGCATTGAGGATGTCTGTCGTCAGCAGGGGTATATGCTGATGGTGTGTAACACCAATAATCAGCAAGACCTGCAAGCTCAATACCTAACGTTACTGGAAGCCCATCGAGTAGACGGATTAATCATTAACACTGCGGGAATGATACCAAAGCAAGTGGCACTTTTTCAGAAACTGAGCTGCCCATTAGTACTGGTGGATAGGATCAACACGTCACTCGGTTATGATTCGGTTGGTCTGGATAATCACCAAGCGGTTACCCAAGCCTGCCAACATCTGCTCGGCGAATCTTATAACGCTCTTCTGGTTATTACGGAATCACTGGAAATAGAACCGCGACAAGCGCGAGTCGATGCCATAGCTGACTTCTGCAACCAACACTCGACGCTCCATTATCAGGTATTCGAAACAGACAATATGTGCGTTGACTCGATATCGCAAGCCATTCAAGAATTCATAGGGCATTACCCACAACGTAAAAAAGCCATCTTCACCATCAATGGCGTCGCCATGATGAGCACAGCTAAGGCGTTAAAAGGACTCAATCTACAAATTCGTCAAGACATCGGCTTGATTGGCATTGATGATCCCGAATGGGCGCAATTGTTTGAAGGCGGCATCACAGTTATGCGCCAACCCTCTAAAATCATAGGACAAACTGCGTGTGAACGCCTACTAACACGCATTCAAGGTAATAAAGAAGCACCGCTGAACTTAACACTTTCCGCTGAACTGATCGTTCGAGAATCCACTTAAATAGACGATCAAACAGCCAACCTAGTTTCACTAAGATTGCATATGGAACCGGTTCCATTTATAGTCATTTATTCCAATAATAACGATAAACTGAAAGGGTTTTACCATGTCGAATATTCCAAGTTTTGTCACCATCGGAGAAGCCATGGCCATGTTTGTGGCAGACACGCCGGGTGAGTTGTCACAGGTTATTTCGTTTTCCCGCTCCTTGGCAGGCGCTGAGGTCAATGTGGCTATTGGTATGGCAAGAATGGGGTTTCACTCAACCTATATTACCAAGGTCGGCAACGACAGTTTCGGTGAGTTTATTAAAGAATCGATTCAGCACGAGAAGATTCAGACCAATCACATTTTAGAGAGCACCACGAACGCCACAGGCTTTATGCTTAAGTCCAACGTCACCGACGGCAGTGATCCAAAGGTAGAATATTATCGCCGTAACTCAGCGGCTTCGACCTTGAGTACCGAGGATATTGACAGCATCCTCTTTCATCAGCAACCTCATCTTCACCTTACCGGCGTGTCAGTTGCCGTTTCCGAGAGTCTTCGAGATGCCGCCAAGCAAGCTCTAAATTTGGCAAAAGAGCAAGGTTGCCGCGTCTCTTTTGATACCAATTTACGCCCCGCTCTGTGGCCAGACCAAGCGACTATGATTAAAGAAATCAATAACTTTGCTTTTGCCAGTGATATTGTGTTGCCGGGCATCGAAGAGGGTAAAATCCTCGCAGGAAGCGATCAACCGGAAGAGATTGCCGATTTCTATTTACACCATGGCAGCCAAGCGGTTGTGGTTAAGCTTGGTAGCAAGGGCGCATACTATAAAACCCGCACTGGTGAATCTGGTACGGTAGCGGGGTTCCCTGTCAACAAGGTGGTTGATACGGTAGGGGCTGGTGACAGTTTTGCGGTGGGTGTTATTTCCGCTTTACTGGATGGCCAGACTATGGCTCAAGCAGCACGACGTGGTAATTTACTAGGCTCTTTAACTGTTCAGGTTCGAGGAGACAGTGAAGGCTTACCAACAAGGGATGTACTAAGCGAATTAGAAAAGGCAGATTAATATGAGACCCAAAGTATTGCTCTACAAACCTCTTCCTGATGACGAACGACAACGTCTTGCAATGCACTTTGACATAATGGAGTTCGATGGGTTTCATCGTGATAATGAAATCGAATTCTTAGCGGCTTTGCGAGAAGCAGAAGGAATCATTGGCGGCTCAGGCATAAAACTGCCAACGGAACGACTTGAACAGGCCAGCAAGCTCAAAGTCGCTTCCACTATTTCCGTCGGCACAGATCAATACGACCTAGACTATCTTGCACGCCGCAACATTCCCGTTATGCACACACCTGGCGTGCTCAACGAAACCACTGCCGATACCATGTTTGCATTACTTATGTGTACGGCCAGACGCGCCCTTGAACTGTCTAACATGGTGAAAGAAGGCCGCTGGAAACACACCATAGGTCCAGACCTTTATGGCACCGACGTTCACGGTAAAACACTCGGTATTGTTGGCATGGGACGCATTGGCCAAGCCATTGCGAAGCGTGCTCACTTGGGTTTTGATATGAAAATCCAATACTTTAATCGTACCCCCAACCCACAGGCAGAGAAAGATTATGACGCCCAGTATTTGAGCTTAGAGAACCTGCTATCCAGTTCAGACTTCATCTGCGTTATGACCCCTTTATCCGCTTCGACGCAAGGCCTGATAGGTGAAAGAGAGTTTGCCTTAATGAAACCGGATTGCATCTTTATCAATGGTTCAAGAGGCAAGGTAATCGATGAATCGGCTTTGATAAAAGCCCTACAGACAAAGCAAATTCGCGCTGCTGGCTTGGATGTTTTCCAACAAGAACCTTTGCCAGCCAATTCGCCATTATGCCAGTTAGACAATGCCGTTCTGTTCCCGCACATTGGTTCAGCCACAGTGGAAACCCGTCGTAAAATGATTACTTGTGCTGTGGACAACCTGATCCGAGCCATGTCGGGAGACATTTCACAAAACTGCGCTAATGGCCATTTACTAAAGAACTCACGTTGACCAATAAACAACGATGTATCTGTCACCCGCCCGCCATCATTGGTATTTCTACTTTAAACACCTTAGGAAAGTACGAATAAGTCTACTAAGCCTGTATTCTTTGTTGAGCACCTCGGCAATAGGCTAACTATTCACATTCGGCACTCGCCTCGAATAACAGGCTCTTATCCACATGCTGAGGCAAGAGGACTTGTTCGCACCTTCCCTTACTCAAGTCTGCAACTTTTGTGGACACTGTCAGTGATAACTTGCCGCATGCAAGCTAGGCCGAGTACAATCTGAAAAATTTATTTAGCCGTATTTGTAGAAGGAACACTTCTTGACTACCTTAACCAATGCACTACAAGCATTAGCGGAATTTTGCCATCAGTCCAACTCTTCTACAGCCATCACTTTTCACCGTGGTGTCGAGCGAGAAGCCTTACGAGTCGATCGTTCAACAGGACGAATCTCCCATAAACCACACCCTAAAAGTCTTGGCTCAGCCTTAACCCACAGCGCCATTACAACAGACTACTCTGAAGCGCTCATGGAGTTCATCACGCAAGTACACCCTAGCGTGGAAGGCGTTACTCAAGAATTAGAAGACATTCACAACCTCGTTAACCATGAATTAGACCAGCTGAATGAGTCGCTTTGGCCTGCCAGCATGCCGTGTTTTTTAGAGAGTAACGACGATGTGCCAATTGCCTATTATGGAGAATCCAACACCGGCAAACTAAAGCGAGTTTATCGTGAAGGCCTTTCCAATCGATACGGTCGTATCATGCAATGCATCGCTGGCATGCATTACAACTTCTCTTTTGACGAGAGTTTTTGGTCCTTTCTAGAAACCTACAAAGGCCACACCAATCTGTCAGAAGCGGACAAGCAAACATTTAAATCGGATAGCTACTTTGCTTTGATCCGAAACTTTCGTCGTCATTCCTGGCTACTGTCACTTTTGTTTGGTGCATCACCAGCCATTGACGAAAGCTTTTTAAACAACAAACCAGATAGCCTGAGCACACTAAACGAAAAAACTTGGTTTGGGCCAAAAGCAACTTCATTAAGAATGAGCGATTTGGGTTATCAGAATAAGGCTCAAGCAGACTTATACGTTTGCTATAACGAAGTAGATACCTACATCAGCACCATCAAAAAAGCCCTGCAAACGCCTTATCAGAAGTATCAAGACATAGGTACCAAGGTGGACGGACACTATCGTCAACTTAATAGCAACCTATTACAAATCGAAAATGAATATTACAGCGACATTCGTCCGAAGCGTGTCACACAACCAGGCGAACACCCAAGTGCGGCATTACAATCCCGAGGCGTCGAGTACATCGAAGTTCGCATCATGGATCTGGACCCAAGTTCCCCTATCGGTATGCAAACATCCACACTCTACTTTATTGATGTGTTTTTGTTGTATTGCATGTTGCGCGGTGACGAGCACTTGGGAGCGCATGAATGCAGTAAATTGCGAGAGCTGCAACAGCAAATTGCTTCCCATGGACGTGATCTGGACATGGAATTCGACTTTGGTCACGGGGCCATTAAATTACGCGATAAAACAAACACAGTGATCAAAGCGTTAGAACAAGTGGCACAGTTTCTAACCACTCACACAGGAAACAAAGCGTATCTGGAGGCGGTTCAACAACAAGCCGACAAGCTAAAAGATGAAAGCAAATTGCCATCAGCACAACTGCTCAATCTTTGTCAGAATCACAATGGCTATCAAAATGCCATGCTTGAACTGTCGAAACAGCAACAAGCCGACTGGTTAACACGCCCACTTTCAGCTGAAACAAAACACGCTTTTGACATTAAAGCGGATGCCTCCATTCAAGAGCAAAAAGCCATTGAAGCCGCCGACACCCTAGACTTTGACGATTTCTTAACCACTTACCTTAAACCGCAATAATACAATTAATGCGATAGATTGGAATAATGCTCGGGCATAAGCAATCAGGTTCTGTCTAATCCGACACAACTTGATTTCTGCCCGCCGCTTTTGCCTCATATAATAACTGATCGACACGCTTTACCAGACTTTGACGAGTATCACCCTCTTGATAACCGGTTACCCCAAGGCTGATGGTGATCGCAGGGAGATCTGGCTGAGAAAACGTTTCTATATGATGTCTGAGTTGTTCAGCCAGCTGTTTAGCATCATCAGAATCACCACTTTTTAGTAGGACCGCAAATTCCTCACCGCCCAAACGAAATAAACTGTCCCGTTGTGGTTTCAGCAAACGATTCAGTTCTGTTACGAGCACTTTAAGTACCTTATCTCCAACATCATGCCCTTGCGTATCATTAACCTTTTTAAAATAATCAACATCAATCAGAATGACACTGAAAGCATAGCCTTGATGAGCCAGATGCAATACCGCCTGCATTTGCTCATCCCATTTTCGCCGATTATAAGCTCCTGTTAACTTATCGCGCGTCGCCAATTCGATTAACTCATTTTCTATTTGTTGACGGTTGTCTATTTCAGAAGAAAAACGGCTCAATAATATTTGTAAATCATCTTCCAACTCATCCAGCTCATCTTTGGTTCGCATATTATTGCTTTTAAGGTGTTCTCTTTGAGGATTCGACTCGGTCGATAACGCATGATGCAGATGATGAATTTGGCCACGCAAAGACCACACTCGTTTACGGAAAGACAAAATAATATAAAGAGTTAAATAGGTTCCAATAGCTAATGCAGAAATTCCCAGCATAGCGTTAATCAGCACAAACCTATGCTCTTGCCCTTCAACAGCATCACTTACTCTCATGGTTAACACATCGATCATTCTAAGCATACGATCACTTTCATATTCGAGCTTTTGGTCTATATCCTCCAAAACACTCCAATCTTG
This sequence comes from Marinomonas posidonica IVIA-Po-181, assembly GCF_000214215.1. Lineage (NCBI taxonomy): Bacteria > Pseudomonadati > Pseudomonadota > Gammaproteobacteria > Oceanospirillales > Oceanospirillaceae > Marinomonas > Marinomonas posidonica. The sequence goes on from NC_015559.1 coordinate 3,270,354, forward strand.
TAATGACATACTTTGAGTGCGAAATGCTTTATTCAGGGTCTTTTCAAAGGCGATTCTATGCTTATGCAAAAGACCTACTTTTTCCATTAGCGCTTGATGATCCGTCATTTTCAACCGTACACTGCCCAATGTCAGAGCATTATGCAGTACTTTTTCAGCCTTAAATAACTGCGACGCTAAAGCCTGGTTGAACGTTCTAAAATCTTGTTCGGTTTGATCATTTAATTGTAATTCAACCATTGGGGAGTTAAAGGAAGTAGCGTGGGGGTGCCATTGCAAAGATTCAATAAACAAATCCTGTCTTAATTGAATGACTTCCACTTCTGCGACAATTTCAGATAAAGGAACATCAATTTCAGCGACCTCCATCATATTATAATAGATACGTTGTGACTGATAAGCAGAGAAAAGAATCACCACAAAGAGAAATGACAGCAGAATGAATGACAAACCACCGACTTTTTTAGTCATAGATAATGAGAACCAATCAAACATAATTTTGTGCAGCTATAAATAAAGATGAAAAGAAGTCTGTCTAGTCTAACATAGATAGAAAAAAGGCAATGACAAACCTCTTTCATTCTAACCCCAGCTCTTAGCGAGTATCACGTATCGCACCGAATAGAATAATCAAAATCGCTAGTGCCAAAACACCTAACGCAGCCCCACTGAAACCAACACTTGGTAACCCCATTAATAATATAGCCTGCCCCCCCATCAAAGCGCCCGCCCCAATGCCCAAATTAATAATGCCAGAATATAGGGACATAATGATGTCTGCCGCACTGTTGTCGATGCTTAGCACCTTAATTTGCATACTTAAACCTATGATCATTATTGCAGCGCCCCAGAGCAAAATCACCACAATCAGCCAAGTAGAATGCTGCACAGTGAAAAATAAGCTCAGCATACAAAACGAGACAACAACACTGCTGATTACCAACATGAGTGTATTCGCCCGATCACCTAACTGGCTGAATAAAATACTGCCAGCAATGCCCGCCACCCCAAAAAGCAGAAGAATCAGAGTTGTAAAATGCTCACTCACCAAACCGATCTGCTGTAAAAATGGCTCAATGTAACTGTATGCCGTGTAGTGAGCTGAAAAAATCACAAAGATGAATAAATACATGCCTAAAAGAATACGATTCTTTAAAATTTCTGGCACCTTACTCAAGGAGCCAGAAAACAAACTTGGTAACTTTGGCAGCAAGCTAAACAAGGAGACGGCAACGACAATCGCAATCACAGTAATCACAGCAAAGGTCACTCGCCATCCCAGCCATTGCCCAATGATGCGTCCCACAGGCACCCCCAGCACCATGGCTAAACCGGTTCCGGTTGCTAACACACTGAGCGCAAAGGTTTCTTTCCCTGGTGGCGCAACGCGGATCGCAATGGACGCAGTGATCGACCAAAAAATCGCATGCGCAAAAGCAATACCAATTCGACTCACCAATAACGCACCATAACTCCAAGCAAATACCGTTAATAAGTGACTAACATTAAAAAGAACAAAGAGACTTAATAACAGGGTTTTACGCTCGAAATTTCGCGTTAGCAACATCATTGGCAAGGACATCAACGCGACAATCCAAGCGTAAATAGTCAACATCCAGCCAACTTGAGCAGGAGCAATGGTGAAGCTATCAGCAATGTCTGAAAGCAGACCCACAGGCACAAACTCAGTGGTATTAAAAATAAACGCACTGAAGCCAAGAATGAAGACACGTAAATATTGGACACGGCGGGAAACCGTTTCCTCTAGAGGGGGAATTGCTGTCATATTAATTTGTGAAAAAACCTATCGAAGAGTGAACGTAAACAAGGGAAGGTGCGAATACGTCCTCTGAAAGACCCGAAGGGCGTGGGCTAAGCTCTCTTTATTCTTTGTTAAGCTTGTTGCCAATAGACTGATATTGGACGGCGAAACTTGCCTCGAATAAAAGAGAGTGATTCCCACGCTGCCCCCTACATGAAAGTAGGGGATTAGAGCAACGCAGGAGCACGTTACCGTAGCCAGTGAACTTGTTCGAACCTTCCCAAGGCGCTCATTGTCCATTTTTTCTACAATAAAGAAACAGATAAATTATGAATTTTTATGGACACTTTTCGTGCAATTTCTCATTCTATAAAGCCCGTCTTAATCGATCGACTTTTAAGTCTTATTTAAGAGGATTTTCGGTCTGCCATTAATGACCAGAAGGCTTCTACCATAGGATTCTTAAGATTTTTTTGTTGTGTAAACAGGCCAATATCATAAGGCTCTAATTCCGGGCTCAGCTCACACTAATATTATCAGGAAAATATGTCGGTTATTTACCTGAACACTATGCTAAAAGCTTCGTCAAAGAAGATCGCTTACGTCCCATATTACCCAGCGAATTTGTTTATCAGGCACCGTTTTCTATGATTTGCCGCCGTGGTAGAAGCCGAGAGCTCTTTATACAAACGATGCGTGAATTGCTCAGCCAACAAACGGCGAAGAGCGCAAAATAGGAAGATAACCCCTCAGTAACGTCGGCTTTTTGGTTTTTAGCGAGCGCTCAATTGACTCAAAAGTGATTGCAAATGTTGAGGGGGTTCTTTAAAGTCCCACTTTTTTCTAAATGTGAGAAACTGTGCAATTGCTCTTATTTAGGAAAATGTTAACTAGAATATGTACTTAAAAGTAAGAACAGAAGGTGATTAACATCGCATAAGGCGAAAAGCGAACTGGCTTTATATAACCTGAAACTTCCTCTAAAACGTCATCATTCCCACCTAAATTAGATATAAAAATGTCCCTTTAGAATGTAGTAAAATAGGTATCACATGAATAATCTATCAATGAGAGCAAAATTTATAGCGCTTGTAAGTTCCATCATTATCGTGTTCTTAGTGGCATTGAGCGTAATGAAGTCGAAAAGTACTGACTTGGTAGACAGCTTCGACCGCTTTTATAGTGAAAGCCACGCCACTTCATTAAATTTGGAGCTCATTAAAGAAGCTCAAGTAAGCATTATGGTTAATGTAAGAGGTTTACAAGTTGCCTATCTACTGTCTTTAGATAAACAAACCCCACCCTACTTAGAAGCCATTTCGGAAGGTTACAACAAGACCCCTGGATTATTTTCAAACTTGAACGAAGGCTTTAATGGCGATACGAGTGTCTTGAAAAAACTGCAGGACTTGACCGAAGATTTTAAATACAAGACACAAAATTTTGTCAAAGCGATGCAAAATTCGGATAACCACAAAGCGCCATTTCCAGTGTTTTCTGCTTTTATCACGTCTTACAAGACGCTGATGGCGTATTTTTCTGATTTGACTGAACAAAACCACTTAGAGGTTTTAAAAGCCAAGCAGGAAACTGAAACGCTTGTATCTGAAATAGAATTTAATTTCTGGGGCGCAATTCTCATTGCCTTAAGTGTTTCGTTAACACTGGGCTACATTATTTCAAATAATATTGTGAATGGAATCCGCAATGTTCGAAGCGCCGCACAAAGTATGGCTGAAGGGCATTTGAATAAGCCTATCGCAGTCTCGGGCAACGATGAAATTTCAGATTTGGGCAACGCGATCAATGTGACAACTCAAAATCTACGTACTGTGATCAACAACGTATTGAGTTCAGTTAATACTGTTAACGAAAACAGCCAAGGTGTACTTAAGGCCAACAACGATGTTGCGGAGTGCTCACTGGAAATTATGGAGAACACTGAACAGGTTGTTGTTGCTCTTGATCAGATGTCAGCCAATAACCACACCATTTCTGACAATACACAGCAGTCTGCGGTAGCCGCCAATGAAATTCGCAAAGTGGCACAAACCAGTCTATCAGCCGCACAAAACACGCTAAACGCCATTAATGATTTAGTTGCTGCTTTAAAAGAAACCAACGGCGTTGTCAGTGAACTTCGTAATGAAACTAATAATATTGAGACGATTCTTGGTGTCATACGAGGAATTGCAGAGCAGACGAATCTGCTTGCATTAAATGCCGCAATTGAAGCAGCACGAGCAGGTGAAAGTGGGCGAGGTTTCGCAGTCGTCGCTGACGAGGTAAGAGGCTTGGCTCAACGTTCCCAAGACAGCGTTAATGAAATAGAAGCACTGCTACTGAAGCTAAACGACGCCAGCAATCGAGCGGTTAGCCAAATGGACAGTAGCCTAGTGCTCGTTGAGTCCTCTCACGATCAAGTCGCACAAGGCAATGAACTAACGAGCAATATACTGGAGCGAATTGAAGGCATTTCTGATCAAACTCAGCAGATTGCGTCCTCCGCAGCGGAACAGATTTCTGTGTCAGAAAACATCAATAGAAAAATGCACTCTGTTCGCGATCTAACGCAGCACAATGCAGAAATCGCAAAAAGCTCAGGTGTAGACATGGCCGAAAGCAGTGTCGATGTACAGCAGCAGCTTAGCTTCTTTAAGCTCTAATCGTTGCGCTATCCATACTCGTATTCACACCTAAAGTAGTTAATAACAAGTGAAGGTGTGAATACGACTTCTGATTTCAGTTATACCTTTCTCTTTCTCCTTAACGCCCGATTTACCTGAATTGGGCTCTATTTACTGGTCATTAGGCTCCAAAACGCCTCGACCATCGGGTTCTTTAGGCTCTTGTTAAGAGTGAATAAGCCAATGTCGTACGGAGCGAGCTCTGGCTGAACATCCCACACTTGCACACGCTCTTTTAAGGGGCTGTTGTCCAGTACGATGCTGGGCACAACTCCTACACCAAACCCCAAACTCACCATACTAACGATGGCCTCATTACCGGCAACCTGCGCATAAATAGTCGGGGAGATGTCTTGTTTACGAAACCATTGATCAATACTGTTTCTTGATACACCCGCTTCCGAGAGGATCATCGGAACTTTGCTCCATTGATCGGCTGTCTCAGGCGGCTGGGCCGGAACACTGGGCAAATGCTGTTCCACAGGCGCAATGAAAACGAGTGGCGATATCGTGATGGGCTTGAAGGCCAAGTTGCGCGCGACGGAAGTAGGGTGTGCAGCAATGGTAATGTCTTCTTTACCGTCTAAAATTCGGGCAATGGCTTCATCTGGGTCGCCGGTGTGAAGCTTAATTTCAATGCCCGGATGCACTTGTCGAAACTGATTTAGCAGTTCAAACAAAAAGCTGTAACTGGCCGTTACCGAGCAGTATATACTGATCTCTCCATACAACTGATCAGAATTGTCCGTCAACTCATGACGAATCAAACGCCACTGACTACTGGCATCACGCGCATAACGAAGAAATTTTTTCCCCTCTTGCGTCAATGCCACCGTACGATTGTCACGGGTAAATAACGCAACTCCGACCTCTTCTTCAAGCTGACGAATATTACGAGACAAGGCTGAGATACTGATATTACATTCATCACTAGCTCGGCCAAAATGCAGACTTTCGGCCAACGCGAGGAAATGTTTGATGGCTTTAATGTTCAATTTAGCTCACGCCTTAAGAGATTGTTGAAAGCACCATCATACAGTCATGTTGCAAAAAATGGGATACTGTATTGCAAATATATCAATTTACGAAAAGGTATGGATCCATTACAGTAGCCTCCATCGGTTACCAACCTATTTTCTCCTTGGTAACACTACTTTCATATTCGTGTGTCTTGATCACGGATATCAACACAATAACTTAGGAAAGGCTTATCATGGCTAACTATTTCAATACTTTGCCGCTTCGCGAGCAATTAGAACAACTAGGCAAATGTCGTTTCATGGACAGCTCTGAATTTGCTGACGGCGTAGACGCGCTTAAAGGCAAAAAAATGGTTGTTATCGGTTGTGGCGCACAAGGCCTTAACCAAGGTTTGAACCTACGTGATTCTGGTCTAGACGTGTCTTATGCATTGCGCCCTGAAGCGATCGCTCAAAAACGTCAGTCATGGAAAAACGCCACTGAAAACGGTTTTGTTGTTGGTACATATGAAGACCTAATTCCAACCGCAGACGTTGTATTGAACCTAACGCCTGATAAGCAACACACTCCAGTTGTGAAAGCCGTTATGCCTCTTATGAAAGAAGGCGCTTGCCTATCTTACTCTCACGGTTTCAACATCGTGGAAGAAGGTATGCAAATCCGTGAAGACCTTACCGTAATCATGGTGGCTCCTAAATGCCCAGGTTCTGAAGTACGTGCTGAATACGTTCGTGGTTTCGGTGTACCAACGCTGATCGCTGTACACGAAGACAACGACCCTAAAGGTGAAGGTCTTGCTCTAGCTAAAGCATACGCTGTAGGTACTGGCGGTCACAAAGCAGGCGTTCTAATGTCTTCTTTCATCGCAGAAGTGAAATCTGACCTTATGGGTGAGCAAACTATCCTTTGTGGTATGTTGCAAACTGGCTCTATCCTTTGCTTCGACAAAATGGTTGAAGAAGGCATCGACGCAGGTTATGCCTCTAAGTTGATCCAATACGGTTGGGAAACGGTTACAGAAGCCTTGAAATACGGCGGCGTGACTAACATGCTAGATCGTCTTTCTAACCCAGCTAAGATCAAAGCATTCGATCTTTCTGAAGAGCTTAAAGTGATCATGCGCCCTCTATACAACAAGCACCAAGATGACATCATCAACGGTACTTTCTCTCGCGTTATGATGGAAGATTGGGCGAACGATGATAAGAACCTTCTAGGCTGGCGCGCAGAAACGGCTGAGACCAACTTCGAGAAAACACCAGCGGGTGACGTTGAAATTTCTGAGCAAGAATTCTTCGATAACGGCATCTTGATGGTTGCTATGGTGAAAGCCGGTGTTGAACTAGCATTCGAAACTATGACGGCAGCCGGTATCATCGCTGAATCGGCATACTACGAATCTCTACACGAAACACCACTGATCGCGAACACAATCGCTCGTAAGAAACTTTACGAAATGAACGCGACAATCTCTGACACGGCAGAATACGGTTGCTACCTATACAACCACGCTTGCCTACCTTTGCTAGGTGACTTCATGAAAGACATCAAGACTGACGTAATCGGTAAAGGTCTAGATCTTGAAGATACTGGTGTAGACAACGCTCGTCTAATCGAAGTAAATGAAGCGCTACGTAGCCATCCAGTAGAAGCCATCGGTGGTATTTTACGTGGTCACATGGCGGACATGAAAAAAATCGTATAAGTCGATTGTTGCGATCATAACATCGCATATTAACGACACATAACGTCAAAAAGCCGAGATTATTTATAGAAATACATCTCGGCTTTTTTGTATGTACTTTAACTCATTTAATTTTTGGAAGGCGAATATGGACTCCAACATTCATTTAAACCAGCTCACCGTCGACTTTAATGAAGACTTTGAACTGAATGACATTCATTGGACCATACAAGCCAACCAACATTGGGTCATTACTGGATCGAATGGCTCAGGCAAGTCAGCGCTGGCTGCGATACTCGCAGGTATTGGGGACATTAAACATGGCGCCATAACAGGTCTACCCAAACGCCCAGCTATCGTGTCTTTTGAGACCCAAGCCGAACTCATTGCGCGTGAATTAAAAAAAGACGATGCCGACATCATGGATGTGATTTCAGAAGGGACACCGGTTCATGAAATCCTCTTTGAAAACTGCCGAGATGTCGATTTAGCAAACGATTTGATTGAAAAGTTCGGTCTTAGAGAATTACAAGAGCGCGCTTTTCGTAAGTTGTCTACCGGTGAGACACGCAAGGTCATGTTGATTCGCGCTCTTTGCAGCCAACCCGACCTACTGATTTTAGACGAACCATTTGATGGTCTAGACGCCAACACACTAAGCATGCTGCAAAATCATCTCTCATCCATCATTAACACCACACCAATGGTGTTGGTATTAAATCGTTTTGATGAAATGCCTGACTTCATCACCCATGTGGCCTACATGGAAAAGTCTCACAACGATGGCCATATCGACTCTGGTCGTCTGGCATTAACCATTGATAAAGAAGACAAGACTGCTTTCGAAGAACTCGCTCAACTGTTCCATTTAAAGACCACCAAGCTAACCATCCCAGACATTGACGCGGCGAACCAACTGCCAGAGCTTGATTCAGACCAACCGCTTGTCAGACTCACAGACATCACCATCAAATACGATGACACGGTTATTGTCGATAAGCTCAATTGGACGATTGAGAAAGGCCAGCATTGGCAACTTAGCGGCCCAAATGGCAGTGGCAAAACTGGCGTGCTATCACTGATTACCGGTGATCACCCTCAATGTTATGTGAATGATATTTTCGTCTTCGGTTTCCAACGAGGTAACGGCGAAAGCATCTGGCAGATTAAACAATTCATTGGTTACGTCTCGACATCACTACAATGGGAATACCGTGTCAGCACCAGTTGTCGAAATGTCATTATTTCTGGGCTTCACGACAGCATCGGCATGTATACAAAAGCCAGCGATGGCCAAAAGAAAATTGCCGACACCTGGTTGTCTCTACTCGGCATGAGTGATCGAGCGGATCAGCCTTTTAACAAGTTATCCTACGGCGACCAACGTTTGTTACTTATTGCCCGCGCCATGGTCAAACATCCACCACTATTGATTCTTGATGAACCCTGCCTTGGTCTGGACGACATGAACCGTCAATTGGTATTAGCCTTGATCGAAAAAATCTGCGCTGGTTCAGAAACCACCGTACTGTACGTCAATCATCACGCGGAAGATAAAATCAAAGGCATAGAGAATTATTTGGCATTAAAGAAACACAGCTAACCTTGCCTTATAAAACAAAAAAGCCAACTCATTGAGTTGGCTTTTTCAATCAAGGAAGAGGTTTAAGGAAGGTAAATCCCCACATTGGTATACCCTTTCCCTAACAAGTAAGACGCATGAATTCGGCTCATTACGCCTTTGCCACAATAGAATAAGTGGGTAGTATCCGCAGGCATGTCAGCCCATCCCGACTCCAGTGCAAAGAAAGGAATGGCTTTAACTGGACGACCACTGACCTTTAACGGTTTTCTTTCTGCCTCATCAGGATGTCGAATGTCTATGATAACTTCATCGCCTACCGGCATACGTACCACTGGCACTTCACCTTGGTACTGTTTCTCAACATCGTCCATCACATTTTGAATCGACATCACTCTAGCGTCTTCAACCGCCTTTTCTAGCACTGCGAAATCAAATTTGCCTTCTTCTCGTTCAATGCGATGCATCTTGGCTCGCGTGGTCGGCTTGACAGAAATTACACCACAAAACTCCGGCATACTGGCTGCAAAAGGAGCTGTCCCTATCTCAATCGCTTTATTTATGATTTCTTGTTTATTAGACGTGATAAGAGGACGAATAACCAATTCATCCGTTACTTGATCAATGACTTTTAAATTAATCAAGGTTTGACTGGAAACCTGCGCGACACTTTCACCCGTTACCAAGGCTTTGGCCCCAACGCCTTCCATGACTTCTGACGCCGCTCTTAGCATCATACGTTTCAGTACCACACCCATTTCGGAATTATCGACCTTAGTCAGAATCTCACCAACAACCGCTTCGAAAGGAATGGTAATGAACTTAACATTCAATGAGGATCCGTATTTTTCCCAAATGTAATTCGACACTTGCTTCACACCAATTTCATGGGCATCACCGCCAAGATTAAAAAAGCAAAAATGCGTTTTCAATCCGCGACTCATTGTAAGATATGAACTCACGGTTGAATCAAAGCCACCAGAGATGAGTGATAAAACAGAATCCTGCGACCCTAATGGATAACCACCGAGACCTTCCACTCGTTGCTCAATGATCCAGACACGGTCATCGCGAATATCAATTGGGACTAACACATCTGGATTTTTTAAGCGCACACCCAATGCACCACTTTTGGCCTTTAGACATCCGCCAATATAACGCTCAGCTTCAACAGAAGAGAAATCATGCTTACCAACACGCTTGACCCTCACCGCAAACACCGCATCTTTTAAATCCGCTTCATAGGAGGATAAAGCTTCATCGACTATGTTATCCAAAGTCGTGAGCGGAAACTCTCTGACAAATTGGAAGTGAGCAATACCAGCGACTCGAGAAAGCGCATCGGTGAAATCCTCACGTAACTCATCGCGATTAGACAATACTTCGATGAAATCCCAGTTTCCCGCGACCACCACCTCCGAGTCATATTTCTTTAACACCAACTTGAGATTATGTCTTAACTGTTTGATAAAGGCTTTTCTGACAGGACGACTTTTGATGGTGATTTCAGGGAAGAACTTAACGATAAATTTCATAGAGCTTGCGGGTAAAATACCAAGTGGTTAAAAAGAAAGCGCATTATAAAGAAAAGGACAGGGATACGAAAACTTTATATTTGCACCAAAAAGAATCACGACATCAATTATTGCACCAACACAGTTCATTATGCATATATTATGCTATTTGAGTGGTCATTAATCTGTGCACAAAAAATAACCTATCGTTTTATCTATATGTTTTTTATGGTTTTTTTTATTCGCACAAACTTCTGGCACAGCTTGTGCTTTATATTGGGGAAATCGTGCTTTGCATTGAAGCACTATCAAACGAAAAGCTATTTTGCTTTAACAACGACTGGAGAATAACTATGTCAGACAAGACCCTTGCCTTGATTGCCGAGCATGACGCGAAGTGGGTTGACCTTCGTTTTACTGATTTTAAAGGTAAAGAACAGCACGTTTCGATTCCGGCTGTTACTGTTGATGAAGAGTTCTTTGAAAATGGTCAGATGTTTGATGGTTCTTCCATCGCTGGCTGGAAAGGCATTAACGAATCAGACATGATCATGATGCCACAAGATGACACGGCAATTATTGACCCTTTCACTGAAGAGCCTACGGTTATTGTTCGTTGTAACATCATCGAACCTTCTACTATGCAAGGTTATGACCGCGATCCACGTTCTGTTGCATTGCGCGCTGAAGAGTTCCTAAAATCAACAGGTCTTGGCGACACGGCTTTCTTTGGTCCAGAACCAGAATTCTTCGTATTTGACGACGTTCGCTGGAAAGCTGACATGTCTGGTTGTTCTGTAGAAATCAATGCAGAAGAAGCCGCTTGGGCATCTAACTCTAAAATCGAAGGCGGTAACATGGGTCACCGTCCTACCGTGAAAGGCGGTTACTTCCCAGTACCTCCTGTAGATTCTCATCACGACCTACGTTCTGCAATGTGTGGCGCGATGGAAACAATGGGACTAGAAATAGAAGTTCATCACCATGAAGTAGCGACGGCTGGTCAAAACGAAATCGGTGTTAAATTTAACACTATGGTTAAGAAAGCCGATGAAGTACAAGTACTTAAGTACTGCGTACACAATGTTGCTCACGCTTACGGCAAGACAGCGACTTTCATGCCTAAACCAATCGTTGGCGACAACGGTTCTGGTATGCACGTTCACCAATCTTTCTGGAAAGATGGCGTTAACCAGTTCGCTGGTGACCAATACGCTGGTCTATCTGAAACAGCGCTTTACTACATTGGCGGTATCATTAAGCACGCTAAAGCATTGAATGCGTTTACCAACGCTTCAACTAACTCTTACAAGCGTCTTGTTCCTGGTTTTGAAGCGCCTGTTATGTTGGCTTACTCTGCACGTAACCGCTCTGCTTCTATCCGTATTCCATACGTTGCAAGCCCTAAAGGCAAGCGTATTGAAGCTCGTTTCCCTGATCCAACCGCTAACCCATACCTAGCTTTCGCGGCTATGTTGATGGCTGGCCTTGACGGCATCAAAAACAAAATCCACCCAGGCGATGCGGCTGATAAAGATCTTTACGACCTTCCAGCAGAAGAAGCATTGGCTATCCCACAAGTGGCTGGCAGCTTAGAAGAAGCGCTTAAGTGTCTAGACGAAGGTCGTGAGTTCTTAACTCAAGGCGGCGTATTCTCTGATGACATGATCGATGCTTACATCGAACTGAAAACCGAAGAAGCATTGCGCGTTTCTATGACAACTCACCCTGTAGAATTCGATCTTTACTACAGCGTATAATCCGTCATAATTTCTAATTTAAAAGCCCCGACACAGATCGGGGCTTTTTTTTGCACTAGAAAATTTACCCCTCACTAAATGCACTACAATAGTGCAGACATGCCATACATAAAAAATAAAAGACTTGATAAATAAGCGGTTTTGGATTGCCCAATGTTGGTTCGTTTTTTGCAGTTAGATTAATGTCAGAGAAGAGGCGATTAGTGTGCACAGTTTATTAATAGATCATTTATCCACTGCGGTAGTTGAATTAAACCACAAGTTAGAGATTGAGTACCTTAATCCAGCCGCCGAAATGTTATTAGCGGTCAGTCGTCGTCGCATCTATGGAAATGACTTAAGCGCGGCATTTCGCGAAGGCGAAGAAAGCATTGAAGCCTTGATGTCAGCCATTGAGTCAGGCCATCCCTTCACCAAACGTGAAGCCGAAATTGAATGCAGCAATGGGAAGAAGTTGTTTTGTGACTATACCGTTACCCCGGTTATGGGCTCTTCTAACTTTACCGAAAGCCTCATTATTGAACTCTACCCAAGAGACAGAATGAAACGCATCTCCAAAGAAGATGAAATCATTGCCAACCATGAGACCAGTAAAGAATTAGTTCGGGGACTGGCCCATGAAATCAAAAACCCGCTGGGCGGCATTCGTGGTGCCGCGCAATTAATCAGCCGAGCTTTTACTGACGAAGCTCTAAAAGATTATACTCAAGTAATCATTGAAGAGTCAGACCGGTTAAGAGATTTGGTCGACCGCCTACTGGGGCCAAGACAATTACCAAAAAACAAACCGCTTAATATTCACAAAGTGATTGAGCGCGTTAGACAACTTATTTCCGTGGAAACGGACAATCAAATTAAGCTCATTCGAGATTATGACCCGAGCATTCCAGACCTTGTTGGCGACGAATCTCAGTTAATACAAGCGTTATTGAACATTACTCGAAATGCCATGCAAGCCTTAATGGCCGATGACAACAATCAAAACAGAACCATTCAAATTGTGACTCGCACCTTACGCCAATTCACCATCGGCTCAAAGCGTCACCGTTTAGTCTGCAAACTCAGCATCATTGATAACGGTCCAGGCATTCCAGAAAATATTTTAAATACCTTATTTTACCCTATGGTCAGTGGCCGTGCAGACGGCACAGGTCTGGGACTTTCAATTGCCCAATCGGTTATCCATCAACATCAGGGCATTGTGGAATGCAACAGCGAACCTCAACACACAGAATTCAATATATTAATACCCATTGAGACGACAGTCCAAGAGCAGGAGAAACACTTATGACAACTGAAGAAACCGTATGGATTGTTGATGATGACCGCTCCATTCGCTGGGTTTTAGAAAAAACATTAGAACAAGAAGGCATTCAATGCCGTCTATTTGACTCAGCTGAAAACCTAGTACACATGATTGATAAAGAGCAGCCTAATGCCATCATCAGTGACATTCGTATGCCAGGGATGGACGGGTTAAAACTGCTTGAAAAACTACAGAGCGACTACCCTTATTTGCCCGTGATTATCATGACGGCACATTCAGATTTAGAAAGCGCCGTGGCATCGTATCAAGGTGGTGCATTTGAATATTTGCCTAAACCTTTTGACGTTGAAGAAGCGGTTAGCCTAGTAAAACGTGCCATGCTTCACCATAAAAATGCCATGCCCAGCACAGAGGACATGGAAGAAGAAGTCGAACAACAGGTCGACAAAGAGATCATTGGTGAAGCGCCTGCAATGCAGGAAGTCTTTCGTGCGATTGGCCGTTTAGCGAATTCCAACATTACCGTTCTAATTAATGGTGAATCTGGTACAGGTAAAGAATTGGTTGCCCAAGCACTGCATACTCACAGTCCAAGAGCCGCCAATCCTTTTATTGCCTTGAACATGGCGGCGATCCCGCATGACCTAATCGAATCAGAGTTGTTTGGCCATGAGAAAGGTGCCTTTACCGGAGCCAATACTCAGCGACGCGGTCGCTTTGAACAAGCCAATGGCGGTACCTTATTTCTGGACGAGATAGGCGACATGCCTGCGGAGACTCAGACACGATTGTTGCGGGTTTTAGCCGACGGTGAATTTTATCGAGTCGGTGGACACACGCCAGTAAAAGTGGACGTGCGCATCATAGCAGCAACTCACCAAGACCTAGAAACCTTGGTTCAAAAAGGGTCATTCCGAGAAGACTTATTCCATCGTTTAAATGTTATTCGTGTCCACCTGCCTAAACTGGCAGAACGTCGTGAAGACATTCCAAAACTGGCACGCCATTTCCTTAGTCGGGCCGCTGAAGAGTTATCGGTTGAGCCTAAACAACTAACAAAGGAAACTGAAAACTACCTTACTCAGCTAGACTGGCCAGGAAATGTTCGCCAGCTTGAAAACACCTGTCGCTGGTTAATTGTTATGGCATCTGGCCGTGAAGTGCTAGTGGAAGATTTACCGCCAGAATTATTAACAGCCGTTCCAAATGAGCAACCCTTCTCCTCTTGGGAAGAAGCATTGAAGAACTGGGTAGACAGTACTTTGGCTACGGGACAAAAAGGCATACTGGATCAAGCCGTGCCTAAATTTGAGCGTATTATGATTGAAACGGCGCTTGCCCACACAGGTGGTCGCCGCCGTGACGCTTCATTATTGCTTGGCTGGGGCCGTAATACCCTGACTCGAAAAATCAAAGAACTCAATATTGACCACGCCGAACAAGATGACGAGTAATACTCTCTAAATCCTCGAACAAAGCCAGTCATATCAAGGTGACTGGCTTCTTCTTATCTTCAAGCCAATTTAAACTTGCTTTTCAGACCACAATCCCATACTAATTAAGAATAAGATTTATACACTAACAATAGGGAAAATTCATATGCATCCAACACTTCAGTCAATGGGCGTTACCAGTATTCAAGACATTGAAAAATTCACTCTACGTTATGAAGCCGGCTACGATGTGTTAAAAATCTATTACCGTCGCGAAAAAGGCTCTTTGTTACCTAAAAGTAAAAAATTCAAATTTGGTCGTTCAACAAAAACGGTATTGGCCGATGGCGGTCAACAAACTTATCGCCAAGTACAAGAACCTTCTCTTGTTGTCCTAAGAGCAATGGAAGAGCTAGAGCAAATCGTTGGCAAACAACACGAAAGCAAGGCATCTAAAGAAGATCTAATTAAAGAATTAGAACACCTTGAAAAAGTTGTTAACAGTAAAATTAGTGAAATCAAAGAAAAGATTGATGCTATGTCATAAGGCTAACCTTCGGCCTTAAACAACCCATTGGCTGAGGCGTTAAGCCCAGCCAATACTGGCTCATATTAGAAATTACCGCTACAATTCAGCCCTCTTTTTTTTAACGCTTTCTTGCACTGGTCTATCATGAAACTCATAACTTCCACGGCGGAACTTGCCAATATTCTTCAACAAGGCGGCGTGATTGCTTACCCTACTGAGGCGGTTTGGGGACTTGGATGTGACCCGTTTAATCAAACTGCAGTGAGACGGATCTTAGCACTAAAGTCTCGACCAGAAGCGAAAGGGTTAATCCTCATTGCTGGTGACCCTTCTCAACTAAAACCGTGGATCAATACGCTATCGGAAGACGCCGCACAACGTTTAATCAGCAAGACGGATCGTCCAATCTCTTGGGTAGTTCCTGATACTCAAATCACGCCAAATTGGGTGCGTGGCGAGCATCAAAGCGTTGCCATTAGACTGACACAACACAAGGCCGTACAAGCACTTTGTCAGGCGTTTGGCGGTGTCATTGTATCCACCTCAGCTAATCCCGCAGGGCTTGACCCAGCCATGACAGCAGAAGACGTCAGCCATTACTTTGGTGATCAGATCGATGGCATTTATCAAGCGCCGTTGGGGCAAGCTGATCAACCATCTCAAGTTAAAGACATAGTAACTGGTAAATTATTTAGAGCCTGAGCATCGAGTTTGATAATTCTGTTGAAAACTCAATCAGTTATTCACACTCATAAAAAAACGGCGTCTTGTGCATAAAACAAGACGCCGTTTTTATTGACACTTAACGAACTCAATGGCCGCCTAGATAGGCCTCTCTCACTTCAGGGTTCACTAGTAATTCATCACCGGTTCCAGTCATGCGAATTTCACCATTGACCATAACATAACCACGATCAGCCAATTTCAGGGCATGATTGGCATTCTGCTCCACTAAGAAAATGGTCATACCTGTGCTCGCAACGTCTTTGAGAATTTCAAAGATTTGCTTCACAATAATCGGCGCCAACCCCAAGCTCGGCTCGTCAAGTAACAACAGCGTTGGACGACTCATCAAAGCTCGTGCAATGGCCAGCATCTGTTGTTCACCACCAGACATGGTTGATGCTCTTTGAGTACGACGCTCTTCTAAGCGCGGAAACAAATCAAACATCTTTCGCATGTCTTCTTCCGCATGGTCCATGCCAATTGGAATCGTCCCCATCAGAAGGTTCTCTTCCACTGTCATGCCCGGAAAGATTCGACGACCTTCAGGAGATTGAGCTAAGCCATGTGACGCCACATAGTGAGCCGATTTTTTGGAAATGTCTTCGCCACGGTAAATAATCTGACCTGACGAAATCCTGGGCTGTCCGAAAATCGACATCAACAAGGTCGATTTTCCGGCACCATTCGCGCCAATCAAGGTTACAATTTCCCCTTCATTAACGTTGAGCGAGACTTTTTTCAATGCCTGAATGGGTCCGTAATGAACATCGACATCCTTGAATTCCATTAAGCTGCTCATAGTGTCACCTCTTCGCCTTCTTCGGCTCCCAGATAAGCGGCAATCACTTTAGGGTTTGATTTAATGTCTTCTGGACCCCCTTTGGCAATGACTTCACCATGGTCTAAAACCACAATGTAATCTGAAATATTCATTACCATGCCCATATCATGCTCGATCAATAAAACCGTCGTATTATGCTCATCACGTAATACCCGTATCATTTTAGTTAAGGCTTCTGTTTCAGAAGGGTTTAAACCGGCGGCAGGCTCATCCAGACAGACAATTTCCGGATTGGTACACATGGCACGAGCAATTTCCAAACGACGTTGCTGACCATAAGAAAGTTCACCAGCCAAGCGGTTAGCAAAGTCTTTCAAATCCACCACACCAAGCCAATAAAAAGCACGCTCGAGCGCTTCTTCTTCTGACTTTTTAAATGCTTTGGTATTCAAAATGCCTGAGACCAGACTACGGTTTACCCGCATGTGTTGCGCCACCAATAGATTTTCAACCACGGACATTTCTTTGAACAATCGAATATTCTGGAAAGTACGTGACAGGCCCGCACGGTTCACTAAATGAGAGCCACCAAACATTTTATATTTAAGACGCTTAGCGAAGGCGATGGGATTAACAAAATCCCCCCCTTTAAAAGGCTCACCCAATACTTCAATCACACTGGTACGCTTACCACTGGCATGCAACATGATGTCGCCACCGGTGGCTTTGTAAAAGCCGGTTAAGCAGTTAAATACCGTGGTTTTGCCAGCCCCGTTTGGACCAATTAACGCTGAGACAGAACCCCGTTTAATTTCAAAATCTATGTTATTTAGGGCTTTAATCCCCCCAAAGTGCATGACCAAATTGTCTACTTTTAAAATACTATCTTGGCTCATTCCACCTTCCCCTCACGCAGCGCAACACCTGTCCTTGTCATACGAATTAATCCACGAGGCTTCCAGATCATCATTAATACCATCAACATACCAAATGCCAATACTCGGAATTCTGCCACCTCTCGCAACACTTCAGGTAGCACAGTCAATACAAAGGCGGCAATCACCACACCTAAAGTAGAGCCCATCCCCCCTAGAACCACAATGGCAAGGATTAAAGCTGACTCAAAGAAAGTGAAAGAAGACGGGTTAACAAACCCCTGATAAGTCGCAAAGAAGACGCCCGCCAAACCACCGGTAGAGGCGCCAATCATGAACGCTGATAACTTCACCAATACATGATTTAGACCCAGTGAACGACACGCGATTTCATCTTCACGAAGAGCTTCCCAGGCACGGCCAATGGGCATTTTGGTCAGGCGTTTTTTAACGTATAGCACCCCCAACACCACCAGCAGCAAGACAAGATAAATGAAAATGTATTTATAGGCAGAGCTATACGACAAGCCAAAGAACTCATGAAAAGGCACATGCCCTTCGCTGGCACGACGCTTAAACTCGAGTCCAAAAAGAGTGGGTAATGGCGCATTCATACCATTTGGCCCATGCGTGAGGCTCGTCCAGTTTGTTAATACCAAACGAATGATCTCACCAAAGCCAAGGGTCACAATCGCTAAGTAATCGCCATGCATCCTTAACACAGGAAACCCTAGAATTGCGCCAGCAAACGCCGCAATTATGGCTGCCAGCGGTAACATAGACCAAAAGCCCAAACCCAGATTTTCATAGCCTAACGCCAATCCATAAGCGCCAATGGCATAAAAACCGACAAAACCTAAGTCTAATAATCCGGCCAAACCCACGACTATGTTTAAGCCAAGGCCCAGTAAAACATAAATGAGCCCTAGGATAATCACAGTTAAAATATACTTGGTCGCCACAAAAGGCATTAAAAAAGCAATGACAATGACTAATGGAATCACCCAACGCAATTTGGACTTATGACCTGGTGGCAAGACATGCACACCATCGTCTTTTGAACTGTGTTTATAAAGTAAGACTTTCCCGCGTTTCGTTTGAAATAAAACAGAGGCCAGTAAACGTCCTGCCATCACCACAACCACAATCCACAGTAAACGCTTAGGCTCTGCATGAAAGTCATAACCATCCAACACAATGCCAACAATGGGGCCAAAGACAATTAGCGCTAATAAGCCTGCAATAACGGCATCTATCACGCTTTTTTTGTAATCAATACTTACCGCAGCTTGGCTCATTACACCTTCTCCACTTCAGGTTTACCCAATAGGCCACTTGGTCGAAAAATCAAGATAATGACCAGCAAAGAGAAAGAGAACACGTCTTTATAATCTGAACTAATCAAGCCAGCAAACAAGGCTTCAGAAAGGCCGAGAATGATACCACCCAACATGGCACCAGGTAATGAACCAATGCCTCCTAATACCGCAGCAGTAAAAGCTTTAATACCAATAATAAAGCCCACATAGAAATCAAAACCACCGTAATCAAGGGTCACTAACACACCGGCTAACGCCGCCATTGTGGCGCCAATGACAAACACAGTTGAAATGATTTTATCTGTGTCGATCCCCAAAATAGACGCCATTTTAGGGTCTTGCTGAGTAGCTCGACACATACGGCCTAATTTGGTTTTTTGAATAATGTAAGTCAATACGCCCATACCAATGAAAGAGGCGCACAGGATAAACAGTTTCATATAGGTCAGCTGAACAAAGCCATCACCCACATCAAAACGAATCGCGCCTGACAATAAGGTTGGCACCCCTTGCTGTTTCGCTCCTTGGCTAATTTGGACATAGTTCTGCAAAATCAGAGACATACCGATAGCAGAAATCAAGATAGAAAGGCGACTGGAGCCTCGCAAAGGACGATAAGCAACACGTTCGATCACCCAACCATAAACACCAGTCACAAAAATCGTAAAAATGAGTGTCCCTAGGATAACAACAGGAAAAGACTCAATACCGAAAAAAGACAGCATTG